>JBAYVP010000001.1:0-82301 GCA_041674485.1 Sulfuricellaceae bacterium
GCAGCATTTACCCTTTCTTCACGGTTGCATTTGCCAACTGATGTGGATTTCGATCCGTCCGTACCGGAAGAGCGCTCGTTGGCCAATAATATTGTCAAAAATTATAATGCGGTTGATATTGAGAGAGCGAATAAATTCAACTCACTGGCAGAGGCGTACAGTCGTTCCAATCTTAAAACTGTACTCGGTCAACCAGTGCGCGTTTTTTTAGGAACTTCACGCCTGACAACCGTCATGCAGTACAACTCCCGTGATCTGGCGCAAGCGTTCAGACAACAGGGGTGTGAGGTTCTGTTTATGATTGAGGCCAACGATAGAGAGCTTTTGACCCAATACAACAAGGCCAAGGCAATAGCAGGCTTCAATCCGCATATCACGGTCAATATTAACGAATATAACTCCGGCGTGTTGCATCCGGATGTTTTCAACGTTACATGGTGGCAAGATCCCATGGAAGAAATCAAGGCTGGCAAACCGATTCTCTGGAGACAGCGGGACTTGATCTATTCTGTTGACAAGGAGTTTGACGCTTATCTGTATCAATGCGGGGCTGCCAATGTTCAGCGTCAACGTTTTTGCTATGACGATAATGTGTTCCTCGACATTGGGCAAGAAAGAAAATCGCGTGTGGTCGTGGTGGCCTCTTCGTACCGCGAAAGTATTGCGAGGCGGCCTCCAGAAAAATTGCTTGCGTTTTTGGAAGAGATGTTCGCGGCGGGTGAACCGCTGACCGATGCGCAGCTGGAATATCTTGCCGGAGAGTATGACTATCCGAAAAATGATATTTATTGGGGGTTGTGGTTTTATGTGGTTCGTGACCAGTCAGTGCGCTGGTTGTGTTCTCTGTCCGATACGGTTGATGTGGAGGTCTATGGCCGCCATTGGGAGGAGGACGATATCGTGCGACCATTTTTCAAAGGAGAGTTGCCGCACGGATCGGCTGTGGCTAGCGTGTATAACGCAGCGCAATACGTCCTTGTTTCCCACCCTTTTGATCTGCAAAGCCAACGTTTGATGGAGGCCGCAGCCTGTGGTGCTCTGCCGGTTGTCTATGACTGCCGGTATCGGGCGGAAAAGCCTCATTGGGACGAAAATTTTCTTTGGTACCGCACCAAAGAAGATATGCGCGCCTGCCTGACAAAAATACCTCCCAAGCCCCCCAGTGACGTATGTCAAGGACGGACTTACACGGACTTTGCCAAAAGGATTCTTGCAGAGGTATCGAGACAAGAAAATGCGGGGCACTGACCCAATCTGTCCCGCAAATCCGTAACAGCATGTTCACAAATTCTGGTATTCCGCAAATCTCCGCTTCAACAAAGCCCGGCGTAAGCCTCTACGCTATTGAGATAGCTGAGACTCCCGGGCTGTCACTCATCGGGCAGTTTGCTAAAAAGGCCCGGTAAACCTGATGTTCGGCACATCATGAGGGCCGGAGTGCCGGACGGATGCCAACACTGCTTCATGGGCCGCTGGCGCGAGCGTGACTGCGGTCAATGCACTTATAGCCTCATGGATTTGTATTGCGCCCGGGTAATATCCCTCGGCCATGTGATGCGATGTCGGCACCGGATAATCCGGTAATGCAATACGCATAGGCGCTTTGCGCAACGCGCTGAATTCCTTCTCAACCACACGTGCGACAAGCTCGCCGGCAATGCTGCCGCTGCTCCAGGCAGTATCGAGAACCAGCAAATGACCGGTCTTCCGTACGGATTTGGC
The DNA here is from genome assembly GCA_041674485.1 of Sulfuricellaceae bacterium. Taxonomy (GTDB): domain Bacteria; phylum Pseudomonadota; class Gammaproteobacteria; order Burkholderiales; family Sulfuricellaceae; genus JAGXQV01. The sequence goes on from JBAYVP010000001.1 coordinate 1,723, forward strand.
CACAGTGTCAACATCGAGCGGACGCGCGCTGCGCATGTCTATCACCTCGATACGAATACCATGCGGCGCAAGCGCCCGAGCTACCTGCATGGCTTCCACGACCATATAGGAAAAAGCGGCGACAGTTACCCGATCGCCTTCATGCAATACGCGCGCACAATCGAGCGGCGTACTATACGCCTCTGCCGGTACCGCATCCTTGATGTTGTGCAGCCAGCGGTGTTCGATGAATATAACGGGATTATTATCCTTGATGGCAGAAATCAACATCCCTTTTGCGTCGTAGGCCGTGGCGGGTAGAGCCACCTTAAAGCCCGGGATGTGTGCAAACAACGCCTGCAAACTTTGGGAATGTTGCGGCCCCTGACCCCAACCGCGCCCGATAATAAAACGCACCACCATCGGGACATGCGCCAGCCCATCGAACATGTAATGCCACTTGGATGCGTTATTCACGAGCTGATCCATGGCGAGCAGTCCGAAATCGATGCGCTGATGCACCATGACCGGGCGCAGGCCCGACAGGGCGGCACCGATGCAGATACCGGTCATGCCATTTTCAGACAACGGCATGTCAAATACCCGCTGCGGTCCGAAACTCTCGCGCAAACCGGCGGTGGTGCCAAAGATGGCCTTGGGGTCGGGTACGCCTTCACCGATAAGAATAACGCGCGGGTCAGCCCACATCGATTGATGCAAGCCTTCCTGTATGGCCTGTGCGTAGGTCAGTTCGCGCACGAGTTGCTCACTGCAAGAACCTTCGTGGCGGCATCGGTGCCGAGAGGAAGCGGGCTTGATAATGCAAACTGAAAGGCTTCATTGATTTCAACTGCAATCCCGTGCTCTATCGCATCGAGCGATGCTTCAGTTGCCAGACATTCGCCGATCAGTTTCGCGCGCGAGCGTGCCACCGGGCAGCGCTGTTTTCCTGCTGCGATTTCGCCGATACTGCGGTAATTAAGCTCTTCATCGAAGTTCGGCCCACAATGTTCGCGCCAGCGGTAAGTTTCGAGTTCGATGAACTGCGGACCTTCACCGGCGCGCGCACGGTTTGCGGCTTCGCACGCAATTGCCGCCACTGCCTCGACATCGTTACCGTCGCCCGTCCAGGTATGCCAACCATGCGCTTGTGCGATCGCATGGATAGGGCGGGCTGGTTGACGCTCGCTGAGAGGTGTGTACACCGCAAAGTTGTTGTTCTCGCAAACGAATAGCACGGGTAGCCGGTGCAGTGAGGCAAAGTTGAGCGACTCGTGTATCACCCCCTCCTCAAAACAGCCATCGCCAAAAAAGGCGACTCCGAGAAAATCCTTTGACTGGAGACGCGCTGCCCAAGCAGCGCCGACCGCAAGCGGAACAGTACCGCCCACGATTGCGGTTGAGCCCATAAAGCCAGCGCGCTGATCGATGAGGTGCATGGAGCCGCCCCGCCCGCCGCAACAGCCGGTGGTACGGCCATAGAGCTCGGCAACCATGGCATTCAGGTCGCCACCTTTAGCCAGATAATGTCCGTGAGCGCGATGATTGCTGTACACCACATCGTCGCGGCGCAGCGCCATGCACACGCCCGCAGCAATCGCCTCCTGTCCGATACACAGGTGCATCGGACAGCGCATTTGCTGTTCCGCGTAGCGGTCGGCCAACGCCTCCTCCACGCGCCGGATGCGCAGCATGGCACGGTACGACTCGATCAATTTTGCCGGGGTTTTCATCATGGTAATCTCGGCATCGATTCGATCTTCAGTCTCTGGCTGTATGGCACAAAAATCGTTCACGCCTTATTCAGACCTTTCTTGACTAAATGAAATTGACATGGGGAATAGTACCCTCCGACAAGGCATGGAGATATCGATTCACTTCATCCATGCGGCAATTGCGGCGACATCCCTTTATGTCGAGTTCGTGACGAATAAACTCAAAGTTTTGCTGGCGTTTCTCCCCCTCCCAGATTTGCTGGAAAGGCTGTTCATTAATATTGCCATATTCGAATCGTTTATCCAGCAGGTAGGCGCTGCATCCATAGACCGATCCGTCAGCCATAATATATCCCCAGACGAATGGCGTTGCATAGCATTTTTGATATCGGTCTGCCTCCGTGTACTTTTTCATGGTGTGTCCGCGAAACACAACACTAAAGTCTTTGGTGTTATATGACTCGAGTTGCTTGGACATTTTCAAATGGGGCGCGTAATCAATGTCTTCGTATAGATGGGTTTCACTGAACAAATGTTGTGAATACGGTTTCACAACGAGGTAATCCAGGCCGATCTCATCTCTGCATATCTCCGCCAGCCTTCCCATTTCTTCGGCATTCTCGGGCAGCAACAAGGATTGCGCGCCCAAGACACAACTAAGCTTCTTCTCTCTCTTGGCGGCAACTGCCCGCTTTAAATTATCAATGACCTTTTGAAAGTCTCTCTCTTTGGTCTGGTGTATCTGTGCATAAGTCTTGGGGCTGCCTGCATTTATTGACACCTTGATCCACGAAACCAAAGGCAGAGCTTCAGTTATGAACTGGTCGGTCATCACTGTCGCATTGGTTGTAAATGCCACATCAATTCCGGCATCCTTGGTGGCCTTGACTATTTCGTGGATGCGCTTGTGCAGCATAGGCTCGCCTTCGCCCGCATACATGATGCTTTTGATGCCTAGCCGCCCCATTTCTTCCAGCCGTACTTTAAGCACTTCGACATCCAGCATGTTGGTTTTATAGCCGATGTAATCGACGGCGCAGAAAGTGCAGCGGTGATTACAAGCGCCAACCGGGGAAATCTCCAGATAGATAGGATAAACCGATTTGGCCTTATTCCAGTCATCCCCGACGTCCATTAGTTGTGCCACCCGCTTTGGGTGGTAAATCAACTTGTGGCTATCGATCGCGTATTTATCCCCCATCATCTATCCTTAACTTGAATTTCAGTTTATCTGTGACATATCCTGATCATTGGTGCTGCACACCAATATGCCCAGCGATAAGTTGAATATCTTCGACCGTCAAATTATCACCGGCACAACTGGTGGATTATTGGTGAGCGCCTCAAAGACGCCGGTAAAACCGCGAGCCGCCCAAGGATGCCTGTTTCCACTCCTGACTCTTCGCAGGGGAAGGTGGGAGCAAATTATTATTTGCTACCCGACCGCCGCAAAGGTTTAACCTTTGCCGGTGTTACGGTGCAGCCGGGTGGTTACCCCGACTGAATTAGCATGCCGTCAACTTCACAGTGAATTGGTAATTGCGCAAGGTATGTTCAAACCAAATAATCCATTAGAAAAAACTGCGTCATACCGGCGCAGGCCGGTATCCAGATGATTAAGAATTCCCCACGTAAGTGGGACAACATTGTAGTTTTGTCCGCTTCGCGGAGTATCTCTGATTGCTGGATTCCGGCCTTCGCCGGAACGACGGCCTAATGGATCATCTGGGTTCGTCCCACGCCGAAAAAACAAATAGAGCGAGTGTTTCTGCCCCGATACCCTTGCCAGCTTTGATCGTCTCGATCACTACAGACAGACCGCGCGCAGCAGCAGACTGATCATTTTAACAGCGTCGTGATGTACTTGAACAGACCCACCGGGTTGATCGGTTCGCGATTGCAGACGATTTGTACGTCGATGGCGGCTGCGGCGCTGCCCACGAATGCCGCAACCGCTGGCGGCAAGCCGCCCCCGAGGCACAGGCCAGAAAAAGACAGGAACGCATCACCCGCGCCAATGCGATCCACCACACGGGTGGAAAGCGCCGGCACAGTGTGAACCATGCCTTTGCTCCGGTCCAGCATGATGGCGCCTTTGGTGCCGCGCGTCACGGCAAAATGCTTGGCTTTTACCCGGTCTCCAACGTCGCGTGCCACAGATTCGATCGGGTCGTGCCGGTTGTGTGACGCGAGCCGCACCTCGGGTTCATTAAGCGAGACGAAGTCGGCTCGCGCGTAGCGGTTAATCACATGAAACCCGCGGTTGCCGCTGTTTACCTGCGTGTTGACCGCCAGGTATTTGGCACGATCGCACAGCACCTCGATCATGGCGGATGAGATAAAGCCGTTGCCGAAATCGGGGACGACAACAATGTCGTAGCCTGCCACGTGGCTGTTGAGCCAATCGCAGATTTTGCTTTCCATCTCGCCAGGCACCATATCTTCACGGTAGAAATACACTTCAAAGAATTTGGCAAGATCAGAGTCGACAAAGCGGCGCTTGGTAACGGTTGGCGCACCCTCCATGTAGAAAAATACCGGCTCAATATTATTGAGCAGTTTCGAACGGATGAACTCCTCGTGGCTGTCGAGCGTGCCGAGGCCAGTCACCAGCGTAACTTGATTCACAAACCCGGCCAAATGATTGGCGACGGCGATAGCACCACCGGCGAACTGCTCTTCGGATTCATAACGGACGGCCAAGATGTTTCCTTTGCCGGTCTGTCCGAGCGGGGCGGTATAGTGATATTGGTCGACAATGGCGTCACCCACTACCAGCACGCGCAGCCCGGATAGCGATTGAATCATCTGGTGCACATCCTTGTCGGACCATTCCTCGCGCAAATCCTTCAGATACTCGCGCGTCTCTGGCGGGAACACGCCAAAATGTTCGTTCAGCAGGCTGCTGGAGCTGAACGTAATCTCGTCGGTGTAGGCTAACCGCCCGCCGTGTGCCTCGACCGCCGCCTGCTCGCGGGTAATATTGCCGGTAACGTCATCACCGTGCGAGCGATAGTCGCTACCCTTCGCGTAGATGCTGGGCTGGATTTTGTGAAGCGCTTCGATTGCCGTTACCGCATGGTTGATGGCCACGTAATCAACGCATTGAAGCGCCGCGAGGCTCTCCGCACGCAGTTGCTCGGTAAACACCGGCCGCCCCGGCCCCTTGTTGACGTAGGCATCGCCCGTCACGATCACCATCAGCGCGTCACCTTCCTGCCGGGCGCGCTGCAAATGCCGGATATGGCCGCCGTGCATGAGATCGAATGCCCCGCCGCACAATACCACGCGCTTGCCCTGAGCCTTGAGTGCTCCGCAACGCGTGACCAGCTCATCCAGCGATAAAATCTTGTTATTTGTCATCTAAATCTACCTTAGCTTCATGCCCGAACCGGTCGGCAATATGGTGGAGAATGAATTCGTGGCCGATTTCCACCATCCCGTAGTCACGTGAATCAAGCCAGATATTGAGATCGCCAAGCACACGCAATGGATTATTGGGTGCAAAACCGGACAGAGTCATGACTGTTCCGCCGAGTTCACGTACTTTCGTGGCAGCATTGCAGATGTTCGGCGACTTTCCCGAGCTACTAATGGCAATCAGCACATCCCCGGAACGTACAAACGTCGAAAGAATACGCGCGTAAGCGTTCTCGTATCCATAATCGTTCGCCATGCAGGTCAGCAACGAAGATTCATGCACCGTCTGCGCACGCAACTTGGCCACGTTCACAAAATCCGTAATGGCATGACTGGCAACTCCCGCACTACCGCCGTTCCCAATCACATAAACGCTGTTACCCCGGTCGCGAACGGCACGCAGTATCTGCATCGCGTGCAAAACCCCACTCTCTAGCGCAAGACGCGCTCCAGAGGCGTCTGTAAATTCACTCGTATTAAGTGTTGATTGAAATTGCTCCGTACGCCCCGCAAAAGTCAGATTCATAACATTATTCCTTAAATGCTAATTGCGATTGCCGAGGTAGCGAAACCAACTGGCGGTCGCATGGTCGATCGAATCCGGATTCCAGACTGGCGCATCGCGCCAATCCTCAAGCCGCTCAAGCATTCGCGTTACGCCCTCCTCGAATGGAACCCTGGGCGACCAGCCGAGCAGCCGATGAATCTTGGCGGTATCGGCGAATGTGCAGTCCGGCTCACCCGGTCGCTTGGGGATGTACACAACATCTCCACCGAGAATCTTGACCAGGCGATTTACACTGTAGCGATCACCGCTACCGACGTTCATGGCTTCGCTTGAAAGATCAGATTCGGCGGCGCTCAGAAACGCCTCGGCGACATCCGTAACATAGGTAAAGTCTCGCGTCTGGTTTCCATCCCCCACCACTGTAAACGGTTTGCCATTGAGCTTCTGCGCCAGAAATACGCCAAAAACGGCGCCATAAGCCCCGGAGGTGCGAGAACGAGGTCCATAAACATTGAACAAACGCAGCGACAACGAGGGGAGACTGTAGGTCTGTGCCCAATGCAATACCAACTCTTCGCCCATGTGTTTGGTGAGCGCGTACGGATACTGTGGACGGATCGGGGATGTCTCGGGGGTCGGGTACACCTCCGGTATGCCGTAACTCGACGAGGATGCAGCGTAAACCAATCGCTTGATGCCGTGTTCGCGGGCGCATTCCAGCACGTTGAATGTGCCCGTGACATTCGTGTCGTAATAGTTGCCCGGCTGTTCGATGGACGGGACGATGTCGGCCAGCCCGGCGAGATGAAACACCCACTCGATGTTTTCGAAGGCCGGCCGCAGCGCGGCCGTGTCGCGAATATCAGCCTGGATGAAGCGGAAGTGCGGATGGTTTGCGAAGGATGCGAAGTTGTTCAGGCGTCCACAGGCCAAGCTGTCCACCGCGACCACATCATGCCCGCGCGACAGCAGCAGCTCGCACAAATGGCTGCCAATAAAACCTGCACCACCAGTTACCAGAGTTTTCATTTTTTCCCTATATCAACGAAACAGCGCTTATCCTCGGACGGAAGGAATTGGACATCCAGGTGCACGACCCCATGCAGAAAATCAGCAAGCCCGGTCTTATTAAAAAACCGCTGTTTGAAATACTGGCGCACCAGTTCGGCATCGGAATATTGCATCGATCCGCGCGTTATGCCAATCTTCACCTGGCATCCGGAAGGATCGAACTCCGAAAGCGTATAAAATTTAGTAGAGTATTGCTTGAATCCGGGCAAAATCGCCGGGTTGTTGCCATAAACCTGCATTTGCAGGCCGATACGCGATTCCCCGCCCCATACTTGTTTGAACATCCCCGACCATTCATAAAAACGATAAGCTCTTTCCCCTCCGGCGGGGAACTGGTCATCAATCCAGAATACGGAAAAATTTTTCAGCACGGGCGCCTCAGCCAAAATGGTCATGATCGCCCGATCCTTGATGGCGCGCGCCTGCCAGCCGACATAGTAGCTAATGGTCGATAACGTAAAGGCGACGAGCAAGGAGCCCCCGATCAGGACGCTGACCACCCTTGAGTCGAAGCTTCCCGTTTCGTGGTAGAGCCCGTTGATCCAGATAGGCCTTAGCGCCGCAACGATCAGTATCGCCATGGGCAAGCCGACCAATATGGCATGCCGGGTATTCCACCCACTTAGCGTAGGCGACAAACCGACCGCCGAGTAAGCGAAGATGCCGCTCAACAGCAGCCCCCCCCCATACAGGAATATCCATTTTGTCTTGCGGGATAGCTGTTCGATTTGAAAATGAGATAGCGCCAAGCTGTCTTTTTTTCTCATAAATTTGGCATAAGCCAGATAGATACCCACCAGAATCAGAAACCACAAAATAGGCTGCCCCATCAGACGGGCAACAGACGCTTCCACTTGGGCGTAGCCTGCTGTCATGATAAACGTCAGCAGGTTGTCCGCGATCGAAGCCAAGTTTAGCTTGATGACGTTATAGTTTGCATACAGTCCGTGAGTGGGAAAAAATACTTTTTTGCCGATCCAGTACGCGAACGGTAGCAGAATAAAATCGGCGTAACGGGGTAACCATGTTTTAGCAGCGGCAAGCCAGGAAATCTGGCGAGCTTGCTTGAGGTACAAAAACAGCAGCAGCAAAAAGGAGAAATAAAAAACCAACAGCGAATTGAGGTTGAAGGCGATGAAAAACAGAAGCAGCGGCGGCAGGCGCGCAAGCAGCCCCAGGCCATTATGATCTTTTATCTGTTCTGTTCGGAGCAGCAGCCACGCCGCGAGCAGAAACAAACAATAATAAAATTCGTATGTCAGGTTGCAGAAAGTAGCCGCGACCTGATAGGCCGGATAAACCAGGCTCAACAAGGCAATGCCCAACGCCTCGTAGCGGTTTACCCAGCTAAAGCGTAGGCAAATATTATAAATCAGAACAGCGGAAAAAAATTTTGCAAGCAAAGCGACCGCTTGATAATAGCCTCCAGCCAGTTTCACACCCCAGTATATATAGGGTGGAAATGGCAAGCCCATCTGGGAAAACCAGCTTTGCAGCTCGCTCCAGTTGCTCTCGGCAAGCATGGGTTGCAATATCCAGTCATCAAAGTAGATGCCATCGTTAAACAGCAACAGACCGTGGCCGAGCAGGGCAACCAAACCAATCAAGAAGTAAGGTGCAAGAGGTTTCAGACGAGTTAACCGCACTATCATTTTGAGCAAACGCACTATTTTGAAGAGGAATTATATAACGAAAGAGAGCGATTTGCGCCGCTCTTTTGTACGGCTCGGACGACTGATATTGCGTGATGCCTGTCGTGCCACCAAGAAATCCGATCCTTTCAAAGGCAACGTAAATCTTGTCACCCTTGCGAGGCGTTTTTTTGGGAGATCAACGGGTTGAACACCGGATTCTGGCGAAAAAGAAGGGGGCTTGCGCCCCCTTCTTGTCTTGCAACCTTATGCGGAGAAAAACCCCGCTTCAGGCTTTACTTGCTGATCAGCGTGTAGTTGCTGAGATTGCCCGTTGCGGCATTCACCAACTGGTACAGACCATCGATGTTGGAACTAGTGCCTGCAATCGTCACTTGCAAGCTGCCACGAGCGTTGCCAACGGTGGTCATCAACGTATCCAGATCGACCACAGTGGTAGAGCTTGCGGCGATAGTGCCAGACGAAGCGGCACCTGTCAGGGTTACTGTAGTTCCTGTTTCGCTCACCGCACTCACCGTGTAAGTGGCAGCGGGACCACGGTTGGTCAACACCAGGCGGCTGATCCAGCCAGCTGGCACATTGACAAGCGGCGCAACCAAGGTCGTACCATTGCGGGTAATTTCTATCAGGGTTGTGGCGGCTGGTGCAGACAGGCTATAGCCGGAAAGTGCGGTACCACCCACCTGAGCAGTGATACTGCCCGCAGGGATAGCCGTTGTTCCGTCAAATTTCATACAAACGTTCATACCACCCGACATGGCGGAAGCGTCCAATCCGCTAAATGTGATCGGAGTAACCCCGCCTGCTACTGCTGTTGACAGAATGCCGATACCAGAAGCACATACGCCGGAAGCCACGGTTTGCAGCCAAACGCCGCCAGTCACCTTGGTTGCAGCGAGGGATGCACCTGCCACTGTGATGGAACCGGAACCCACACCCATAACATCAACCAGTGTTATAGCAGTTGTGCCATCGCCCCCGTTCATGACTGCAGAGTTTTTAGACATCCAAGCGATGTTGCCTGCCGACAATGAGGTGGCCGCGCCAGTCAGGGTAACAAAACCACTGCCAACTTGAGCGACTGCGTTATTGCCAAGTTCTGCTGTTACTTTCAGGCCGCTGGCAAAATCAATGTAAGTGCCGTTGACCGTAGAAGAAGCCAGCGTCCCATAAGTGTAGGTAATGGACATATTCACAGCATTGTGCGCGCCTGTGACGGAAATGCCATTCGGGGTAATATAGCAGCCAGATGCGGCCAGCATTGAAGTATTGGCGTATGTGCCAGAACCCAAAGTGAATACGGCATTGTTAGAATTTGCACCGCCCAAGTTCAAAACGGCGGTACTTCCTGAAACACCACCAGTAACAGACGAGCAATTCAATGCTGGAGCCCCGGTAAACTTTGCACCATTGTTAAGCGTGACATTTACCATCAAACTTTGCCCTGCTGTTGGAGCAAAACTTGTCATTGCCCCGCCGGCATTAAAATTCCCACCGGCGGTAGTAAACGTAATCCCTGTTATTGGGGTTTCGCTCGCCACTTTTGGTGCAGTATATGTTGCGCCATCATTGTTCAGCGCTGCATTCGCAACCCCGACGCTGCCGGCAAAAGCAGCCGCAATTGCCAGACAAATCATTTTGTTTTTTCTTTGGAATATCATTATTTGTTCTCCATAAAATTTGTTACAGCTTAAAAACACTAAGTGGGTATACCTTGAACTCGACACAATAATTAACGACGCGTCAGTAATGCCGAGCCTAAGTGCTCCAAACACAATTGCCGGAGCTGTCAGGATTATCAACAAGTCACTTGGGTATTGTCAAGCACAATCAGCAACCAAGCTGCACTTGTTGCATATTTGCTACGCATTATCCGATTCTGGCCTCGGTGTAGTAGTTGCGTTGCGATCAAAGTCAATTTCTGCAGGCCATTTGAGCTGCTCCAATACCGCGCCGAGTTGTTTCAGGCCGGCGCTATAGCCGGTGTTGAATTCTGCCTGGGTGCGCGTGAAGACCATGGCGCGAAACCAGTCGGATAACAGATCCAATATCAATCGGCCAAATACTTCGATACGAAGATCGCCCGGATACCGGGTGAGGTGTTGATGCATGATAATTCCCGTCGCAGTATCCAGAGATTTGGCGAAACTGCCCCAGTCCGGTTTGTTGGCTGTCAGCGCCTTCAGCAGGGTTTCGCGCATCTCGCGCAATACCGTTTCGCCGCTTGCTTCGTAAGGCTCCCAAACATCTTGTGAACCGCTCACGAAGGCACCTTGGATCGCGCGCAGATCATTTTTGCGGTCGGAGTAGGCGGGGAGCGGCTCAATATCTTTGCTGCGAAGCGGTTCAGCACCCTCGATATACACCCCGTCGGAGAGATTGTAGACCTTGCGTTCATCGGTAATGCCGATCAATGCATTCTGAATGGCGAAGCGCGAATAATTGTAATAGGCATGCGTGTAGATTTCGCCTTCCGCTGTTTCAAAATTCGCTTTGACAAGAATGTTGTCGCGCCATTTGGTGTCGCCATGCCCCGCACCTTCGTCGTCATCGTGCCAGGTGCCGCTGGCGTGGCTGTGCTCCGCATCGCGAAAGCCGAGATCCAGGCCGATCAGATAGGTCACTTTCGCCCGCATGAACAGGGCTGCCGCCACGGCGGTGTTGCCGCTGGTGGGGTGTGTGCTGGAGATTACGGTTTTGAATTTAACCGCGTTAGCCTTGTTGACTTCAGACAGCATCAGCACCGTCTTGAAACCTTCGATCGCGCGCGGGTCAATTTTGTAATAGACGATGAAAGGAATTTCGGGATCAAGCTGCAGCTTGGGCAAGTCTTCCAGCAATTCGGTGTCCAGCGTCACCTGAAAATCCGGCTGGATATCGTGTTTGCGCAGCACCCGTATCGATGAGTGAACCGCGAAAATGATGAGCTTGTCACGGTTGGCTTGGAGCCAGGGGATGTCATTTTCCAGCGAGGGGCCGCTGCCGACCACGGCGATGCGGCAATTTTCGGATAACTGCGGGGTCTTGCTCAGGATGGGAAAACCGGCGCGCAGGTTGGCGGCGCCATAACCGAGGTTGCGCAACTCACGATCGAATGGCACTATCACTTCATGGATCGTGCGCCAGCGCAGGTTGGTGCGCGCGATCACTTCGTCGAAAAAAGGCGAGGAATAGATCGGCAGCATGCGCAGCCAGACGCCCGCAACAACGGGTGAAGCGCCCATCAGGAAATCCAGCGGGCTTTCCGGCATTTCTTCGCCCACATGCAGCACCAGCCGGCCAAAGTTTTTTTCGATGGCCGGGTAATCGACAAACCAGCAGGACAGGCCAAATTTATGGATATCCGGCTCGATGATGAAGATATCGCGCACCTCAGTGGTATTCAGGTAATGCACGATATGCAGCCCGGTGAGCGCGCCCAGAAACACGGTGGAGCCAGAAAAACGCCGCCCGTCGGGAAATTTCGGCAACTGGATGATGCCTGATCGCATCCGCTCTGGAACCTGTGGCAGCGATTCGAGCAGACTGAAGTAAAAAGATTTCAAGATCAAGCCGTGTTCATGCTCGCCCATCATTCGGTGCAACACCTCCATCTTGTCGATCCAGCCGCTGTGATGCAAGCTCGCCACGGTCTCAATGTATTCCAGCAATTTGCCGGGCGGATGCGCACATTGGTTGGTGCGTTGCTCGATGATGTCGAGAAATTCATCGTTGAAGCGCAACAGAAAACCGGCCGTTCCCATGTTTTCCAGCGCTTCGCCCAGGGGCGGGTTACGCTTTTTGAAAAACGCCACATTTCTGTCGTGGATTTTGTGCAGGATAGCGGGGCGACGCTTGGGTTTGGCTTTTTTCAGCTCTTCAATGACGGTCAGCTTCATGGGTTTTCCTGTTTTCGTTGCAAAAGGCAGGTCGCGAAGGCGATATCCTGCTCGGTATCAATATCAATTGAGCGGGAAAGAGGCATCACAAATCCGTGTGTGCCCTCACCCAAAAAATTCTTTATTTCGACAAGCCATGTAGTCCGCGCGACATATACCGCGCCGTTCAGCGCATACACTGCAGGTAGGTCTTGCCGCCGCACCCCTCGTTGCTCAGAAATTGGCAGCAACGCTTCCGCATCGTCCAGGGTAAACATCCATTGCGGGTGATGGGCAGGTTCCGTTACCGATACGCAGGACGACGCCATTTTTTCCTCACAGCGGGTGATACAGCCATCTATATCCTCTTCAGTGCGCAGCGGCGAGGTGGGCTGCAACAGCACCACGTAATCATAGCCGGGCAATTCCGTCAGCGCGTGCAGCACCGGATCAATGCCCGGCGTAGCGTCCCGCGCCAGATGGGCTGGCCGCACAAAGGGTGCTTCGCATCCCCAAGATCGTGCCACTTCAATAATTTCCGGATCATCGGAAGACAGCACCAAGCGGTCGATATAGGCGGATTTTCTCGCCGCCTCGATGGTCCAGGCAATCAGCGGCTTACCGGCAAGATCACGAACGTTCTTGCGCGGCACGCCTTTCGAACCGCCACGCGCGGGAATGATGGCGAGCACGGATTTGCCGTTGATCATGCAAATACCTGCATGAACTCACCGTTGGCGCGGTCATAATCAGCCAGTTGCCCGATGTCCGGCCATTTTTTCCGATCTGCCGGGTAGCTTAAAGCCATGCAACTTTCCCTTGCGGTCATTCCGGTTTGACTCCATAGGCTTCGCGACAAAAAACCAGTAATTTCTGGTGGCATGCAAACAACTCCGGAGTAGCGTTAATCATTTCCACAAAAAATTGTGTCAGTCGGTCGGTGTCTTCTTCATACTCGTGATTTACGGCATTTCTTAACTCACGAATGATTTTCCAACGCTCCACCGATTCGAGCACGCCGAGTTTTTCCATAAAGGCAAGCACCGAACCAAAGCGTTCCACTTCGACTTCTTCTTCAATGGCAACCGCTCTCATGGCCTTGCCGAGATGTTCCTGAAACTCGCTGAACCTCACCCGAAAAGCCGCGAGTGTTTCGTGCTGTTCCAAACTCAACGCGCTCCAGTTCGATACAGGAAAAATTTGCTCGCAGCGCCGAACCGAGTGGTCAAGATATTCGCGCATCCGCTGCAAGTGAGCGAGCTGCCTGGCTATCAGGTACATATGTACGGTCATAATTGAATACCTTGTTTCTTTGCTATCTGGTAAATCGGCTTGTTTTTTCCCGGTTCTTTTACCACAAGATCAACATGCAAATCCAGGCCCTCTTCAAGTGCGATTTTGCATTGCAATACCGACACAAGCGTGCTCGCCCGAGCCGTTTCCACATACAGATCGATATCCCCCCCGCGCCGCGCATCATCCACGCGCGAGCCGAACAGCCATACATTTGCATCCGCGCCAAAATTCCGGTGCGTTGCCTGGAGGATGCATTGGTGTTGTGTCGGGGTTAGTCTCATCAATACGGCTTTTCGTTGGTCATGCAAACACCTGCATGAATTCACCGTTGGCGCGGTCGTAGTCGGCCAGTTGCCCGATGTCCAGCCAGTATTCCCGGATCGGGAAAACCACGGCTTCCTCGCCTTTGGCAATCAATGTTTCAAAGAGCGTGGGCATGTCGAAGTAACCGGCAGGGATGGCATTCAATGCCTCCGGGTCCAGCACGTAGATGCCGGCGTTGACAAAGAACCTCTGTACGGGTTTTTCGTCGATGCCGGTGATGCGGTGGTTATCTATCCTCACCACGCCATAGGGCACCTGAAAATCGTATTCGCGCACACACATGGTGGCTTGCGAGCAATGGCTGGTATGAAAGTCGAGCAGTTGGCGGAAATTGACCTTGGTCAGCACATCTCCATTCATGACCAGCAGCGGGGCTTTGGGCTTTTGCGGCAGCAGGCTGAGCGCGCCCGCCGTGCCCAGCTTTTGGTCTTCTTCCAGGTAACGAATTTCCACACCCCAGCGCGAGCCGTCGCCGAAATAATCCTTGACCATTTCAGCCCTGTAGTTAACGGAGATGAAGAAATGCCGGAAGCCATACTCGATAAAATTCTCCAGGATGGTTTCCAGCAGTGGCTTGTTGCCTACTTTAAGCATGGGTTTTGGGCAATCGTCGGTCAAAGGGCGCAATCGGCTACCCAGGCCGCCAGCCATCAGCACGACCCAGTTTTCCTTGAGATGCGGCTGGATCAGCTCTTCCAGAAACTCGATGCCCACCACCTGATTTTGCTCGTTCACAACCGGGATGCGATGCAACTGCTTGCGCTGCATGTTCGCCAGCACCTGCTCGCGCGGTTCGTCCGCCCGTGCCACGGTGGGCTGGGTATTCATTATCCGGTCGATGGATTGGTCCAGCGTAACGCCGCGCAGAATGCCGCGGCGTATATCGCCATCCGTCACGGTGCCGAGCAGCCGCTGGCTTCCATCGGCCACCAATGCGATTTGCGTGGCGCTCGCGTCGATGGTTTCAATCGCATCGCGCAAGCTGGCCGAAGGCGGCAGGAGGGTTTGTTTCCAGTTTTTCATAGGCTGTGATGGTCTTTAATGTTTACTCCCCCTCCCCCATCGGGAGAGGTGCTGGGGGATAACCAGCCACTTGGTTGTCGTTCTTTGACAATCTGGTGGAATGGCTAGTAGTTCCATCAGAGGGTGATAATACAACGTATCCGCTCCAACACGCCCTCCAACTGTTGCATGACTTCGTTGTTCCAGTTATGCGTGATGCTGTCGTCCCAATCCCTCGGCGATGAAGGTCAACACCAGCGTATTAAGGGACACGCCCTCAGTCTTGGCACGGGAAGCCAGCTTGGCGTGGATGGACTTTGGCACGCGCGCGACAAATTTCCCAGAGGCACTTGGCGCTGTCGCATCATCCGGGCTGAATAACGGCGCAGGGATTTCCCGACCCATGTCATGCAATGCCGATACAACCGCCACGAAAGCATCGCGACCATTTTTTACCGCCTTGGCTTCGGTTTCGCCATCGGACATGCAGCCGGGAATATCTGGAAAGGTAATCAGAAACCCGCCGCCCTCTTCGGCGGATAGCGGGCTGATGATGTGCGAGTACGCCTCGAACGGATACGGTGGAACAATGCGGGGAATTTTCTTGACTTGATCGCTCATGTTTGAGACTCCTTAACCTTATCGGTTAGCGCCACGAACTGACGCACATACACTGGCTTGATGGGACGATGCGCCGGGACGCTCACGATGTCCGGCACTTCTTGGTGCGAGAACACATGATGACTGCCACCCTCACACCGGATAGACATACCGAGCTTGCGCGCCACCGTCTGAAGCTGCTCAATGCGCCAATCCAGCGGATTGCGGCGCATGGCTTCGAGTAATTTTGTGGCTGTACTCATGTTTTCATAGTATTGCCCATAACATCACTTGTCAAGCAGGCGATGAACAATCTGGCCGGATTTATATTGGATCAGCGAACGCTCCAAAATCATCTTTTTAACGAGAAATGGAACGAGACGGTGAAATCAGACTTTCTCTCCCAGAATGACCCATTCCTTAACTTCATGAGTACGGTTTGCCATGGTTCTGGTCAGCAATTCTACCTCCTGAATCCCAAATCCCTGAAAAAGATCCTCAATCTCGCTGTCATTCGTAAAACGGGCATACCCCTTGTTCAGCAGTGGCCCTTCGGCGACCCGCCAGGCATTGTGCCCAAGCTTTTCGCCGGTATCACTTCCCCAGCTGCCCTGCGCGAAAGTGCGTGCGAACAGCTTGCCGCCCTTGCGCGTGACACGCGCCATTTCCTGGTAGATGTGCCGTGAGGTTTCATAGGCATTGCAGTACACCGCCTCGTTGTCGATCACGGCATCGAAAAAACCATCCTCCATGGGAATCCGGCCCATATCACCGCACCAAAGCTGCCCTTTCCAGCCGGGGCATTCGGCATCCAGCCGCGCGCGCGCCTGGTCAACGGCGGTTTGAGAGCCCTCGATGCCATAAACCGTAAAACCTTCGCGCGCCATGAACCATAGATTGGCGCCCGGCCCGCAACCCACCTCCAGCAACTTCACCGCACTGCGATCCGGTGCGCCATAGAAATTGCGCGCAACGAAGCGTATCAAGTCTTCTCCCGGATACTTGCCCCAGGCTTGGCTGCTAAAAACTTTTTCCCATACCGGATCCCAACTCATTAAGCGCCCCCTAATTTTCTCTGTAAAACATCACCCGGTTGCTGTCGCGACCTGTTCTTGCCTGCCATTGGGATTTCATCTCCAGATAAGCTGCCGGATTATGAATTTTCCGGCCTATTTTAAAGGATGCACGCTGATCCGAGAAACCCGACTTGAAAAACAGGAGCGAATTGTTAGCATCCGCATTGACGCCTCCGCCCAAATGGAGTCGGCTGCATCCCGCCCGCTGGCCGTATAGCCCCGCTTCGTGGAGCAGCAAATTGGTTGCACCGAATTTTTTGCCCACCTCATCGGCAGCCGATAAATGGTATTCCAGAATATCCGTGCCTTGCAGAAAAATGGCGGCCGCGACAACCTTGCCCTCGTACAGACTGACCGCGTAGTGTACTCCATCCCATTGGGCGAGCCTGCTGAAGTACTCAGGGGGAAAAAAATAGAAGCTGCTCGCCTTCAGCCCTTCCATGGTTGCGCAATACAAGGGCTGGAAGGCTTCATGAAAGCGCTTTGCAGCCCACCACTCGACACTAAGACCCCGCTTAACCGCCTTGCGAATTGCCGTACGCGCGCGCACCTCATAGCTGGCCAACAAATCGGGCAATTTCAAATCGACCCATACCGTTTCCCGGTCGGCCACCGCTTCGCCGGAAAAAAACCGCCAATTTTCAAGCAATGGATGAAAGCGGACAAACTCCACCAGCACTCGATGCTCCTCGCACCAGCTTGAATAAGCCTGCCAGGCTTCGGCAAGAAACGCCTGATCGTCAACTGTGGCGACCGGCCCACCATAACCATAAGGGGACTGGATATCACGATAGGCCGTACCGGGAACCGCTGCGAGATGATAGGCGTGATAAAAAAAATTGTCCCCGTTCTGATAAACAAAAAAAACGGGGGTCAGTTCGCTTGCTCTCGCCGCATCAGCCTGTGCGTAAGCGGGGTGCAGGGAGGGCGCTTGGCGGGCCTCGGGGAGGCGATGAAAAAACGCCAATGCGGCATCAAGGGAGACCTGCATGACTAAATGGCTTCATCCTGCTGGTAATCCCGCTGGGCAGACGCCCCCATGACATCCCAATAAAACAGTGGGCTCATGCCGCTTCCCGGTCGCTTGGTGGTCAGATTCTCTTCATTCAGCACTTCCCCTGCCTTGATGTCTCTGGCCGCAACGATACTCTTGCGGGCAATGGCCATATTTTTGCGCTCGGATGGCGCAGGAATTTTGGAGCCGTTCCCCAGCGCCATTTCCACCTGGCGTATGGCCTTCACCATTTGCGCGAGCTCTTCCGGTTCGAGGGAGGCTTTATGGTCGGGGCCGGGGAGGCTGCGGTCGAGGGTGAAGTGTTTTTCAATGACCGTCGCGCCCAGCGCTGTTGCGGCCACGGGAATCGTAATGCCCTCGGTATGATCCGAGTAGCCGACAGGCAGCCCAAATGCGTGGCTCATGGTTTGCATGACCCGCAGGTTGACTTCTCCTACCGGCGCTGGATATTCGGTCGTGCAGTGCAGCAGGGTGACTTTTTCGCGCAACGCTTCCTGTCCATCACCGGAAAAATACGCCTGCATGAAATCGTTGTGGAAAGGTCGCGCATCCAACTGGGTGTAGCCAAAAGCGAGCACGCCCAATGCCTGCTCGACATCCCCAAGTGTGCTCATGCCGGTGGAAAGAATCACCGGTTTGCCCGTCCGGGCAATTTTCAGCAATAAAGGGGCATTGGTGATTTCACCGGAAGGTATTTTCAGCATCGGGACATCGAGCTCATCCACCAGCAGGTCCACACTTTGCAGATCAAAGGGCGTGGAGAGGAACTGAATGCCACGTTTTGCACAGTGCGCAACCAATGCGCGGTGCGCCGCACCGTCGAGTTCGAGCTTTTTGACCATTTCAAGCTGGCTTTCATCGCCGCCCGTGGTTTTTGCCTGATATTCCGCTTTTACGGCAAAGCGGCTGATCACCGCCTCGGACTTGAAGGTCTGGAACTTTACTGCATCGGCACCCGCTTCGGCAGCGGCATCGATCAGCTGCAGCGCCATGTCCAAAGAGCCGTTATGGTTGACGCCGGCTTCGGCAATAATAAATACTCTGTTTGTCATGTGGATTGGGTATTAAAAAAATCTTTGAGGCATTCAACAAAATAATCCATCGCCTCTGCGCCCAGCCGCTGGTCAATGGGCAGGGTGAGCATTGAGCTGCTCAGTGAGCTTTCTGCCGGAAACAAATCTTTCTGCTGTTGCGCGAGATGATCCAGAGGCCAGTGAATCGGGCAATAAATGCTTTTCGTCCGAAGATAATTACGCAGTTTATCCCGTTGGTCATTATGCACCAAAACAGGCAATCCAAGGGGGGTTTCCCCGTTGTCCAGTGATTCCTTAAAGAGCGGCGTCAGCCATTTTCCGGTCAAATTTTCCCTTGCCAGGTGCTGATGCATCTCCTCCCAGTTTCTCCTTCTCGCCTGGCAAATGGCAGGAATGTCATTACGCTCCATCAGATAACCGGATAGCCAGGATATTTCGGCGGGATGGATAGCGGCATCCAGACGTTTTTCCGTATCCTTAAATAAATGCAGGAACATCTCGTCCGGGGCAAATTGCCGCAGCAATTTTCCGACAAACCGGCCGGATACAAACGCCTCATCGGCCTTGCCAACATGGCTTTCGCAAGGCGTGTTGCTGGCCAGCAATGCACCATCCGGCTGCGCCAGAAACTTGCGATAACTGGTAAAGGCATAATCGCCGATATCCCCGACATTGCTGTTCAGGCTAGCCTGCACACAATCTTCCAGTACGAAGGCACCGCCATTTCCGGGCATCGAATTCAGCCAATCTATTATTGGTCTATTCCTGAAACCAAAGTAATGGATAAACAGGAACGTCTCGCCATCGGCCAGATTTGGCGGCAAACCTGCCGGGGATTGCAGGTCCGGCCCCATTGAATAAAATCGGATTGCGAATTCCAGTTCGGCAAATGGCGCAATAACGGACGGGCAGCAATAGGCAGGCAGCCAGGCTTGTTTTTTCCCGCCCTGTCGGATAATTTCCTGCAGCGCCAGATGGATCGCGGAGCGACCGGTATCGGCCCAAAGCAGAAAAGGTTTTGGCAGAGTCAGCTCGTGGCGCAAGACGGGGGCCGCGAGTTGCTCCAGGCCGATTTCCAGTTCCCCGCCGATGCGATAAGACGGTTGCGGCATCATTCGGCCTCAACCGGGCAAATCATAAAAATGTTTGGCGGAGGAACTGCCGAGTGAAACCTCCTTGAGGTAACGCTTGATCTGCGCCGAGGCATCGCAGTTTCCGTAAAGCGACTCTGTTTCCGCGAGCTTGCGTTCGAACTCATCGGAAAGCGCCAAGGCAATTGCTTGGGCAATTTCATCTGCATCTTCGCGGCAATTGATAATGGATTCGGCCATTAACCGGCCCGTTTGCCGGTTACCGATATTGACGGTTGGCTTCTTGATGGCGGGCGCCTCTACGATGCCGCTGGAGGAATTGCCCACCACCGCATCGCAATGCCGCATCGCGCTGAGGTAGCGCAATTGCCCAAGCGAGGTAGCGGCAAGCACCCGTTCAGGATTTGCGGCCGCGTAGGCATCGACCATTCTGGACAGGATTCTTCCCCCTGCATCGGCATTGGGTTTGGTCAGGATTACTTTTGCCTGCGGAAAGCGGTCCAGCGCTTGGATAAGCTCTTCCATGCCTTTTTCCGGCGCGACATGACCCAATGTTGCCGGGTGATACGTCACCAGGAATGTCGGGGCGGACAGCTGAAACCCGAGCGACTCTCCCAGCTCCTTTTTTGACAGCAGCTTCAGGCGCTCGAAATTATCCAGCCCCGGATCGCCGCAATTGACCACCCGCTCCGGAGACTCTCCCATCTGGATTACGCGCTTACGGTAACTCTCGGCGGCCACAAAATGGAAATTCGACAATTTGCTGATGGCATGCCGGATGCTATCGTCAATCGCTCCTTCGGTAATCTCACCGCCGGAAATATGTGCAATCGGAATATTGGCCACTAGTGCCGCCTGGCTTGCTGCCAGTATTTCGAACCTGTCTCCCAGCACCACCAGAATGTCCGGGCGCAAACGGTCGAGCGCATCCGCGAGACCAATCATGCCCAGCCCCATGGATTTGGCGATGCCAACGGCGGTATCGCTGGACAATAGCATTTCCACTTTGGCATCAATGGCAAAACCATCCGCCTCAATCGCCTGGTAGGTCAAGCCGAATTCCGGCGACAGGTGCATGCCCGTGGCAATGATCTGAAGCTGCAATTCAGGATCAGCCTGAATTTCCTTCATGAGCCAGTACAGCAGCCCGTATTCGGCGCGGCTGCCGGTGACGATGCAAATTTTTCTCATTGGTTTTTCTTCTTTATCGTGTGCTTGAACTTCAGAACCGCGAAGTTCAGTTCGATTGATGTTTCCGTGTCGCTTGTATGCAAATCGTCGTCGAAAATTTCGGCAATTAGCTCCCCGCTCTTTTGCATGAGTGATTTTTGTTCGGCTTTATCTTGAACTGCTGATAACTCTTTGATGCTTCTGGACAGCTCTCTGATTTTTGAGAAAGTCTCTATGATGGAAAGCGTTGCCTGTATTGCCTGGGAGCTTTTCAGGATGGTGGCAAGCATATACAGCCCTTTTTCGGCAAACGCTTTTGGATTTACCGTTGAGTGCTTGAGCTTGTCGAACCGGTGGAAATTTTCCACCAGTTCATTTTTTTCAGCCTTAGAAAGTTCGATGATATATCCAGCAGGGAACTTATCAGGATTATTTGTAACGGCTTTATTGATATCTCTCGTCTCAACCCCATAGATTTGAGCTATATCACTATCAAGCAAAAAGCTCAGCCCTCTTATCTCGATGATCAGCTCTTTTAGATTTTCTATTTTCACTATATTCGTCATGTCACTTCATCTCCCATAATGGCAGACCCTATTCGGCCCGGCTGCCGGTGACGATGCAAATTTTTCGTTTTGCCATAACTCTCAGGTCGGTTCGTTGGAGTACAAATATTCCAGTGTCAGTCTGCGAATACAAAGATCCTGCAATACGCCGCCGCCCACTCCGCCAAAATTATACGCCAGCAGAACCGCATCGCCGGAAAAATGGATCGCGGTGTAGCAATATCCCCGGCGTGGATCGCTTTCCAGCAGTTTATGATGCTTCCAGGTCAGACCCTCATTGCCGCTGATTGCGGCAACCAGCGGTGTGCGGCCCCAACTGGATTTCAAGTAAAATTTCCCCAGCTTCCAGCGTCGGCTGTAATCGTTCCACACGGCCAGCAAGTCGCCGGTCGCCGGAATCCGCTTGATGGACAACGCGGAACAGGGTGAAAGAAATTTTGATGCCTGTGGCGGAGTCCACGTCCTGCCCCGGGTGCTGGAGGACATTTCCCACTGCCTGCCGGTGTCGGTGCGCGCCCACGCATAGAGCGAGCCGTCTTTCAGTTCAACCAAGCCTGGCTCCTGCATACCGGATTTGTTTCTGACCGGCAACCCCCACCAGTCGTCAGACTCATGCCAGGTTTCCCCTTCATCATCCGAGTAATAAAACAATGTTATTGCGCGCCAATCCGCTTCATTTTGTGCCTCGATCCGGCCTGTTTTAGTGGGGCGATGGTAGGCAGCAGGAATCACGATGCGGCCATTGCCAAGCTGGATAACGCGATCATTGTTAACCACAAAATATCCCGGTGCAGCAATGCAGTGTGAGGGTTCGCTCCATGTCATCCCCTCGTCCGCCGAGGTGCGCATCAGCAGAGTGCAATCGTGCAGATGATTTTTTCTCAGATAAAAAAGGGCAATCCGGCCGCTATGCAAGCGCAGCAGCGATGGGCTCATGACGTTAAAACCGCCCTCGTTGCGCACCAGCACCCGGCGTCTTGCCGACCAGGATCGCCCTTCGTCGCCGGAATAAATAGCCGAGATGGTGGCAGGCGCATTATCGTTCCAGCTGTTCCCGTCATAACGGCTATAGGCAAACAGGATTCGCCCATCCGAAAGAGTAATGAACGCGCCTTCTGAATTGCGCGGATTTCCTTTTTTGTGGTTGAGCGTCAGCGTAATTTCGGATTCCATCATCACTTTATCTGTGTTCGCTCATGCCGGTTCAATTCGACTGTGCAAGGAAGCCCGTGAAGCATTACGAGAGTGTTACGAGATGCTTGGGCAACGCCTTGCCAACAGCATCAAGAGGGATGCCGCGATCCAACGTAACAAATCTTCCACCTTGCCGGACGGCGAGAGCCAACAGATAAACATCGGTTACGTGCCGGGAACTCAGAACCTTCTCCCATATCAGGCAGCCGGGATGCAGCAGGCTGGTGGAATCCGGCCAAAAAACATGAGACGGATGCTGGGTCGCTTCTGTTAGCCGCCCTGCCACTTGTGCGGCAGGAACAGTGTTGGGATAGCCCGGTTGAGAAAGAATTCGAATACATCCGTTTTGAGTTATCGGGCACGAAGCCCAACCTTCATCAATATGTTTACCAAGCCAATCCGTTACCAAGCCATGATGTATATGGCTGCCATCAAGCAGTGCGATCAAAACATTGACGTCCAATAACGCACGCATTACACGCCTTCAGCTTCACGCAGGCGATTGACCAAATCATTCGTCACGACAGCCTTACCCGCAGGGAAAGGGCGAAAACCCGCGATGGTTCGAGGTTCCGAACCCGCATTTTCTGATGTGGCGGAACTTCCCGGCTGCCCCGTCAACACCCGCCGCAGCAGGTGAGAGACGACCTGCCCGGCCGATAAGTTCTGACACCTGGCGAGTTCTTTTGCCGCCAACAGCACATCCTCATCGATATCTAACGTAGTTCTCATTATCACGCCCGCATCTAATTTGATGATGTGATGCTACAGCATCAAGATGCAAATCGCAACATCCACTTGAGGCAAGAAAGAATGGGTTTGTGTCAACACGATGGTTTGGGGGGCTATAGACAAACAGGATTCGTCCATCCAAAAGAGTAATGAACGCGCCTTCTGAATTGCGCGGGTTTCCGTTCTTCGGATTAATACTTGGTAATCAATAGATCAAACATCCGGCGTTTGTCTTGTCCCAAACGCATATTGAGAATTTTGAACGAGCCAACATCCAACTCTCTGATCATGGACTCCAATAATGGAATATCTATCCAGAATACATTTTCTGCTATGAACATCGTTTTATAGAGCCAACGTAACGGTTCCTGTGCAGCCTTTTCAAAAGCATGCTTTACCGACATCTCCGCAGAAGAAATATCGTAATTGTTCGACACGAGACAGCGCCCGCCCGGATTCAGGGCGCTAACGAGATTATGGATTGCTGCTTGTAAAGCCGGCTGCGACTTAAAGGCTGGCGTAACACTAGACATTAGAATCTTGTCAAAGGTGAGGCCAAGTCCTTGGCTGGTAATATCAGACACCATGAAGTTTATATTCATGGAAGATTTCAAATTGTTTTGAGCAGCAGCAACCAACTCCGGCGACCTGTCGGTAAGCGTAACTTTTTCAACATATTTGCTCAAACGCTCGGCAAATAGACCGCCGGCGCCGCCGACATCAACGACACTATCCGCTTTTGCAAGCCGAAGCGTTTTCCGAATGTAGGCAAACTCTTTATCAACTGCTACCAAGTTTGAGCCAAATCGCTGAGATTGACCCAATATAGAATCAGAACTCAAGACATGGTTTAAGCCATACCATTCTCCTTTTTCTTTATGCGGAGAAATTGATTCTCTAAAAGCGGGGAGATACTCTTCAAGCGCCTCCCCAATCCTTCCGCTGCGGGCCAACAGATAGGCGCGTATCTTCTTGTAATTGTGATCAAGACCAAGCTCGTGAATATAGTCCTTTAATTGCGCCGATAAGCTGTCAAATTCGGTAAGCGATAAAGTGAGATTGCCAGCAATCTTGCATTCAATCACGCTGGCCAAGCTGCTAAGATCTTCCGGAACAATTGCGGCCAGCCTTCTGTAAATTTTTTCCGCCTCTTCGTACTTGCCAAGCGATTTGTACGAAAAGGCCAATATTCTGCATAGCTGAGCATTATCAAGATACGCCGCATGCTGGTTCAGTATATGGTGGATTACCTCAACCGCCTGAACGAATTCCCCTTTTTGCCGGTGAATTTCTGCAAGCAGGATCAATGCATCTATCGGAACATTAGGGTTGGCATCCGCAATTAATTGCCGCACCTCTTGCTCTGCTCCAGCCAAGTTGCCCTCATTCAGCAAATTCACTACGCCCACAAGCATTGCTTACCTTTTCGAATGATCACTATAGTTTTGCTTCTGTCGCGCAGATATTTTCTGTTGTACCCAATACTGCGCTGCTTGGTATGTTGACCAGTCTTGATTCGAGATTCTCCGCTAACGAAACATCCATGCTTGGGCAGCCAGCGAATATCGGCAGTTTGTGCATCAGCGTCCAGGCCGGACGGGTCATGATGCCCCGGCTGTTGGTGGCATCCAGCAGCGCATCGCGCTGGTGGGCGAACCGGTTGTCCAGCAACAGTACATTCAGCCAGTAGTTGCTCCGGGCAAAATCGGGTTCGTCAAAGAAACGCGCGCCTTCTATTCCCTTAAATGCATGGCGGTATTCCTGCGCCAGCTTGCGTTTTGCGGCAAGAAAACCGGGCAACTCTTCCATCTGGGCGCAACCCAGGGCGGCGTTGATATTGGGCAGGCGGTAGTTGTAGCCAATTTGGTCATGAATGAACAACCACTTGTGCGGCACCTTGGCGGTGGTGGTGAGGTGCTTGGCGAATTTGCCCAGCTCCTCGTCGTTGGTGAGGATGGCGCCGCCGCCGCCGGTGGTGATGACCTTGTTGCCGTTGAAACTGAGCGCTGAAACCTTGCCCCAGTTGCCGGTGTGGCGGCCCTTGTAAAAGGAGCCCAGGGATTCGGCGGCATCCTCGATTAGTTCCAGCCGGTAGCGGTTGCATACTTCCAGCAGCGGGTCGAGGTCAACGGGATGGCCGAAGGCGTGCATCGGTACCACGGCCTTGATGCGGCGGCCGGTTGCCTTGTTGAAACAACCCTGCGGGCGGATTTCGGCGATGCCGGCCAAGTAGTCCGCCAGCTTGGCGGCATCGAGACCGAGGGTTTTTTCCTCGCTATCGACAAAATGGGGGATCGCGCCGCAGTAACTCACCGCGTTGGCGGTGGCGATGAAGGTGAGGGTGGGCATCAGCACTTCGTCGCCCTGTTCCACGCCGACCAGCCTGAGGCAGACATGCAGGGCGGCAGTGCCATTGACCACGGCCACGGCACGCTTGACGCCGGTGTAGTCGGCCAGTTGCTGTTCGAAGCGGTCAACGAATTTGCCCACCGACGAGACCCACCCGGTGTCGAGGCATTCCTTGACGTAGGTCCATTCGTTGCCGCCGAACGAGGGTTCGTGCAGTGGAAGCGATGATTTTTCCGGCAAAACCTGGTGCAGCGCGGCCAGAATTTGCGTTACAAGTTCTGTTTGGGGTTGATCGGCTGGCATGAATGGGCTGGCTTAGTGATGATACTGTTGGATCAGCTTACGCATGGTATACCGCTTTTGTTATCTTTGATAATGCGGTTCGACAAGCTCATATCACGAATGGAGGGCTTATTCAGCCCCTCTAAATATTGTAAATATCCGCCTTGTAGCGTTTGAGGTTTTCCGGGTCGGCAAACCAGGCGGCGGTTTCTGCAAGACCGCGTTTGAAGCCTTCACGTCCCCCATAGGCTGGCTCCCAGCCGGTCAAGGCTTTGGCTTTGCTGTTGTCCGCCCAGAGGCGTTCTACCTCGCTTTTTTCCGGGCGCAGGCGCTGCTGTTCGGTTTCGATCTCGATCTCCACACCCATGGCTTCGGCGATGATCTTCACGGTATCGCCGATGCTGACCTCGAAGTTGCTGCCGATGTTGATGACTTCACCCACCGATTTCTCCGATTCGGCCACGGCAATAAAGCCACGCACAGTATCCATGACATAGTTGAAATCCCGGGTAGGATGCAGCGCGCCCAGCTTGAGCTTGCGCCGGCCGTTGGCGATCTGGGTGATCACGGTGGGGATGATGGCGCGCGCCGACTGGCGCGGGCCATAGGTGTTGAAGGGGCGAATGATGGCAACCGGCGTGTCAAAGGCGTTGTAAAACGACATGGCGATCTGGTCGGCGCCGATTTTGGTGGCGGAGTAGGGAGATTGCCCCTGCAGGGGGTGTTCTTCGGTAATCGGGACAAATTTAGCCGTGCCATATACTTCGCTGGTGGAGGTGTGCACCACCTTGTCCACCCCGAGTTCGCGCGCGGCCTGGACAATGTTCAGTGTGCCCTTTATGTTGGTGTCCACATAGGTGTCGGGGGAGTGGTAAGAGTACGGGATAGCAATCAACGCTGCGAGGTGCAGCACGACATCGCAGCCCTGCATAGCTGTTTTGACGCCATAAGGATCCCGTATATCGCCCGTAAAGATGTCGAGACTGTCACGTATTTCCTTGGGGGAGTGATCCAGCCAGCCCCAGGAATTGAAGGAGTTGTACAGCACAAAAGCGCGCACATCGTGCCCCTGCCTGACCAGTTCTTCGGTGAGGTGAGAGCCGATGAAGCCATCCGCGCCGGTGACCAGGATTTTTTTAGATTTTTGCAACATGGTTATGTTCGGCCTTTAAAAGCTGGTGGCAGTTATGATTTATTGGCCGCTTTGTTATCTTCGGCCTCTTGAATGGGGGACGGGAAATCGGCAAAAATTTCTCTGGCCTGGCGCGATAACGACAGATATGCAATAAATCCAATATTTGCCGCTGCAATCCAAAACACAAAGTTTTCCGGGTTGGCGATTATTTTAACGGGGTAGTGACTGAATGTCGCCATAGTGCTGAGAAGCAGTCCCAGTATCAAAAATTTTATTCCATGATGCCAGAGCCAGCGGATTTTTGCGCCCGCACCCGGTGAGCGGTTGAGCCGGGTGAATAAGACTATAGCGCCCGGTATGTCGCTTAGCAGCATGGGCGCGGAGGCGGCATAATCCCTTGCAACACCAAACACATAGCCGGATTTGGCCATTGACGACATGGCCAAGAACAAGGAGTGATGGATTGACCAGATAATAATCAACCACAGAAGCGGGGTTACCTTCAGCGCAAAATTGGCATCATAGCGGTATGCATCAAATGAATTGTGTGACATTTCTCTTTAACCTACTTGTTTTCTGTATTTGTTTTCGTTTTATCCCAGATAATCCATTCGAGCACAGGTCGGGTTAAAACCCGACCTACAACCCCTTGATTCACAATATCTCAAGACTAAAAATTATCGGGTTTTATCCGCATCAAGTGCCGCCTTGGGTTGCGCTTTTGCCCACCCGCCCAGCTGTTTCCGAAACGCATCGGTAACCGCCACCGCGTCATTGTCATCGGCGATGATATAAGGGGTGATCAAGATGATCAACTCGGTACGATTGCTTGTCTCCGTGTCGGTGCGAAAAAGCTGTCCCAGCAGAGGGAGGTCTTTCAGTAACGGGATGCCGGCATCACCCTGGGATTTATTATTGGAGATGAGTCCGCCGAGCAACACGGTAGCGCCATTTTTAAGGGAAAGCTTGGTTTGCAGCTTGCGGGTGCTGAAGGTCGGCGAGGTGTTCACTCCGGTTGTGGTGGTTTGAGCCGAACTGACTTCCTGCGTGACATCGAGATCAACCTGGTCGCCCGAATGTATCACCGGCTTGACGTTCAAAACGACGCCCGTGGTGCGGTACTGCACTGTTTGTATTACGCTGCCCGTGCTTCCTGTTGTCGGGCTGGTCTGCTGGCTGGTAATAATGGGTACTTCCTGCCCCACCTGGATGGTTGCGGTTTCGCCGTTGCGTGCCACAATACGCGGACTGGAAAGGATGGTGGCGCGGTTGCTGCTGGCCAGCGCATTGATCAGGAGGCGTGTGTCCCCCGCGCTATCAATGCGGCGATAATTAAGACCCGCGCCCCCGATGCCTAACCCACCGAGGGTGCCGGCGATGATCTGTGTTCCATCCAGCCTGGCTTCCTTGATTAACCATTCGACGCCTAGCTGTGAGTTGTCATTCAGAGCAACTTCCGCCACGGTAACCTCGATCAGCGCCTCCTTGGAGGGTTTGTCCAAGCCCTGCAGCAGGCTGCGAATCTGCCCGTAGTCCTCGTTATTACCCTGAAAGATAATGG
The DNA here is from genome assembly GCA_041674485.1 of Sulfuricellaceae bacterium. Taxonomy (GTDB): domain Bacteria; phylum Pseudomonadota; class Gammaproteobacteria; order Burkholderiales; family Sulfuricellaceae; genus JAGXQV01. The sequence goes on from JBAYVP010000001.1 coordinate 30,352, forward strand.
AGTTGCTTGCTTTGTCCACTACCACGCGTGCAAGCGCGGCGGTGGCAGGAGCTCCGGCTGCGCCCGCCGGTTTAGCACCGCTCAGGAGACTCTCCAGAGTAGCAGCCAAGGCTTGCGCATCGGTGTACTGTGCCTGATATGTGAAGAAGCTACGCCCTACACCTTTTTCATTGGGCTTGTCCAACTCCTTGGCCCACGCGATGGCGTGATCTAATATCTGTGGGCTAACGGCAAAGACAAATATCGAGTTTACTGCGGCAACCGGCAACAGGGTGATTGGCATGGTAAAACCGGCACTCACACTTGCTCCCACACTATAGCCTTCCGTCTGCAAAATTTCCGCTAGTTTTTTAGCCAATTCGTCGGCAGACCAATACAGCGGGGATATGCGAAAACTTTGACGCCCTTTCATCAAAGGTTGATCAAGGATTTGGACGGCTTCCAGCGCTGCCATCACGTCATCAGTCGTACCATTCAACAATACCGCATTGCGCACGGGGTCTTCCTGCAATTTAATCTTGTCGCCAAACATTAGCCGAATCCAACTGGCGATATCCGTATTGCGCACGGCTTCCAGTTCCACAAGCTGAAAAATTGGGCGCAAGGGAAGGGGTGTTTCCGGTAACGCGCGCCCGCGCCGAATCTCAGGTAGATAGCCAAGTGCGGCATTATCCGGCACGACACGTACCAAGCCGCCGATATCTACCACGGCAATGCCGTAACTTTTGAGCAGCAGACGGGTAGTGTTTTCTACTTGAGATGGCGTTTGCAGTTCGCCGGTGCGCAGCGTGACCAGGTCCTTGCGCTCTATCACCTTGGGATCAAGGTTAACGTTCTTTTTCAAGATCTCGGCGTACACCACCTGGATGAAATTGGGCAGGGGCAGTTGTTCGAAGGAGAGGGCGATGTCGGCTTTCTCTTCCGCCGTCACGGTCTCCGGCAGCGGGGCAGGTTGACCGGTTTGCAGGCGTTCAGGAACCGGGGGCTTGGGCGTTTCGCCGATGCGCATAGCCTGCTCGCGAGCCTGCTTGTCTTCCTGTTGCAGCGTGCTGTGCTCGGCAATTTTTTTCGGTAGGTCGAGCGGCGGGGGAATAACGGGGCTGTTGGCAACACACGCATTCAGTAACAGGCTAACCAATACCAGCAGGCCGTGCGCGCTATTTTGCTTGTTCATGTTGGTAAATTCCATAGGTGAGTTTCTGCTGGTCCCGTGTAATCACGAAGAAGCGATCTTTTTCGATTTTCACGATTTTCGCGCCATCCGGCAGCGTGGTGCCGACTTTGAGCATTTCGGCAGGCTTGCCCTCAATGGATAACAATATAAAACGCTCCGCCCCGCTCATCGCGATGCCCAGCACATGCCATTCCGGTTCTTTGGGTGCGTCCGCCGCGACGATACCCCAGAGATTGCGCGCGTTGATCGCCTCAATGGATTTTTTGCTGTCATGTTCTGCCAGTTTCGGCAGGCTCCATGATTCGGCAGCGGCGGCAAACGCCTTGGGTGACACCGGCTCGGGCGCGCCAAACCAGCATATTACCGCAGCCACGATGGCCAAGGTGGCAAATAACGGGTAAAGGTTGTCGTGAACGAAACGCAGGTTCATAGCGGTACCAGCTCCTTGGGCTTGGTTGCCGGGGCAGCCTGTTTCTGGAAGTAGCCAAACAGCTCCATTTCGACGCGGGGCGCGGGTTCTTTGCGCACGTTGAGTGCGCCGGTAATGATCTGCTTCTCGTTACCTTCGATTCGGCCCATGAAGTCGAGCAGGGTTGCCTGACTGAAATCGAAGCTCAGTTTGGCCTTGATTTTCCACAGGTCTGATGGGGTGGCTGTGCCAATATCCTGGTTTTGATTGTTCGCGCCAGCACCATCCAGCACGGTGACGATTATTTGCGGGCGGGTTACAGCCACTTTGACCATGGTCGCATTGAGCCAGTCCTGAAACGCGGCTTGCGCCAATCCGGAGGTGGGCGCTTGCCAAAGCCTTCCTTCCATTTGCATGGCCATGTCCCTGGCCGGCGCTACCCGCGCTATCCATTCTGGTTGCGTCAGTTGCAGGCGCAGCCGCGTGATGGATTGGGCCGTTGCGCGGTGTTGCTGTTCTTGCTCTTGCAGGGTTTCGCGCAGCAGGAGGATGCCGTACAGCCAGATGATGCCGACGATCAAGGTCACGCCCCAGCGTAGCCTGGAGTTGTTGCGCAATTGGTTTAGGAAGTTGTCGAGCATTTTTATCGTGAAAATCGCACAGCAGCGTGTGGGGTGGAAAAGCGTAGCGCCTTCCGCCGCATGAATCCCCTTTGGCGGATAACGCTACGCTCATCCGCCCTACGATCGTTCTCCAAGAGTATGGCGCTCATTTTAGACTCAAAGCTGGCTTGATGTTCATCGGGAGGAGGAGTCTATTTTTCATGCACGTTAGTTGCCGATGACGTCCATTTGAAACGTGACGCTTTTGGCGTCGCGCCCGGGCAGGGATTTCGCATCGCGGAAGGGGCCAGCCTGTTGCAGCACGCCTATCAGAAAGGTGGTAGAAATGTCGCCGGCCGAAGCCACGGTAATTTTGAGTTGCCCAGACTGGAAATCCCAGTCTTTGAGGTAAGACTTGTCATGGGGCAGCACTTCCGCAACCTTTGCCATGAGGGTGAGCTGCTCGGGAAAAGGGGCGAGGGCGCGCAACGCATTGATGCGCATGAGGTGATCCAGCGCCTGGCCACGCGCCTGGATGAGCGGCTCTGCTTCGCGTTGCAGTTGCGCCTGTTGCTCGTGCAGTTGCGCCGTGGCCTGCCGCATATTGTATGAACCGAATCCGTACCAGAACGTGGGCAGCAGCAATAAAAGCATGCCCAGCGCGATTATCAGCCGCTCCAGTTGCACGGCTTTGTCGTCTGACGATCCGGCTTCGTTCACCCAGGGCTGCAAGTTCATCAGGCTTGTTCTTGGCGCGGGTGGCTGGCTTTGCTGCTCGCCGGGCGGGACGCCCGCATCGCGCTGGAACATCAGCCATTCGTCCTGCGCCGGCAGGTGCGGCCACCAGCGGTTGCGCTGAAGTTGCGCTTCGCGCCAAAGCTGCCCTTCGTAGCCTTCGTGGCAGCGCGTCAGGCACAGGCCGTCCTGAAACGGCGTTTGCAGGACAGTTTCGGGCAGGATGCGCACGCGCTGCGGTTTGAGCCCCTGCGCGGTGATGGCCTGCCCGGCCTTGTCCGCATCCCATCCCCAGACCAGCGCCTGTTGACCATGCCAGCCCACGTAATAACCACTGCATGCAAAAGGCGTCCATTGCGCCAGCTCCAGGCGCAGCGCCTGGGCGCGATTCTTGGGCGGAACCTGGCCGAGGTCGAAAGTTTGAAAACGGTACAACGGGCGCGTCAAAACCCATTGCAATGCACCGAAGCGGCTTTGCGGTGCTTCGGTTTTTTCAGTGCCTTGTAAAAAACGTCGTACCGGTAAATTGAAAAGCATCTGCTTGGTTGGCCAGTCGAGGTTGGTTGACAGGCGCGGATTATCCCGATTAGCGGGGGATTGGTCAATTTTAAGGAATAAAATCCTCCAGGCTTGCCCCTGCGCGCAAGCCGTCAATGCTTTGAAAATGGACGTCGAGTGTCAACAGTGCGGTGCCGTGTTCCAAACTACTGGCGGCAATCCACAGGTCGTTGGTTGGAATGGGCTGGCCTTTGCGGCGTAGTGCTGCATAAACAAGTGCATATAGATCGGCGGTGGCGGCAGTACTGGAAACCACTTTCACGCGCGGCGTGTTAATAAACTGCGACAACTCGCTGCGATTGGCGCTCTCCCGCTGCCCCGCAGCAAAGCCACCCAACAACTCACCCAACACGGTAGCGCACACAATAATGCTGGGGGCGTACTGCAACACGGCGACTATTTGCTCGTCGCCACGCTTGAAGGCAGCGTAAGCGTTGGTGTCCAAGGCGATTGGGCGCATGGGTTAATTCCAAAGTGCCGCATCAACCTCAGCAAAAGCAGCGGTGTTACGTTCAAAGATTTGCGCCTCCTCATTGCTCCAAGTGCCTGCCAAGACATTGAGATCATCAAATTTTTTTAATGCACCCGGCTGGGTTGGGGTGCCATTGCCTTGCAATAGACGCAACACCAAGCTATTGAGACTGCTGCCCTCGTGTTCGGCCTGATTTTTAAGCCTGACCAGTACCTGATTATCCAACCCACGAATACTCATAGTTGCCACGATATCACCCCCGCATTCAATTTGAATGCTCGTATAGTATCACTTTGTTTCTGAAAATCAATACGACATCCGTTGCAACATGCGGCATCTCGTCTGCAAAGCGAGTGTTTTTGCGATGAATAGTCAATCCGGGGCATTTTCAGGCAGCGTGGTGGAACGCGGTGGCAGTTCCGGAATATTGGTCTGCGTTTCATCCCGCCCGTCTGTGCTTACTCGGCTGTAGTAGTCGGTGCGCCACGGTGCGACATCGCTGTTGGGCGTCAAGGTGATGTTGTACTGGATAGCCCAGGGAAGCCCGTGCGCAGATTGCGTGATGCGAAGGGATTTATCAGGAAAGGTAATAATTATGTCTGCCAACTGCTGGGCTGATACAGGGACGATTTTTGCGAGATGCGCCTCGTGCATGATGGGAGATATTTTTCGCTGGGCGATGATGGCCTGGGCAATTTCTTCGGTGACGCCGGGCAATGTTGCCAACACCTCGGCGGGTGCGGTGTTTGGGTTGACGCCAAAAGACAGGGTAGTGGTCAGTTCGGCCAACCGTCCTGTTTGCCCTAGTTGCGGGGCATCGCGCCAACCGATGATGCGCCGCGCTTCCCACGGCGTAAGCAGGTTGCTATTGGCGGGAGGCGGCAGGTTTCGCGCGAGGTATTCTTCTACTTCTGCGCCGTTCAGCCGGTGCAGGTTGTCGGCATCGGTATAGTCGCGCAAGGTGTCGATCAGATGGCCGCGCTGCTCCGCCGGGATGCCCAGCAAGCCGAGCAAACGCTGCAGCCTGTCGTCATCGACGATGTTGAGGTTCAGCAAGCCGCGATTATCCTGAAGGCGCAAAAAAGTGCCCCCAACACCATGATATATCTGATTGTTGAGTTCAATGGCTGCGCCACTTTGACCTAACCCATATAGGGACAGGGAGGTGGTGCCGAGGCGGTAGAGTAGTTCGGCGCGCGTCCCGGCTATGTCGATCATGGCGCGGGTGTTCTGTTTGGATTGTTGCGCGAGCTCGACGGAGCGCGCCACGCGTTCGGCAAAATATCCCGCCGCGATGGCGACGATGACCAGCACCCAGAGCGTGAGCACCAGCACGAAACCCTGTTGTTTTTGCAGGTTTATCGATGGAGCAGGCACGGCAATCATAGGTCTAGCGGGCGCGGCCAAGGTATGGCAGGTCCCATCGTCGAGGCGACGATGTTGACGGGGTCGCCGGCATCCTGAGCCACTAGCTGAATTTGTTTCGGGAGTTGCGTCGATAGCCCCAGCGGGGGTGGCCAGCTATCGTGCAGGGCCTGTTTATCATCAAGATAGACGAATCGCGCTTCATGGCCGCTCCAGGACAAGATGTTGGTTTCCTGCTCTCCTTCGAGATAAACCAATTCCGTCGTGCCATTTTGCCGATTGCTGCGTATCCTCCAGGTGATCGGGGTCGGCGCGCCATATTCGCTGCCGAGCGGATTACTGCTCAAGCCGGAGAATTCCCGATCACTGCCTCGAAATACGCTTTTCCCGTCCGGATAATCCGGATGCAGCCCCTGGATCGTCTGGCGATACCAGTCGGCGGCCATCTGCCCTTGCTGGACGCTGAACAATTCCACTCCAAAGCGTTCCTGCAAACGGTAGGCGCGTTCGAGCGCCTGGAACAGTACGCCGCTCACCATGCCGGTAATGATGAGCACCACCAGCACCTCGATCAGGGTAAACCCGCCCTGTTTTGATGCGTTGGCTAGGATGCTGTAAAAATGGCGCGGCATGGTGTTTAGAAGTCCAGCGATAATTCGCGCACTTTTTTGTGCCCCACTTGTTGCAAGACAAAGGTAAACCAAAATTGGCCATCCGGTTTTTGCACGGTTATTTTGGTCTGATACAGGCCTAGCTGGTAGAGGCTGATGCCATAAGGGTAACCCGCCCCATCGCGTGGTTCCATGACTGTTTCGGTTTTCCAGGATAGGCGGTACGCGCCGAGATTGGCCTGACCTTCCGGCGAGATCATCGGATTGATGCTGTTCATGTATTCCAGGACATTGATGGTGGCGGCATTTGCGGCGTTGGTTTCCTGCACGCGGTGCAGGGTGGTGATGTTGGTGTTGATCCAGCCAAATAATGCCATGCCTGTGGTGCCGATCAGCACCAGCGCGACGATGGCCTCTATCAGGGTGAAGCCTAGTTGCTTGCGGGCTTGCATAATGGCGGGGTCAGTTGTAATTCTTCGCGGGAGGCCTCGGGTCCAAGCAGGGTGATCTTGCCGCCGCTGCAAATGCCGTTAAAACTGTAACGTATCGGTTGCTGTGTTTCAATCCGCCATCCTGCAGGAATGCTGATGGGTGCGGTACTGGCCGAGAATGGCGAAGCAAGTTCCAGGGGGCGACCGCCGTTGTAGGCGCGGTATCCCAAGCTGCTGATTTCCGTCAGCAGGTTTTGCCGCTGGGCGGCAATTTCATAGCGTTGCGAGATGACATACAGGCGCGGTAAGGCGACGCCTGCCAGTAGTCCGATAATCACCAGCACGACCAGAATTTCGATCAGGGTGAATCCCTGAAGGCTATTTTTTTGTGTCGTATTGGCAGGGTGCGCTGTGCGTGCGGCGAACTCCGATTGAAGGTGTTTTTGCATGCGCTTCGTGCGGTCACTGGGGCGGCGGCAGCATCCCGACATCGGCGTCCATGCTGTCGCCGCCGCGCTTGCCGTCGCCGCCATACGAATAGAGCGCGAAGGGCTGGCCGTTTGCTCCGGGCAGGCTATAAATGTACGGGTTGCCCCACGGGTCGAGCGGCACGTCCTGGTCGAGATAAGGACCGCGCCAGTGCGTGCGGGCGCGTTCTTCGGCGGGCGGCTGATTTAACGCCAGCAAACCCTCCGCCTGGGTCGGGAATCTGCCCACGTCGAGGCGGAAGGTTTCCAGCGACCCCTTGAACATTTTGATTTGCACTTCGGCGGTCTTTACTTTTGAGCTATCCACTCGACCGAATAGCTTTGGACCCACAAGGCCGGCCAACATGCCGATGATGACGAGCACGACGAGCATTTCGATAAGGGTGAAACCATGGCTTTTGTATGACAGTTGATTCATGTTGTTATGTTTCTCCAGATATATTCAACCAACGTAATTGTTTTTACTTGTAGTGCATTCCATGCGCCCTGCAAGGCTACGAAGCCGGGCTTGTGAAGTTAACCGATGCTGGTGCTCATACTGGTCACGGCAAGCATGATGGCGATCATGATTAGGCCGATGACGCCGCCGATCAGCAAGATGGCGATCGGTTCGAGCAGCAGCATAAAACGTTTCATTCTATCGCGCCCGGCATTTTCGTACAGGGTGGCCAGTGCGCGCAACATCGGCGCGAGTTCACCGGAGCGTTCGCCCACGCGCACCAAGTTGATGCCGGTGGCTTCCAGCGCGCGATTGGTGGCCAGCGCGTCGGCGAAGCGCGCGCCGCCGCGCACTTCGCGCAGCACTTGCTGCAGGCTGTTGCGCAGCGTGGAAATTCTGACGCCGTTCAGAGCCAGTTCCATGGCGGTAATGATGGGAACGCGATTTTCCAGCAACGCGCCCAGCATGGAAGCCCATCGCCCCATCTCCGTTTCGACGATCCATTGCCCCAGCAGCGGCAGGCGCGACAGCCCTTCAAAGGCGCGGCTGCGCAGGGCCGGGTTGCCGAGTGCCAATGCCGCTCCCATGATGAGCGCCAGCGAAACCAGCCCCACCCAGAGCAGGTTGGCCTGCACGAACATGCCGGTGCCGATCACCCATCTGGATAACAGCGGCACGGCGGCCGCGTCTCCCTTTAACAAGTTGGCGAATTTGGGCACCACAACGATAAACACCAGCAGGGTTGCGGCAATGCCGGATACGACCAGTATGGCGGGGTAGGTCAGCGCGTTGCGCATTTCCTGGCGCACACGGTCTTCATACTCCATCTGGGCAACGGCGGTCTGCAATGATTGCCCGAGTTTGCCGGTCAATTCGCCCGCCGCAGCCAATTGGTACAGGTAAACGGGCAGGTCAAGCTCCGCCAGGCGCAAGGCTTCGGAAAATCGTTCGCCGCGCCGCAGCCCCGTAAGGGTGGCGGCGAAAGCGGCACCGATGGCTGTCCCGTCATGTGCCGTGCCAATGGACTCCACCGATTCGGCCAGGGGGACGCCGGCGTTGAGAAGAGTTGCCAGCTCCTGCATCGCCAGCGTTTTGTCCTGACGGCTGGCTCTCTTGCGGCTTGCCTGTTGCCCGGCTTGCGCCGTTGCTGCCGATACAAGGGAAACCGGTGTCAAGTTCTGCTGTTGCAGCAGGCGCATGGCTTCGCGTTCATCGGCGGCGCTGATCTGGCCGGACAGGATTTGTCCTTGGGCATTGGCCGCCTGATACTGAAATTCCATCAGAATATTTCCCCGCCTTCGCTCAGGCCGGTGACGCGCAACACTTCATCGGTGCTGGTCAGCCCGCGCCAGGCCTTGATCAGCCCATCTTCGCGAAGATTGCGGTAACCCTGCTGCTGGGCGATTTTCAGCATTTCGGTTGCCGGTTCCTGGCGCATGATGGCTTCCTGGATTTGCGGGGTCACTTCGAGAAATTCGTAAATGCCCAGCCTGCCCCGATAACCGCTGCCCCTGCATTCAGGGCAACCGTGAGCGATCCTCCAGCGCGCTTGGCCGTCGAACAGGCCGGGCGCTCTGGTTTTTATTCTTTCGGCTGTTTCGACAAGGCTTTGCGAGGGCGTGGCCGGTGTTGCGCATTTGCCGCAGAGTTTGCGTACCAACCGTTGTGCCTGGACCGCGCGCACCGCAGAGGCGACCAGAAAGGGTTCTACGCCCATATCCAGCAAGCGTGTGAAGGCGCTCAACGAATCGTTGGTGTGCAGGGTAGATAACACCATGTGTCCGGTGAGCGCGGATTGCACGGCGATTTCGGCGGTTTCCAAATCGCGGATTTCGCCGATCATGATGATGTCCGGATCCTGGCGCAGGATGGCGCGCAGGGCGCGGGCGAAGGTGTAGCCGATGTCGCTCTGGGTCTGGATTTGGGTGATGCCGGGCATTTTGTATTCGACCGGGTCTTCCACGGTGATAATTTTTCGCGTCCGGTCATTGGCTTTATCCAGCCCCGCATACAGCGTGGTGCTTTTCCCCGAACCGGTCGGGCCGGTCACCAGCAGGATGCCGTGCGGCTCGTTCACCCAGCGGATGAATTGCTGTAAATGATCCGCCTCCATACCCATGGTGTTGAGGTTGAGATCGGTACGCTCTTTGGGCAACAGGCGCATGACGATGGATTCGCCGTTCACGCCGGGCACGCAGGAAACGCGGATATCCATTTCGATGCCGCTGGCGCGGGTGGAAATGCGCCCATCCTGCGGCAGACGCCGCTCGGCGATGTCCATACCGGAAATGAGTTTGACGCGCGAGGCGACCGCATCGAAGCGTTCGCGCGGCAGCGTCATGCGCGAGTGCAGCACGCCATCGATGCGGTAGCGCACCGCAAATACGCGCTCTTCCGGTTCCAGATGGATGTCGGAGGCGGCGTCATCAGTCGCCTGCGAAAGAAGGTTGTTGACGAGTTCGATGACGGGCGCCTCTTCGGCCAGTTCGCGCAGATGCGCAACCTCATCAAGCAACTCTCCCGGCGAGGCTGACTTGATCAGCTTGAGTGCATTTTCAATGTCCTGAGTGCGCGCAAAACCCCAAATCAACGGGTGCAAAGGGTAAGCGGCCGACAGCGTTTCCCGCAAATTGCTGTCGATCGGGTTGCGCGAAGCGCAGTGGATGTCGCCATTTGCCCCTTCCCAAATCAGCAAGCGCTGATCGACAAACCAATCTGCCGGCAGTTTGCTGCCTTGAATAGCCGCAAGCATGTCGCCGGCTTGCATCGGGAGCTGCTCGGGCGCAAACAGTGGCAGCCCCAGTTGTTCTGCAAGCACAGGCAGGAGGGCATCCTCGGAAATGGCGCCAATGCGCACCAGAATAGCGCCGAACCTCCCCTTGAACTGACGCTGGAATGCCAGCGCCTTGTCGATGTCCTGTGGGTTGATCAGCGTACGCAGCAGCAGCAATTCGCCTATGGGCTGTGGTGTCAGGTTGGAGGCTTCCATTTGTAGTTGTGTGGGTAGTGAGTTGGCGGATGATATTCTACACATAGTGATTGTCGGGGCGGCTGGACTCAACTGATTGGAGATTCACCGTCAGGATCAACCATGGTCGCAGGGCAGAGTGTTCTGCAGCTGGTGGTCGCTCCGCAGATGGCCAGTTATGGAGCGCCTTGCTGCCGTAATAACCCTTGACCTGGAGCCTAAGGATTCAGGTCAAGGATGGGGCTGGTAAAGCTTGTGCACCGGGCGAACCGGAATATTTGCGATATCGAAATTGATCGCCGAAATCAGCAATTGGAAGCCTACCAATATAGGGAGCGCAGCCAGCATGACAACGCCACTGGTTGCTGGTATTCCGTCATAAATGGAAATAAACCAGTGCCAGCTTCCATATAGGGTTCCGCACAGCAACAGCACCCCTCCCATAAATAGCTCAATCGTTCCCGCATTGAAATCTCGCAGAACATAGTTATAGAAAATCCTTTTTGCAAAGCGACCTAAATACTTGGCAGGAAATTCTCGGGCGACCCGCGCGATATTCAAACTGCTTTCTTCATCGCCATATCGTGCTTCCAGGGGAATATCCTGCACTACCGCGCGCGTAACGTTAAGCCGAAATAGCATGTCGCTCTCAAAGAAGTAACGCTCGTCGAGCTTGTCGAGTGACAAATGCTTCAACACGGTGGTATGAATAGCGGTGAACCCATTGGTTGGGTCCATAATGTCCCAATAGCCGCTGGCAACCTTGCTTACCAAGGACAATACCGAGTTGCCAAACAAGCGTAGGCGTGGCATAGAGGTGAGGAGTTCAATATCAAAAAAACGATTGCCTTTGGTGTAATCGGCATGGCCGCTAAGAATCGGATGTACGAACATGGGGATCAAGCCAGAATCCATCTGGCCGTCCCCGTCAATCTTGACTGCCACCGTGGCACCGTCCGCCACCGCCTGACGATAACCTGAGATTGTAGCGCCGCCCACACCCTTGTTGATGTCATGAAAAATAACGCGCACGCGCGGGTCATGGCACTGTGCTTGAACCAATAATCCCGATCCTTCCGGGCATTTATCGTCCACCACATAAATGATGGCAACTTCCTTACCTATGTTTGCCAGGACAGACAAAATATGCCTGCCGACTTTGTAGCAAGGAATGACTACGGCTATGACTGGCGCGGCTTGGGTCATTTGTCCGCCCCACCATCCAGCTGCCATGCGCTAACATGAAACAAGGGTAATATCCCCCAATAGAAAGGAACAAAGGTCTTGCGAATTTGTTTAAAACCGTGCTGCGCCAGATAACTCTCGACCTCGCCGGCGGTATGATAATGATCCCAAGGTTTGGTTATACCAAACACCTTGCGCAGAAAAACATAAATGTAATTTTCGGAAGGTAGCGAGGTATAAAGTATTCCGCCCAGACTCAGCCACTTTCGCAGTGCATTGACCGGAAATGACAGATCCTGAAAATGCTCCAACACGTCCGCAGCCACAATGGCATCAAATGGCGCATCGGCGAGGTTGGCGCTGGCGATATCTTCCCGAACCAGTTGCACGTTGGAAAGCTGGTATTGCGCCACCACCTTGTGGGCTTCGTCATTTTCAAGGTCGATGCACACCACTTTTTTGAAGTAGCCCGACAGCGTGGGCAAGAAAACCCCGCCGCCGCCGCCAAAATCGAGACAGCAGGCATTTCTCGCACTCGCACGTCGCATCAGGGAATAGATCAGCTTGAGCCGCATCCAGAAAAAGCGACGCACCGGCCAGTAGCGGGAATAATACAGGGTTGGAATTCGGTCGGAATCAGTCGCGATACCGGCCAGAAATTCGCGTGGGATTTCAACAAACATGGTTCATTTCACAATCACATACACGCCCAAGATGATCATGGCGCTACCGATAAAAGTGGCGCGCTGCAACGGCTCACCCAGGATAAAGAAGCCGAGCAGCGGCACGAACAGAAAAGCCAGTGCCATAAGAGGATAAGCCAGGTTGAGAGGCACCTCGCGCAGCATCCATATCCACAATACCGTGGCGCTCATATAAATGGTTAATCCAACCAAGAGATAAGGGTTCAGCGCCAGTTTGATACCCAGTGACAGTAGCCCCGCGTCAGTCTTGGGCAATGCCAGGGCAGCCAGCTTGAACAGTATCTGCCCCGCGGAAATGCCCAAGACACAAAGCAGGATAAGCAGGAATTGAGGAATGGTCATGGTTGAGCCTGGTGTGTATTTTGGTTGTTAACCCGGATTATCCATTACAGCCATCCCCATCTCTTGCAGGTAAAAAGGATAGGTTGTGCGTAGAGCAGAGGGAAGCTGCATATTTCGTTTCGGCTAACGTCAGTTATCATATCAGCATCGGCTCTAACGGGTTGATCAGCTCTAACGGGTTGTCTAAGTCGATTCTGCCGTCTTTCGCATCTACTGTCTAGCTTGTTTGTTTATGCCGGTTGGCTGTTCATTACGATCATCGATTACATCAAACCACGACCAGGCGGCATTTGAGCGAACAAAGCGAATGCTCTGATTTTGCTGTAAACGCTCGCTGATTCCCTGCGGGGCGAGCACGAGTCCGGCACCTGTCAGACCGAAGTCAAATCGTTCGGCATCAATCGTCACCCTGACTACATCTCCTTGCGGCGAATCCAAAACAAAACCGTCGGCGGCATCAGGCTTACCAACACTGAACAGCAAATGCTGATAACGGTTAAATACATCGGCCTTTGTTTTATCAACGCCCAAATGCCGCCAAAGACTCACCTGCGGATAATACAGTACCCCATTTACCGTCGGAATGCCCACTGACATCAAAGCCATTGCTGTAACTTGCGATTCGAGCACCAACACCCTTTTGTAAGGGCTTGCAGGATTACCACTTAGTACGAGCATGCTTCCGATATCACTTAGGGGTTCGACCTTTTTGGGTGCAAAAGATAAAGGATGAAACGGCAAAGTTGTCGCGGCGCACATGGCCAAGCTGATTGCCATGAATTTTTTTGCATCGCCTATGATCAGCCAGAAACCGCTCAAAAAAACTGCAATCAGCAACGCGGCTGCCACACCCGGCGTTATCCCGACCAGCTCCCCTTTGGGGTGTGCGGATATCGCATAGGCCACTACGGCAGTCCAGGCCAGGGAAACCAAGTAGGCGAGCAATTTCTTTTTTTCGTCATTGAGCGCGCCGAATTTTGCATTTGACAGCGTCAGGCCGCACAGCAAGACATAAGATAAGCCAAGCGCCAGATCAGCTCGATAGGGTGGAACGCGTTCCCAGAAAGTCATTCGCGCAATTATTGGCGGCACACCATGCATCATGTACAAAAGCGCATAAGCCGCAAACAGTGCGATCGGTAGCATGAGGTAAAGTGACCTGCGCTCGCCTCTAAGTCGAAACCCCGCAGCAACCACAAGCGGCAAAAAGAGATAATAAAATGAGGCGATCTCGCTTTGATTACTGGTTGCTCCTTCCTGCTTATACATACTCCCGATATTGGTGAACCCACGCAACAATTCCGGCAGAGGCATGCCACCTCCAGTGAACGCGCGTACACCTGGATAAACGGTATTCAGCATCGCCTCGATCGCCGGTTTTGCATCGATCCACCAGAACCATAGGATTAAACCGGCAAGAGCGGAAGCCAGGAAAAATGCCGCAATTTTGGCGCGATTAAGCCGAAGCTCGGCACGATCCCGCAACACTAGGCCAATTGCGATTGCAAGGTACAAACAGCCAAGCGACACCTGCCATGGTGGGTAAAGAACCAGTACAAACCCGGCAAATGAAAGCCCCAGCAAAATACCCAACGCGGCGAGCCACCAGCGATTTTCCTGGCGCAGTATCAATATGCTTGAACACAACGCGATACTAGGAAAAAACACCGCATAAGCCGGCCAATTTGACCACGCGACAAGATAGGGCGACAAACAAAACAAGAGCGACAAGAACAAGCCCAGACGCCACTGACCGGGTATCAACAAACTGAACAGCCACCATAGGGCGAGCAGACAACCGAACAACGGAAACCACCAGTACCACGCCAATGCCCGCTTCAAGTCAAACAGATGAAAACCCCAGGTGGCCGGCTTGGCCAATAAGGTAATGTGTTGCACCGGCACCCCGGCCATGCCGACTACCAGCATGTTCTGCCCATCTTCTCCCAGATTGCGGTTGATGATGGGAAAGGCCGGTTGATGGTTCACCTGACCTATCGACAGTGGTGTCATTACCAGCCACTCATCACTACGAATAGGTTGTTGAAACAAGGCAACATGGGCTGTTTTTGAATCAATGAACGGTGCCTGGTCATATAATAGTTTCAAAGATGAACCTGTCATGCCGATTGCTATCAGCCCTGCGAATACGGCAACAATCAGTCCGATGGCGATGGAAACCGGCGCTATCGTTTTGCCCAATCTTTTGCTGATTTTTTCCGCTAGCCAATCACCGTGCAAAAGCACGGTGTAAAACAAGCCAATCGCCAAAATCAAGCCAATACACATGGCTGTTTTTTTAAAAAAGCCTGCCGATGTTCGATTGACGACAACCTTTTGAACTTGCCTGCCCGATACCAGGTCAACCAGAGAGCCGTCACTGATACGTGCATGCACGGAAAGATCATATACGCCGTCTTTCAATGTGAGCGGAATGAATTCCGACACGCGCCAACCTGACCTACCCCAATCCTTCCTATTCATCGCAGCCGCGACATCCGGCCTATCAAGCGCCTCAAACGGTCCTTCATAGACCAGTTCGCCACCTAATTTCACAGTCAGGGCTGTCGTAGTCGATCCCGGTTTTTCGCCGCCAACCCAACCAGCAGCAGTAAAACTTAAAGCATCAGAAGCGGGAGTCAAAACGAACGAATCCACTACCCCCGCCCCCCGAGAATTTGGCATCGCAGCAGCAGCGGGAATTACCCAGGCAATGAAAACCAATACAAGCAGTGAATTAAGCCAAGCCCGAAATTGTGGGTTGGTAAGCATCAGGAGATATCTTTGGCGCACAAACCATCGGTACTGGGCAGGTCATGTGGTTTTCTAGGAGGCTGATTTGAGCCAGTCTGAGAAGGCTTGCGGTGAGTCAAGGGAGCGGTACGCGGCGGCCATGCATAAGAAAAATCTTCCCGATCCAGAGTCAAGTTGGGGCTGTAGGCAGGGTCATCCATGAGCAGATGTCCCCAACTCTTTTGCATGAAGAGCACCTCATCTCTGAACCGTGATTGCTTTTCTGGAGTGTCCTCATAACCGCGCGTCGCTGATTCGTGATGATACAACTCGGCATAGGGTGTCCATACATTACGGTAGCCCGCTTCTCGAACACGCAAGCAAAAATCTATATCATTGAAAGCCACCTTGAGATTTTTTTCGTCCAGCCCGCCGACTTCTTGGAAGGTGCATTTTTTTATGACCAAGCAGGCCGCTGTAACGACAGACAAAGTCTGGATAAGTTGTGCGCGCGCAAAATAGCCGAAGTGACCTCTTGGCAGGTATTTATGGGAATGCCCTGCCACTCCGCCGATACCGGTAATACAACCCCCATGCTGCAAGGTATCATTGGGATACCACAAGCAAGCACCTACCGCTCCAACTCCAAGCTGAATAGCCAAGCCCATCATCTCGTCCAACCATTCTGGAGCAATCACCTCGATGTCATTATTTATAAGGCCTACATACTCTCCTCGCGCTTGCTGAACGGCAGCGTTGTTCAAGGCTGAGTAATTGAAGGGGCGTTCGTCGCGGAGAACCCGAATTCGATTATTTTCCGCAAGGCTGGCGAAATAGGCCAAGGTGTTGGGATCGTCCGAGTTGTTGTCCACGACAAGAATTTCATAATTCTGATAAGTGGTTTTGGCAAGGATGCTCTCGATGCACTGCTTAATCAAATGCAAGCCATTGTGCGTGGGGATAATCAGACTGACCAAAGGCGCAGAAGATGGAAGGGCGTATCGCGCGCGATACATGCCAAAGTCCAGCAGCTCAGCCTTTGCAGAAATATGAATGCGCGAAAAATGGTCGTTCAAGGCGCGCTCGCCAGCCGAAAGTGCGTAGTTCTTTTCACTTCCTGCTTGCGCGGTGCTCCCCGGATGGCTGCGCCAGTGGTAAAGCACTCTGGGGATATGCACGATTTGCTGAGGTGCAAGTTGTTCGGTGCAACGCAAAGCCAAGTCATAGTCCTGCGCCCCTTCGTAGCCTTCCCGGAAGCCACCCAGCTTTCTGACCAAATCAGTGCGATACACACCCAAGTGGCAAATCATGTTGTGGGAAAGAAATAAATCGGGGTTCCAGTCCGGTTTGAAATACGGATCGTAGCGCTGCCCTGATTGATCTATCTTGTCTTCGTCGGAGTAAATAAGCCCTGCATCAGGATGGCTGTCAATGGTATCTGCAACCCAAAACAAAGCCTGCTCAGGCAGCAGGTCATCGTTGTCAAGCAGGGCAACATATTCGCCATTTGCCAAATCCAATGCCGAGTTAGATGCGGCGGATATATGTCCATTTTTCTCTCTGAACACCACTTTAATGCGCGAGTCATTCTCCGCATAGCGCTGAAGCAACTTATGAACATCTTTATCTGTCGAGGCATCGTCGGCAATGCACAATTCCCAGTTCGGGTAGAGCTGGCCCTGAACAGAGCGAATTGCGTCTTCGAGCATAGTCAGGGGCGGGTTATACACCGGCATGACCACCGAAATGAGGGGGTTTTTTTGTAACCGACTTATTCGAGTTTTAATTTTCCCCCGATCCTGGTCGGTCAGAGTGTCGTAACGACGCACCCACTCACCATAATCGTTGTGGTGAGGTTGCGCATGGCCAATGGCGGGGGATGGCGCATAGTCAATGACTGGGGGCGGCGCGCCAGGTGAAGCCGAGTAATGCATACGGCGCTTAACACCGTCGATACCCTCGTTTTTATATGTGCGCCACACATGCTTCATTAGCCCCCGATACCCACGGCGCTTTGGCAAAGAATTTTGTAATGCTTGGCGTACTATTTTGATGCGTAATAACTGACGTCCAACGTACCTGATGGGTCTCGTCAATCGCCAACTGATTGATCCACGAATCTCGGCGGCGCCCCGAATAAGCTCGTTAATCTGCTTTTCATGCTCACTTAATACATGCTCGATATTGCCAATATGGACATCTTTGTCATGCACTGCTTGAGACAAGCCGCCGATCTGCCCGTCGCGCTCGGCTATAACTTGCTTGAGGCCGCCGATCTGCACGTCGCGCTCGGCTACGGCATGATCGAGATTGCCGATATGCACTTCCTTGTCATGCACTGCTTGAGCCAAGCCAGCTATCTGCCTGTCGCGCTCGGCCACGGATTGCTTTTGTGTGATGAGCCTATCTATCAGCAGCAGAGGTGACTTGAGGCGCTCAAATTCATCTGACCAACGCACTACCTTTTTTTGTAATTCTGCGTCATCAATCTTTGCTTTATCGGATGCCACATCTAGCAAGGCTGCGTATATCTCACGGACAATGGGTGGGCATGTATCGTCCAACAGCAAATCGTTCAGTTCGTAAACCGTGTGCCTCAACTTTTGATCAAGAAACTCGGTCTTATAGCTTTGTAATTCTGTCGGGTCAATCTCCAAATCAAGATGTTTTGCCATCCGATTTAACTCATGATCTGGTGATTGCATCAGGCGGTCATAGTCAACAAGCACCCGCATAGCACCAGCACTGTCCGTCAAACTTGTGAGAACATGAGCCAGCCACATAAGATAGGCTTGCTCTGCTTCAATGCTATCGCGCTTTGCCAACGACTTCACCACGCTGAGAGGGTTTCGCACGGCCAAGACATAACTCACATCGAGTTGGCAGTGACTAATCACCCCTTTCCAGAAGGGTAGTAGTTTTGCCACACGAGGGTCTTTGAAGCCAAAGACCGTCGCGCTGCTGACCTTCTGCCGAAGCAACTCAGCCGCGTGCAGGAAATGGCCTTTTTTGCGTAAAATCTCGGCATCGATTGAATCAAACGCAGCGACGTGATGCCAATCGCTCTCTATGGTATTGAGCATCTCGATATTCAGCGCATTAAGATCAATGTCCTCATAAAAGCCTTTGGCATTGTTGCCTTCAACAGGTGGCATTATTTTATCGCCAAGCTCCACACCCAGCACTTTCAGCCCGCGAGCGATGGCGCTTGTGCCGCTACGATGCATACCCAGCACGACAATCAGTCTATTTTTTTGCGGTGGGATCATAGATTAAAGCAATGAAATTGATAAATATGTATAGCTAAAGCATAACATGAGACGAAATCGAATACGAAGCGCAACGACGTTATGATAAGGGCGTAGCCGCTTCATAAAGACATAGCTAGCGTCTTGAAGCCAAGGTGTTTTCTGGGGCAGTGGCCTAAACAATATATGGCGAATTCGAAGCGTATTTTTTTCGAGAAGATTATGGCGGGTGAGTTCTCATATTCACGTTGACGCCACTTTCCCAAGACGTGACATAGGGATGTGTCCAATAATAGCCAGCCCAATGGCCGTTTCACATTCTTGGAGGGAAAGCAAGTGCATAGCTTTCCCTTTCTAAATCAAGATTAGGATTGTAGGCTGGGTCGTTGTCTAGCGCGCTGCCCCAACGTTCGTACATGTACGCTTTTTCACGCCCGATCCGTGCCTGTTTGGCAGGGCTGTCGTCAAAACCCCGGGTTGCAGATTCGTAGTGATTCAGCTCAGCAAAAGGCGTCCAGATGTTCCAGTAGCCTGCTTGCGAAAGTTTAAGGCACAGGTCGATGTCGTTGCAGGTTATGGCAAGGTTTTCGTCCATTCCACCCACCTGCAGATATTTTCTTTTTTCAACCACCAGGCATGCCGCCGTGACCGCTGACAGGCTCTGTACCATTTGCGCGCGCGGGCGAGTATCGAGCAGCGCGGCAGGCATATGGAAGAAAAAGTGCGTGGCGACTTCACTGCCCTTGAGCAATACACCCGCATGTTGAACGCTGCCGTCTGGGTAGTACAACATGGCGCCCACTGCACCCGCTTCAGGGCGCGCCGCCTGGCTGACCAGCTCTTCCAGCCAGTCCGGGTGGATGGCTTCGATGTCGTTGTTAAGCAGGCACAAAAATTCGCCCTTGGCGTGATTCACGGCAAAATTGTTGAGGGCAGAGTAGTTAAACGGTGCGTCATAGGAAAGCACCCGTGCGCTACCGTTCCGTTCTAGTTGACGCAGATATTCCAGCGTCGCACCATCGTCGGACTGGTTATCCACCACGATAATCTCGTATGGCGCGTAAGCGGTTTTGTTCAGGACGCTTTTAACGCACTGGGCGAGCAGGTCCAGGCCATTGCGTGTCGGGATGATGATGGAGACGAGCGGGGGTGTGGCTGGCAGGGCGTAGCGGATACGCCAGTAGCCGTTGCGGCTCTGGGTGACGCTGGCTCGTATGCCTTTTCGCTGAAGATATGCCTGCAGCACCTGCTTCTCGGCTGCGGCATCTGGCGCATATTGAGTCGAGACATCGCTCCGGTGACACAACATCTGCGGTATGTGGCGGATTTGGACGGGAAGAACGCTGCCCGACAAGCGCAAGGCCAATTCCCATGACAGCGCCGTGCCGGCTTCAGCCTGGAATCCGCACTGCTGCCTCAGACGTTCGGAACGGTAAAAAACCAGGCTGCCAAAGTAGTGGTGGGCACGCAACAGGTCGGGGTTCCAGTCCGGCTTGAAATCGGGTGCGCAACGCCTGCCTTCTGCGTCGATCCGGTCTTCATCGCCGTAAATAATTTCTGCATCCGGCCTGCGGGACAGTTCTTCCGCAACCAGATAAAGCGTGTGCTGCGCCATTTCGCAGCAGATATCCAGGAGTGCAAGCCATTCACCCGTGGCGGTGGCAAGCAGAAGATTGATTTCTTCCGCTTCCGAAACTTCCGCCACCGGAAGAATTTTGATCCGTGCATCGGCGGCTGCGAGCGCCCCCAGCGCTTTCCTGCATGCGTGATCGGACGATGGCGGGATGGCGATACAGATTTCCCAGTTATGATAGATTTGCGCTTGTATGGATTCAATAGCACGGATCGTTTGTCTGTCGGTGTTGGCAGCACACTGCATCAAGAGTGAAATATGGGGGGCATGAATCAGTTTGTTCAGCCTGGTGCAAATGAGCGCATGTTCCTCGCCAGTTGGCGTGTCGTAAAGCGCGACCCAGCGGGGATATTCATCATATAATTCTGCGCTGTGGGAGAATTTTTCCAGTGCGCCGCGCAATCCCCGTGCTTTCAGAAGCGCAGCGATGCGCAATGCCAGCCCGACCAATTTGGACGGGCTGAGCAAGGCGGGCCTGAGGTGGCGCCAAAAGAGTATCCACACGGCTTTCATCCGGTTAATTGCTATGCTGAAATTTTGCTGGTTTATGACTTCAAAGACACTGAAGGTACGATGCTGCATTGCCCAATAAAACTGCCAGAGCCTACCCTCCCGCTGACCACCTTGCCTATGGTTATGGATTTTGCCACAGACATCCCTGTTTACGGACAGGCTAGCCTTGCCAGCTATTCTACCGTCCGGCTACACCAATGAAAGTGGCTGTCATTCATGATTGGTTGACTGTCTATGCTGGGGCAGAACGCGTTCTTGAGCAAATATTATTATGTTACCCGGAAGCTGATTTATATTCCGTAATAGATTTTATTCCATCCGATGAACGTGATTTTCTGCTGGGTAAAACGGCAACGGCTTCTTTTGTGCAGCGCTTGCCCTTCGCCAGAACCAAATATAGACAGTATTTATCCGTTATGCCTCTGGCTGTCGAGCAGTTCGATTTATCCGCTTATGACCTGGTGATTTCCAGCAGTCACGCAGTCGCAAAAGGTGTGCTTACCGGCCCCGATCAATTACACATTTGCATGTGTTACTCGCCCATGCGCTACGCGTGGGATTTGCAGCACCAGTATCTGCGCGAGGCAGGGCTCGACAGCGGCCTTATAGGATGGCTGGCGAAATGGCAGTTGCACAGGCTGCGTTTGTGGGACTCGCGCACGGCGCATGGGGTCGATGGATTTATCGCGATCTCGCAATTTATCCGGCGGCGCATCCGGAAAACTTATCGCCGCGATGCTGCGGTGATTTACCCGCCGGTGGATATTGAAAAGTTCAGCCTGCGCGAAGACAAGGAAGATTTCTACCTGGCCGCTTCCCGCCTGGTGTCTTACAAAAAAATGGCTTTGATCGCGGAAGCTTTCACGGCCATGCCGGAACGGCATCTGGTCATGATTGGCGATGGTCCGGAAATGCGCAAAGTGCGCGCAAGCGCGGGGGCTAATGTCACCGTTCTCGGCTATCAGACCGATGATGTGCTGCGCGACTACATGCAGCGCGCCAAGGCTCTGGTCTTTGCGGCGGAAGAGGATTTCGGCATTGTGCCCCTGGAAGCCCAGGCCTGCGGGACGCCGGTCATTGCTTTTGCCAAGGGTGGCGCGCTGGAAACCATACGCGGCCTGGATGATGAGCAACCGACCGGAGTGTTTTTCAAGGAGCAATCCGTACCCGCGATCAAAGCCGCCGTCAGCTCTTTTGAGCAGGAAGCCGCCCGCATTTTGCCGGCAGCTTGCCGCGAAAATGCGCTCCGCTTTGCGCCGCAAAGGTTTTGCGCCGAATTCAAGGCGTATGTGGAAGCGGAGATTGATCGATTCCAGCAGGGATTGGGCGGCTGAACCCGGGTGAGTTGCCCAAGTTTATCCGGGTATTTATCTCACAATTCGCCCCCCAAACCCGGCAGAAAGCAGGTTTATCCAAAGCCTATCTAACGTGCTTGGAAATAGCCATCTCTGACAATGAGACATTGCGCAAGATTGCTTCGCGTTTTACTCCGAACCCCTCCCAACCTCCCCTTGTCATGGGAGGAGACCAGGCTCTCCCCCTGACAAGGGGGAGCTGGAGGTGGTTTGGGCTGTTTCACTTTTAGGCATGGCATGACGAAATCTAAATCTTAGAGATTGCCTTATAGCTCCGTGGCGTGATTGGCCAGGTATTTCGCCACGCCTTCGGTCGATGCGTTCATGCCCGCCTTGCCCTTGCTCCAACCGGCGGGACAGACTTCACCATGCTCCTCGGTGAATTGCAGCGCGTCCACCATGCGCAGCATTTCGTCGATGTTGCGCCCCAGCGGCAGATCGTTCACCACCTGGTGGCGCACCATACCGGCGCGGTCGATGAGGAACGAGCCGCGGAACGCCACGCCGCCTTCCGACTCGACATCGTAGGCCTTGCAGATTTCATGCTTGATGTCGGCCACCAGCGGGTAGCGCACCTGGCCGATGCCGCCGTTGTTGACCGGTGTATTTTTCCATGCCAGGTGGGTGAAATGCGAGTCGATGGATACGCCGATCACCTCGACGTTGCGCTTCTTGAACTCGTCGAGGCGATGGTCGAAGGCGATGATTTCGGAAGGGCAGACGAAGGTGAAGTCCAGCGGGTAGAAGTACAGCACGGCGTATTTGCCGGCGATATGTTTTTTCAGATTGAAGTTCGCGTTGATTTCATTGTTGCCCATTACGGCAGCAGCGTTGAAATCGGGTGCGGGTTTGCATACGAGAACGGCCATGGTTATCTCCTCTGTGGTTGTGTTGAGTCAGGTTTGGTGGGTGAAATTTAGGCTTTTGCCGCCACTACGTCAACACAAAGTATATTTGAGCACGCACCAGAATTCCATGATCTATATCATGAAACGCGCTGCCACAAACGCGGCCAGCATGGAGAAAGCCAGCGCCAGTTTGGCGGCGACGCCCAGCGCCAACCCGAGCGTGGCACCCACTCCCGCCCTGCCGGCAGCACCCAGGCTGCGCCGTGCGGAAAACTCTCCGAGTGCCGCACCGATGAAGGGACCGAGCAGCAAGCCGGGCAAACCAAAGAATATGCCCAGAATCGCGCCAAGCATCGCACCCACCATGGCGTGCCGCGAAGCGCCGAAATATTTTACGCCCAGGATGCTCGCCGCAAAATCCACGGCATAGGTCAGCAGCGCCAGGACGACAAGAATGGCTAATGTGCCTATTCCGACAAACACAAAGTCTTCCACCCAGGCTGCCAGCACGAGCCCGGCAAAGAGCACGGCTGCGCCCGGAATGCCGGGCAACACCAGACCCGCGATGCCCGCAATCACCAGCAGCGCGGCCAGTATCCAGAGCAGGACGGTGACGATTTCCATTTTCTATTTGCAGCAAGCCAATTATGCTCCGCCAGCCGGAGCAAACTGCGTGCGGTGCAACTGCGCATACACGCCATTTTTTTCCAGCAGCTCGCGATGTGTGCCGATCTCGGCGATTTCGCCTTTTTGCAGCACGACAATCCGATCCGCTTTTTCGATGGTGGACAGGCGGTGCGCGATGACCAGCGTGGTGCGGCCTTGCATCAGGGTTTCCAGCGCGGCCTGCACGTGGCGTTCGGATTCGCTGTCCAGCGCGGAGGTCGCCTCGTCGAGGATCAGGATCGGCGCGTCTTTGAGGATCGCGCGCGCGATGGCGATGCGCTGGCGCTGCCCGCCAGACAGCTTCACGCCGCGCTCACCGACCAGCGTGTTCAGACCTTCCGGCCATTCGCGGATGAATTCCATCGCGTGCGCGGCAGTAGCGGCAGCGATGATTTCTGCCTCCTGCACTTCTCTCATTTGCCCGTAAGCGATGTTGGCAGCGACCGTATCGTTGAACAGCACGACTTCCTGGCTCACCAGCGCGATGTTGGCGCGCAGGCTGGCCAAAGTAAGGTCGGCAAGGTTATGTCCGTCGAGCAGAATCGCGCCGCCGGTCGGGTTGTAGAAGCGTGGCACCAGGTTGGCCAGCGTGGTTTTGCCGCTGCCCGACGCGCCGACCAGCGCGACATTCTCGCCGGCGCGGATGTGCAGCGTGATGTTTTGCAGCGCGTGCCTTCCGTCCGTTCCATCGTAGGCAAACTGCACCTGGTCGAATTGCAGTTCGCCTCGCACCCGGCCTATCGTCTCGGTGCCGCTGTCCGTTTCGCCTACGGTGTCGAGCAGCGCGAACACGCTTTCCGCCGCCGCCAGGCCGCGTTGCAGGTATTCGCTGACCCCGGCCAGCCGCTTGAGCGGCGCGGTCAGCATCAGCATCGCCATGATGAACGAGACGAAACCGCCCACGGTGGTCTCGTCGGCCTGCGATTGCAGCGTGGCGAGATAGACGATCACGGCAAGCGCGATGGCCGCGACCATTTGCACGATGGGCACGTTTGCCGCCGCCGCCGCCGCCTGCTTCATCGTATGGCGGCGCACCCAGTTGGCCTGCTCATGGAAACGGTCGCTCTCGTACTGTTGTCCGCCGAACAGCTTGACCACCTTGTGCGCGGACACGCTTTCCTCGATCACCTGGGTGATGTCGCCCATCGCGCGCTGCGTGTCGCGGCTGCTGGTGCGCATCCGTTTGCTGATGACGCGGATGATCAAAGCGATAACCGGCGCCATCAGCAGCGTCAGCAGCGTCAGCTTCCAGTTGAGATAAAACAGCCAGCCGAGCAGCCCGATGATGACGATGCTGTCGCGCACCGCAATAGTCACCACCGTGGTCGCGGCGCTGGTCACCTGGGTGACGTCGAAAGTCAGCTTGGAAATCAGCGAGCCGGTGGCATGGTCGTCGTAATAGTGCGTCGGCAGGGAGAGCAATTTGCGGAACATCGCGTCGCGCAAGTCCATCACCAGCTTGTTGCCCACCCAGTTGATCGCGTAGGTGCCGATGAAGGTCGCCAGCCCGCGTACCAGGAAAATCACGATGATGACCACCGGCACGATGCGCATCATCGCCTGATCCTTATGGACGAACGTGCCGTCCAGCAGCGGCTTCATCAGCGCGGGCACCAGCGGCTCGGTGGCGGCGACCACGATCATGCCGAGCAGCGAAACAGCGAAGGCGCGCCAGTAGGGTTTGACGTAATCGAGAAGGCGCAAATAGAGCTGGCTGCTGGTCATATTCATGGCGCGCACTTTAGCAGAAAAACCCGCCATTCCTGCTGTCGCGTCCGCAGATGTCCAAAGCGATAATCAGCCCCACAGGGAAATGGGCACCATATTTTGGTTATGGCTTGGAATCCCCGGCTTCAATAGACTGCGGGCACGAACATTTCCTTGGGTACCGGATTGCGCAAATAATCCGGGTTATGGACGCGGTCGGGTAAAGCCACTTGCTCGCGCTCGACCTCGCAGTAAGGAACCTGGCTCAAGAAGTGATGAATGCAGTTGAGGCGGGCCTTTTTCTTGTCCACCGCCTCGACGATCCACCAGGGTGCTTCAGGAATGTGGGTGCGCTCCAGCATCGTTTCCTTGGCCTTGGTGTATTGCTCCCAGCGACGGCGCGACTCCATGTCCATGGGACTCAGCTTCCACTGTTTGAGCGGGTC
The DNA here is from genome assembly GCA_041674485.1 of Sulfuricellaceae bacterium. Taxonomy (GTDB): domain Bacteria; phylum Pseudomonadota; class Gammaproteobacteria; order Burkholderiales; family Sulfuricellaceae; genus JAGXQV01. The sequence goes on from JBAYVP010000001.1 coordinate 55,984, forward strand.
GTGAATACGCATCATAAAACGTAAATTCTGCTCGTCGTCGGTGATGGAAAACCAGTATTTGATCAGAATAATGCCGGAGCGAATGAGCATTTTTTCGAATTCCGGCACGGTGCGAAAAAATTCTTCATACTCGCCTTCGCTGCAAAACCCCATGACCTTTTCAACACCCGCACGGTTGTACCAGCTGCGGTCGAAAAGCACGATTTCGCCTCCCGCCGGCAGATGGGAAACATAACGCTGAAAATACCACTGGCTGCTTTCCCGCGCACTGGGTGCCGGCAAGGCGGCGACCCGGCAAACGCGCGGGTTGAGGCGCTGGGTGATGCGTTTAATGACGCCCCCTTTGCCGGCTGCATCACGGCCTTCAAAAAGAACCACCACCTTGAGCTTTTTATGTACGACCCAGTCCTGCAGCTTGACCAGTTCACCCTGAAGACGGAACAGCTCCTTGAAGTAAAAATTTCTGTCGATATCCTGCTGAGTGCCGGATTGGGTAGCCTCGCCAACCAGATCGTTCATCCGGTCATCGTCGATCTCCATTTCCAGCTCTTCGTCAAAGCTGTCCAGCATTTCAGCGTGAATCCGCGCATCGTAGTCCGGATGTTTTTTGGCCTTGGCCGAATTCATGGGCGCTTTAGCTGGCTTCTTTGCAGGCTTTACCGAACTCATTGAAAATCCTTTCAGATAGTTGATCGCATTCGCGTGAAGGGTAATCCGAAATAGTTATTGTGGCGGGTATCCGGCTTGCTGACAACGCTCATTTTGGCGCTTGGCTTGCGTGAGGCTCTTATAGCCATCCGTTTTTAGTGCTAGACTTTGATCCGCTGCATAGGGCAGCAACCAACCACAGGGGGATAAACCACATGAACCGCAAAGAATTGATAGACGCATTGGCTACAAAAACTGGCAGCACCAAGGCTGACGCCGACCGCAACATCGCAGCGCTGATCGAAATCATCACCGCCACTTTGAAGAAGGGCGACAACGTTGCGCTGGTTGGCTTCGGCACTTTTGAAGTACGTAAGCGCGCCGCACGCACCGGCCGCAACCCGGCTACCGGCGCAGAGCTCAAAATCAAGGCCTCCAAGGCTCCGGCATTCAAGGCTGGCGCCACTCTCAAGGCCGCTGTGAATGGTGTCAAAAAATAGTTGTTCTAATGGCGGCCGCCCGTGAATCCGGGCGGTCGCCTAAATGCCTATGCGGCCTGCATTTGCCTAATCAAACCGGTTGCACAATGCGCGGATCCACGCCCCGCAAAATGCCTGACATAAGCAACGTATGGGAATGAGTTGCAAGGCAATCGATGTGTTTAAGCTTATATGAAACTTGCGACCTGGAACGTCAATTCGCTCAAGGTGCGCCTGCAGCAGGTATTGGACTGGCTTGCCGCCAACCCGGTCGATGTGTTGTGCCTGCAGGAAACCAAACAACAGGACAGGGATTTTCCGCAAGCAGAATTGCTGGCGGCGGGCTATCACAGTGTATTCAGCGGACAGAAAACTTATAACGGCGTGGCGATCCTGAGCCGCACCCCATCCGGCGACGTGCAGATGGGCATCCCGGATTTTGCCGACGAACAAAAACGCGTTATCGCCGCCACAGTCGGCGAGGTCCGCGTGGTATGCGTGTATGTGCCGAACGGGCAGAGCGTCGATTCCGACAAGTATCAATACAAACTCGCGTGGCTTGCCGCATTGCGCGACTGGCTGGAAGCAGAGCTGACGCGCCACCCGAAACTGGCGCTGCTGGGCGACTACAATATCGCGCCGGAAGACCGCGATGTCTATGACCCGGTCGCATGGCAGGGCAATGTGCTGGTCAGCGAGCCGGAGCGTCAGGAGTTCCGCAACCTTTTACAACTTGGCCTGCACGATGGCTTCCGCCTGTTCGAGCAGGCGGAAAAATCCTATTCATGGTGGGACTACCGCATGATGGCGTTGCGCCGCAATCTGGGGCTGCGCATCGACCACATTCTGGTCAGCGATCCGCTGGTGGCGCAATGCAAAAGCTGCGTGATCGACAAAGCCCCGCGCAAACTGGAGCGCCCTTCCGACCACACGCCGGTGGTTCTGGAACTGGCTCTGGAGTTGGGGTAGTGGGGGCGCGCGTATTGGGTTATATTCGGTAAAGTGCAACCACAACCCACAACCACGACGGCAACCAAACTTTGTCCAACGCCACCCCCGAAATAACGCTTGCCGCGCGCAACCTGTCGCGCCGCTTCGGCAACCGGCAAGTCATTCACAACGTGTCGCTGGAACTCAAGCGCGGCGAGGTATTGGGCTTGCTCGGGCACAACGGCGCGGGCAAGAGCACTACGCTGCAAATGCTGACCGGCTGCTTGCTGCCCAACGGCGTCGGGGGAAATGAAAGCGGCATTGAAATTTGCGGCATCGACCTGTTGCGCCGACCCGAGCAGGCCAAGGCGCAGATCGGCTATCTGCCGGAAACCCCACCGCTGTACCGCGAACTTAGCGTGGACGATTATCTGATCTTTGCCGCGCGCCTGCGCGGTATGCCATCGGATGCCGCCGCCGCAGCGCTCATCCGGACCAAGCAACGCTGCGGCCTGGAAGCGGTCGGCAAGAAAATCATCGGCACGCTGTCCAAGGGCTATCAGCAGCGTATCGGTATCGCGCAAGCCATTATTCACAGCCCCGCCGTGGTCGTGCTGGACGAGCCCACCGTCGGCTTGGACCCCACGCAAATCCGCGACATCCGCGCACTGATCCGCGAATTGGGCGATAGCGGTAGCGTGATTCTTTCCACGCATTTGCTCGGCGAAGTGGAAAGCGTGTGCGACCGCGTGGAAATCATGCAGCACGGCAGGCTGATCTACAGCGACACCAGCGCGCACATGCAGCAGTATGGCGGCGTTTCAGGTTTTATCGTCAGCCTGCGCAACCCGCCGCCCCTAGATGAGCTAAAAGGCATCGCGGGCATCAGCGGCGTCGAACCGCTTTCCGCCACACGCTTCCGCATACTGCACGCGCCGGATGCCCACGTCGTCGACACGCTGCTGGTGCTGGCGGCGCAGCGCGACTGGCAACTGGAGCAGCTCGCGCCGTTGCAGGCCACGCTGGAGGAAGTATTTGCCCAAATCACCGATGCCGGAACTTTGGAAGCCCGAACTTCAGAAACCGGGAAAAATACCACGGGGGAAGCCTCATGATCCGCCTGCTCGCGCTGCGCGAACTGCGCAGCCTGTTTGCCATGCCCTCCACCTGGCTGGTGCTCGCCGCGCTGCAATTTATTTTTGCCTGGTTTTTTCTAGCGCGTCTGGAGGCATTTCTGGCCATCCAGCCGCAGCTGGCGCAGCTCGCCAACCCGCCCGGCGTGACGATGACGGTTGCCGCCCCGCTGTTCAACACGGTCGCGTTGCTGCTGATGATGCTGGTGCCGATGTTCACCATGCGCCTGATCGCCGAGGAGCGCCGCAATCATACGCTTGCGCTGCTGCTTTCGGCACCGCTGTCCGGTAGCCAGATCGTGCTCGGCAAGTTTTTCGGTCTGATGATTTTTTTGGCCGCACTGATTTCCGGTGTGCCGCTGATGCTTTACACCCTGACCCTCGGCACCGCGCTCGATCACGGTCTGCTGCTGAGCAATCTGCTCGGCCTGTTGCTGCTCACGGCCAGCTATGTCGCGGTAGGGTTGTATATTTCCGCGCTCACCACCCAGCCGGTCATCGCCGCCATCGGCGCGCTGGCGGTATTGGTCGGTCTGTGGCTGGCCGACCTCGGCGTGACCGCGGAAGACTCGCCTTGGCATTTCGTTTCACCGCTCAGCCATTTCCAGAATTTCAATATCGGTTTGCTGGACAGCGGGGATGCCGCCTTTTTCGTGTTGTTCAGCGTATTTTTCCTGTTGCTGGCGATGCGCCGCATCCACAACAACCGCATTTACGGGTGAGACATCGTGCGCGAATTTCGTATTAACCCTGCGCTGCGCAACCTGCTGTTCGTGCTGCTGGTGTCCAGCGTCGCGCTGGGGCTGGGCTATCTTGCCGCCCAATACCCGGTGCAGCGCGACGTCACGCACAACACCATGAACAGCCTCGAACCGGCCAGCGTGGAAGTGCTCGGCCAACTGGATGGCCCGGTCAACATCGCGGTGTATGCCACCGAACAGGATGCGCGCCTCGGCGATATCCGCAAGATCATCCGCAACATCGTGTCGCTCTACCAGCGTTACAAACCCGACGTGAATCTGCTGTTTATCGACCCGGAGAAAGAGCCGGAAAAAGCCCGCGCCGCACGCGTCCAGCTTAACGGCGAGATGGTGATCGAATACGCCGGGCGCAGCGAACACCTCACCCAGATCAACGAACAAACCCTTACCGGCATGCTGCTGCGCCTGGCGCACAAGCGCAATCAAGTACTGATGTATTTGGACGGGCATGGCGAGCGCAAGCTGGACGGCATCGCCAACCATGATCTCGGCGATCCGTTCGGCACGAAGCTCGGGCAGAACGGCTTCCGCATCGCCAGCCTCAACCTCACGCTGGCGCAGGAAGTGCCGAACAATACCGCCGTGCTGGTGATTACCCAGCCGCAACTCGGCCTGATGCCTGGCGAAGTGGACAAGCTGCTGCGCTATATCGAGCGCGGCGGCAACCTGCTCTGGCTGCTGGACGCCGAGCCGTTGCGGGGTCTGGAGCGCCTCGCCGAGAAGCTTGATTTGTTGCTGCCGCCCGGCATCGTGATCGATCCGGCCGCCGCCGAAATGAATGCGCCCCCCACCTGGTCGCTGGGCGCGGCCTACCCGCCGCACGCCATTACGCGCAATTTCGATTTGATTACCGCCTTCCCTGCCGCGCGCCCGCTGGTGTGGAACGAAAATCCGGACTGGCAGCACGGCGTGCTGGTGGAAGCCGCCGCGCGCGGCTGGGTAAGCCGCAATGCGACCGGCAGCAACGCGCCCGGCGACAAGCCACGCGACGCAAACCCTTTATCCGGGCACGCGTTCGACAAGCAGCACGACACGCCCGGCCCCGCCGTCATCGCGCTGGCGTTGCAGCGCAACATCAATGATCGCGAACAGCGCATCGTGGTGGTCGGCAGCGGCGCGTTCCTCGCCAACAGCTTCGCCGGCAACGCCGGCAACGTCGATCTGGGCGTGAACATGGTGAACTGGCTGGCGGGCGAGGAACATCTCATCACCCTGCAACCGCGCGCCGCGAAGGACAGCAGCCTGGTGCTCGGCAAAACGCAGCTCGCCGTGATCGGCATCGGCTTCCTGGTCGGCTTGCCGCTGTTGCTGGCGGGAACCGGGGGATTGCTGTGGTGGAAGCGCCGCCGTGCCTGAACTACCCGAAGTAGAAATCACCCGGCGCGGCCTCGCCGCGCATCTCACCGGAATAACTGTTGCGGATGCCGTTATCCGCAATCCCAGGCTGCGCTGGCCGATCCCGAAAAACCTGCCCGAACTGGTGTGCGGGCAAACTATCCGCGCGCTGGAGCGGCGCGGCAAATATCTGCTGGTTGTCTTCGATCGCGGCACATTGATCCTGCATCTCGGCATGTCCGGCAGCCTGCGCATCCTGCCTGGCGGCGCGCCGCCGGAAAAGCACGACCACTTCGATCTGGCGCTGAGCAACGGCACGCTGGTGCGGTTGCGCGACCCGCGCCGCTTCGGTGCAGTGCTGTGGCATCACGGCGATGTGTATGCCCACCCGCTGCTCGCCACCCTCGGCCCCGAGCCGCTTGAACAGGATTTTGATGCGCACTATCTGCATCAAGCCACGCGCGGGCGCAGCATCGCGATAAAACAATGCATCATGGACAACCACATCGTGGTCGGCGTGGGCAACATTTACGCCAACGAAGCACTGTTCCGCGCGGGCATCAGGCCGCAACACACAGCCGGAAAACTCAGCATGCCGCGCTGCGCAAAATTAGTGGCGGAAATCCGCGCAACCTTGAGCGAAGCGATCGACCTGGGCGGCAGCACTTTGCGCGACTTCGTGAATACCGCCGGGCAACCCGGCTACTTCCAGCAACACTATTGGGTGTACGGGCGCGCCGGAGAACCATGCCGCAAATGCGCTGCACCCATCAAGCAAGCCCGGCAGGGCCAGCGCTCCAGTTTTTATTGCGGGAATTGCCAGAGATAAAACCTCTTCAAGGGCAAGCCATGCCTCACTCAAACTGCTCCCACAATGGCATTTTACAATAAACCCGGATAATCCATTAGGCCGTAGGTCGGGCTTCAGCCCGACATGTCGGGTTAAAACCCGACCTACAACCCATTGATTTTCAATGCCTCAAGAGCTAATGGATTATCTGGGATAAATCAAAGCCGGAGTGTTACCGCAATTTAAGTTAAGCGCACATCACTTTCGAATACGTGCTGTCTGGCGAATACGTGCTGTCTGGCTGCGCTACATTTTTGATCGCAATGCGCGTTAGCGTTGTGGCTCGGCTACAAAAATTTCCACACGGCGGTTTTTAGCGCGACCCGCTTCCGTATCGTTCGCTGCGACCGGCTCGTGCGAGCCGCGACCATATACACTGATACGCCCAGACGCGACATTTCTTGCCGTTAAATAGTCACGTGTACGAGCAGCGCGCTCGATGGATAAAGGGTCATTGATTGCATCGCTACCGGTATTGTCGGTGTGTCCAATGATGGATATCTGAGTTGCAACGTTGTCGGCCAAGCTCTCCGCGAATTTATCCAGAATCTGGCGGAAGTTGGGTTTAATGTCTGCCCGATTGGTATCGAACGAGATATCGCTGGGTATATCCAGCTTCAAGCGATTGTCTGCGGTCTGGCTGACTTGAACACCGGTGCCTTGTGTCGCCTGCTCCATGCTTTGTTTCTGTTGTTCCATTTTTTTGGACCAGATATTTCCGGCCACTGCACCCGCGATACCGCCCAGAACCGCGCCCGTCGCCGTTCGCTGGCCACCGCCCCCCCCGGTTGTTCCGCCAATCACAGCGCCAACACCGGCTCCCACACCCGCGCCGGTTGCGGTACCGCGTTGGGTATCAGACATGTTGGCACAGCCGGAGAGCACTAACGTTGCTGCAACAGTACCGATCAAAAATTTACGCATGAGAGAATTCCTTTTTAGTGTTAATGGTCGAAACCGTAGAACTGCGCTCGCTTAACGGGCATGGCAAAGATGCCGCCCCTGATAGTGAAACTTGTCATATCCGTTGGGATGCCCTCGGGCTCGGTCACTTGCGGCTCTCCAGGGAAACCAGTGCTCCTGGCGCGGTCGTGCGCGCCAGCCTGGATCAACGCATATGTATGTCGCCGAACAGTCCCAGCAAGCCGATGACGATCAGATAAATCGCGACGATGTAGTTGAGTAGCCGTGGCATGATCAGAATAAGCACGCCTGCCAACAGCGATACCAGGGGAGCCAGACTCAAAGTGATATTCATAACGGAATCCTTGGTGAGAAAAAATTGAGATCGTCCAACTCTGCAATCGCCTAAGCTCAGCCGCCGCCGCGCGCCGCCTTGTACAGCGGCATGACGGTCGGCAGCAGCGACTCGATCTGCTGCACCCGGCCCGAGTCGGCGGGGTGGCTGCTGAGGAACTCGGGCGTGCTTCCACCGCTGTTTGCGCCGATCATTTTCTGCCACAGGCTGACCCCGGCACGCGGATCGTAGCCCGCGCGTGCCGCGAGTTCCATGCCGATGCGATCGGCCTCGCTCTCGTCGGTGCGGCTGAAGCGCGTTGCAATCAGCGCCTGATAGGCAATGCCGGCAATGTCGGCAGAACCCTGTCCCAGGCCGAGCAGCGCGGCGCCCATATCAATACCCGTCTGCGCCGCGATGGCCTGCGATATCTGCTCGCGCGAATGCTCGCGCAGCGCATGTGAGATCTCGTGCCCCATCACTACTGCGATTTCGTCATCGCTCAGCTTGAGCTGCCGGATCAGGCCGGAATAAAACATGATTTTGCCGCCAGGCATACAGAATGCGTTGAGCTCGTTGCTGTTGATCACGTTGACTTCCCACTTCCAGCCGGGCGCGTCGGAGCGGAACACCTTGGTTTGCGGCTCAATGCGCGCAGCAATGACGCGTACCCGGTGCAGCATCGCGCTGTCCGTATTGAGCACGCCCTTGGCGGTGGCCTCAGCTTTCAGCTTGTTGTAGCCTTGCGCGGCCACCTGATCGAGCTCCTGCGAGGAAACCAGCATCAGTTGCTTGCGCTCTGCGCCGACCGACCCGCCCGAGGTAGTGGTCTGGCAGCCGCCGAGCGCCAGTGCGGACAGGAGAAAAGTTGTTGCCGTTACGCTCCGAAGCATACGCATGATTTTTTACAGTAGGGAGTGGGTTGATTTGCGCGTGTTTCGTGCCGCGCATTTGACGCCATTGTTTCCCTTCCGAGGGCGGCGTTCTGTGCACTCGCGCACATACGGAACAGGATTTTTCATCAATCCTCGCCATGACCGCCTGTAACGTCGCAGCGCTGATTGAAGTGATTACCGTCTTACTCTCACCGAGTACCCTGTGCGCGGTACGATGCTGCGCATCGCAATTTACTCTATAGCCATATCCTCACCCCGTCTGCGCCGCCAATATGCTGTTTCAACAATCGGCAGTGCGCATCGGGATCAACCTTGAGCACCTCGGCGTACATCGATTCGAGCGCCTTGTCTTCATCGGGGAAAATATTTTGCTCGCCGATGTAATCGAACAGACCGGAATGCCGCATGACGTCGATCACCTGCTTCTTCAGCCCGCTGAACACCACGCGGATGCCGCTGGCGCGCAATCTCTCCACCACATGATGAATGACCTCGTCGCCCGAAGCGTCGAGCTGGTTGATGCCGTCCGACACGATCAGCAAATGACTGGCGCGCGGGCTGCCGGACACCGCTTCCAGGATGGTGTCCTCGAAATAGGAAACGTTGGCGAAGTACAGGGAACCGTCATAGCGGATGGCGATGACTTTTTCGCTGCGCGGCAGGTTATGCACCTTGGCGTCGCGCAACGTGCCGTCGTGATACCTGCCCAGGATCGCGACGCGCGGAGTCATGGTGCGATAGAGATAAAGCAGGATAGCCAGACCGGCGCCGATCAGGATGCCATTGTCGAGATGCGGCGCAAAAGCCAGCGTGGCGATAAAAGTCACCCCGGCGGCAATGCCGTCATGTTTGTGGGTATGCCAGGCATGGCCGATTGCCTTGAAGTTGATCAGCCCGACCACCGCCAGCATGATGACCGCAGCCAGCACCGCCTGGGGCAGGTGATACAGCAGCGGGGTCAGAAACAGCAGGGTGATCAGCACGATGACGCCGGCGAATACCGATGACATGCCGGTCATGGCACCGGCGTTGAGGTTCACCGCCGAGCGGGAAAAAGAGCCGCTGACCGGGAACGCCTGGGTGAAACTGCCGACGACGTTGGCGAAACCCTGGCCGAGCAATTCCTGATTGGGGTCGATGCGTGCCTTGGTTTTTGCCGCCATTGCCTTGGCGATAGAGATGGCTTCCATGAAGCCCACCAGCGAAATCACCAGCGCGCCGGAAAACAGCATCGCGACCATGTCCCAGCTGAACTTGGGCATATCGAGCTGCGGCAGGCCGGCGGGAATGGAACCCACCACCTCGCCGCCGCCGACCAGCATGAGTTCGCCCTTGTTTACTTTCTTGATGCGCCAGCGGTAGCCATCGGCCTTTTCGGCCTGCGGAACCTGCCCGGCCAGATAAAGCCTGGCGGGCTGCCCTGCGGCAGCGGGCACCTGCTCGAAAATAAATTTGCGCATGGAGCGGGCGATCTTGCGGTTCTCTCCCTCTGCATCCTTGAGTTCCAGCCTGAGCAACTCGATTTCATAGTTCAGCGCGGCGGTATGCTGCGCACTGCGTGCAGGGTCTTTCAGATGCTGCTTCAGCTCCGCCGCTTTGGCGCCAAGCTTGCCGTTCAATTCATCGATTCTGGCTTCCGTCTGAGAGAATTTGTCGGCGAGGATTTTTACCTCGGCATCCATGATCTCGTCGATTTTTCCCCTGCCGTTGTGCTCGAAATCGATAGCCCAGCTCACCACCGTGGTAAGCGCGACGGCGATCAGCACGCCGGGCATCTTCGGCGCAAATTTCTTCAGCCCCCACATGATGGAGAAGGCCGAGACACCCATCAGCAGCGTCGGCAAGTGGGTATCGCCGATCTGTTGCAGCACGCCCCAGATGTCCTGCATGAAACTTTCGCTGCGCCCCATCGAAACGCCGAACAGCTTGTTGAGCTGCGACAGGCCGATGATGATGGCGGCGGCATTGGTGAAGCCGGCGATGACCGGATGCGAGAGGAAATTCACCACCACACCGAGCTTGAACATGCCCAGTATGAGCTGGATGATGCCGACCATCAGCGCCAGCAGGATCGCCAGCACGATGAACTGGCTCGATCCGGCGGCGGCCAGCGGTGCAAGGGCTGACGCGGTCAACAGCGAAACCACCGCGACCGGCCCGGTGGCCAGTTGCCCGGACGATCCCCACAGCGCGGCGACGATGCCCGGCAGGAATGCCGCATACAAGCCGTAATAGGCGGGCAGTCCGGCCAGTTGCGCATAGGCCATGGATTGCGGGATCAGCACCAGCGCGACGGTGATGCCTGCGACCAGATCGGCTTTGACTGTCCCGGCACGTAGCGGCCACCAGGAAAGGAACGGCAGGAAGCGGGTAAGGTACTTATTCATTTCATCGTGTCCGTTATCGCATTAGCCAAATACCGTAACTCGCTCACCGCCAGCCCATCAGCAATCATCCCGGCCCGCTTCACACTGCCCCTGTGGCAAGCAACCGCATATCCGGCAGAAATAATGACATCAAGTTTGTAGTGTTCGATCTCGCGCTCAACCTGCCGCTGGCCTTCCTGTCGAACTATCCGGAAATTCCGGATAGTTGCCTCACGCGCCAATTCACCCTCTTCAAACGCATTGATAACGTGTTCATTAATAGTACGAACATCTTTATCAAACAAGTCTGCCATTTGTTTTTGCGACAGCCAGACAGTTTCTCCTTCCAGCCTGACCTCGGTGGCGATTGAGCCATCGGCGGATTGGTAAATGACAATGGGGGCGACGGTATTTTCTGGAATGGTCATATCAAAACTCCCTCAAGTTACAGCGCATTTTCGCAGTTGCTGAGTATCTCGCTACGACTGACTGGGCGACCTGAAAACATTTTGCCTGCCATCTGGAGATTCCAGATATCTAAACAAGCAATATGCCTTTTTTGCATATTGTTTGTTTCGGCGACCTCACCTTCAGTTAAAGCATTGCGAATATGCCGCGAAACAACCGACTGGTCGCGCCCGAAAAGCTCGACCATCTGCGCCTGCGACAGCCACACCGTATCCTGCTCCAGAGCCACCTCAAGCTGCCCACTTCCTACCATGGCTCGCGTAGTCGAGCATCAGGTGAAACACGTTGTCGCATTTCTCGCGGAACAGCACGCGGTCGTAGCTTTCCGGCAGGTTGCTATCCAGCACCTGCTCGACGGCGGAGCGCACCTGTTTTTGCGTCTGCGTATCCTTGTACCAGTCCTGCACCAGCACCTTGGGATGCTCTTCCTGCAAACGGTGCAGCAGCGACTTGGCCGCGAGCCTGACCTTCTGCGTTTCCTCCTGCGTCATCTTGTCTTTCTTCAGCAGGTCAAAAATTTCCAGCTCGTCTTCCGTCAGCCCCTCGCGGATGTGCCGCTCTGCTTCTGCATGAAGCTCCTCGGTGAACTTCATCAACTCTTCATACGCATTTTCTGTCGATGAACCGCCGGAATTGTAGGCATCAATGATCGCCTGCAAGCGCTGCGCAAAGTCGGTGCGCGTCGCGTTCTGTTGCAGCATCAATTCGATCTTGTGCTGCAAAAAGGCGCGCAGGTCGGCGATCTCGATGTTCTTGTAGGTGGCCTGCTTGAACTCCTCGCGCAGTTTGTCGAAGTTGATCTTGCTCAAGTCCCAGCTCTTGCCCTTCTGGATGATCTGGTATTCCGCGTTATATTGCCGCGCCTTGAATGCCTCCGCGTCGTTCACCACCACGCTCTCGTCCAGCAGCTCGGCAATCTTCAGGCTGATCGCGTCGATGTCCTTCTGCTCGATGAGGCTGTCTATCACCCCGCGCAAATACTGGAACGCCGCCACCTCGCGCCCCTTGCCGCGCCCCAGCACTTCCGGCTTGCACGCCTCATACAGCGACGAGATGGTGTTCTCGTACACGTTGAAACCCTTGCGCCACTCGTCGTTCGCCAGCAAGGCATTGGCAAAGATATTAAAGCGGCCAAGTTTTTCGAATACATCGTTGCCACCCAGCACCTCGCGCAGCGCAACCTCTTTCTCGTGGCAAAACGCCAAGCCCTGCTCAATCGCATCCTCCAGCAAGCGGAACAACTCCGCCTTTTCCTTGACTGGTGGATCAATCTCATCGCCCCCTTGCGCGTAATCCTTCAGCGCAAGCTTCATGTTGCGAAACACGTTGTAGTAATCCACGATCTCGCCGTTGCGCTTCTCCACCCCGTTGATCTTCCACGATGTGACGCGGTTGGCGCGGGCGATGGTCTGCATCAAGGTATGCCCCTGCATCGGCTTGTCGAGATACAGCGTCGAAAGCGTGGGCGCATCAAAGCCCGTCAGCCACATTGCGCACACGAACACCAGTTGCAGCGGATGCTCCGGGTCTTTGTAGTTGAACTCGATGTCGTGACCGTGCGCGTCCAGCTTGTTCATGCGCTCGCGGTGCGGCTTGTGTCCAGCTTCTGATCCGCAAACTTCTTTTCTTCATCCGCGTCTTCGCTGACCACCACCGCCATTTCCACCGCACGCATGTGATCGAGGATCTGTTTCAGCCGCCGCTTCTCAATGTCGTTGGCCGACTTGCCGATGCGCCCCAGCAAATCCTTGATCTCTTCCTTCCACAGCCGCTGCACCTTGTCATACATCTTCACGGCGGTGAATTTATCCACCGACACCACCAGCCCCTTGCCCAAATAACCGCGCCGGGGGAAGTGATAGACGATGTCGCGCGCAATCTTCTCCAACCGGTCGTCGCGCTTGATGACCTCCACCTCCTTGGCGAAGCGCCGCTCCAGCTTGGCCTGCTGCGCCTCGTCCAGATTCTCGTCCTCCAGAATCTCGTAGAACTCCTCGCTCAACCCCTCGTTCTGGTTCAGCACCTCCGGCACGCGCTTCTCGTAAAACAGCGGCACCGTCGCGCCGTCGTCCATCGACTGCTGGAAGTTGTATTCTGAAACATAGCCGCCGAACCACGCATTGGTCTTGCGCTCGCGCCCCAGCAGCGGCGTGCCGGTGAACGCCAGATAGTTCGCCCTGGGCAAACCTTTACGCATGTTCTCTGCCAGCGACTTGTATTGCGTGCGGTGCGCCTCGTCCACGATCACGATGATGTCGCTGCGCCCGGATAGCTCGGGATACTCGCGGCCTTTGTCCCAGCGGAATTTCTGGATCAGGGTGAACACCAGCCGCTTGTTCTGCCCGAGGAATTTGCGCATCTCCTCGCTGTTCTTCGGCTGCGCGGCTTCGGCCTCGCTGACCGTGCGGGTGTTCAGGAAGTTGCGGTAAATCTGCCCGTCCAGATCGTCGCGGTCGGTCACCACCACAAAGGTGAAATTGCCGGTCTGCTTGCGGAAGATTTTGCGCGCATAAAAAATCATCGAGAAGCTCTTGCCCGAGCCCTGCGTGTGCCAGAACACGCCCAGCTTGCCCGCCAATTCCTCGCGCCTGAGGAAGGCGTCATAAGCCCGGTTCACGCCGATGAACTGGTGGTTCTGCGCGATGATCTTCGAACTATCCTTGTAGTAGAGAATGAAATTCTCCACATAGTCCAGCAGGCGTTGTTTGGGGAGTAAACCAGCGATCACGCCTTCCAGACTCAGCCCTTGTTCGCGGATCGCGGCGCGGTCGATCTTCTGCTTCTCGTCATCCGCGCGCAGCCAGTTGAAGAAATGCTCCCACTCCGCCGTGATGCTGCCCACCTTGGTCTCGATGGCGTTGGACAGTACGCAAAAGGCATTGGTCAGAAAAAGCTGCGGAATCTCCGCTTTGTAATTCGTCAGGTTGTCATCGTAGGCGTTGCGCAGCTTCACGTTCGAGTTTTTCAACTCGATGAACACCAGCGGAATGCCATTGACGTAAAGCAACACATCCGGGCGGCGGAAGCCGCGCTCCCCCTTGATCCAGAGCTGGGTAACGGCCAGATAGCGGTTGTTGTCCGGTACATTGAAATCCAGCAGCCGCACCTGCTCCTGTTGCCGCACGCCCTGTGCGTTGTCGAATTCCACCGGGATGCCGTCGCGCAGAAGGCCATAGATTTCCCGGTTCGCGGCAATCAGCGTCATCGCCTGCCGCCGGTCGAGCAACTTGTCCAGCGCGTCTTCAATGGCGGTAGCGGGGATGTCCGGGTTCAGGCGCATCGCTGCTTCCCGCACCCGATCAACCAGAATTACATCGCGCTTGCTGGCGCGCCCCGAACCGTCGTTCAAGTCTTCTTCATCTGCCGTGAAACAGTCGAGCGCATCGAAACCGTGCAGATGCTGGAGCTTCTGCACCAGCGCCCGCTCGATCTGATCTTCGGAAATAAAGTTAGGCATAGCCAACCCGCAAACATTGTGCTAAATTCTGTCCAGTCTGGCCAGAATTAACGCCAGAATTAACGGAGGCCATCATGCGCAGCGAACGACAACTACAGGAAACGACGGGCCATTGGCAACTGCAAGAAGCGAAGGGCAACTTCAGCCAGCTTATCAAGCGGGCGGCGAGTGGCGATGCACAAACGGTCACCGTCCACGGCAAGCCCACGGCGGTAGTCGTTTCGGCGGAGGAGTACGCCCGACTCACCCGCCACCGCACCAAGCTCTCCAGCGCGCTGCTACGTCCCGACCTCGCAGCGGAAGACCTGGACATTACCCGCAGCCGCGACACCGGGCGCGACATCGAGTTATGAGTTGGCTGCTGGACACCTGCGCGCTTTCCGAATACGCGAAGAAAGCGCCCGCGCAGAAAGTGATTGCCTGGCTGGACGAGCAGGACGAGGCCAGCCTGTTTATCAGCGTCATCACGCTGGGCGAGATTGAAAAAGGTATCCTCAAACTGCGCAAAGCCGACCCGCGCCGCAGCCAGAAGCTTACCGCCTGGCTGGGCAAGGTGGAGCAGCGCTTCGCCGGACGCATCCTGCCGCTCGATGCCGCCGCCCTCCACGTCTGGGCGCAAATCGCCGCACACACCGAACTGGCCGGGCACCCCATGCCGGTAATGGACGGCCTGCTGATGGCCACCGCCCAATGCCACGGCCTCACCGTGGTCACTCGCAACGTGCAGGATTTCGCGCTGTACCCGCAAGTGTTTAATCCTTGGGAACTGTAAGACCGCCACAGCTCCGGTGCCATTTCGACCGACAACCCCCGTGTCATTTCGACCGAAGGGAGAAATCTTGCAGTGCACCAAAGATTCCTCACATGCGTTCGGAATTACAGTTGAGCTGTGGTTGTCTCGGGCGATGAAGTTAGGCATGAGCATCTTCTAACATGCTAGACGGGAACTGGATGTCGAGGTTTTCGACGGAGAGCTTGCCGGAAATGAGGCGCGGGAGAAGTGCACCGCGGGTCATCGTCAGTTTTTGATTCGCGTTTCTCAGCAACTCCGCCTGCGCATAGAGTTTAGAAACAACGCTATCAAATTGATCCTGAATCTCCTTGCTCGGCACAATAATTGGAATGCCGTTCAGGTGATTTCGATTGAGTGTTGGTACTCCAGCGCCAGCATTGAAATTTTCAAGCCGCATGCTCTTGAGTGTGTAATAAACCAGAAATGCGGAATTGCCAAAGAAATTCTTCACATAAAGCGCAGTGTTGTGCGGCCATGCTCTGGTATTCACGAACAAGACTTCGCCGAGACTGCCAGACCTGCCCGTCGTAATGACTGGTGGTTCAACCTTGTATTGGCTGTGATACGTCTTAATTGATGTCGAAGCAATTACCGGATACTGCCCTGGTTCGACTTCCGCATCAGTGAGATCAAAACCCCGTTGCAACTGGCAAAACTGTCCGAATTTCTGCTCTTTCCATCCGTCCGGTACGCCTCTCAACTTCTTCACTTTTTCGTAGCTGGGAAAGCGCAGGCGAACAAACCATTCCCGGTAAACTTCTTCGGACATTTTTTCTAGCAGTGCGATGCGCCGCTGGTTGTTTTCGATCAGCTCGTCATATGCCGTAAGTGTTGCCGCAATTCTTTTCTGCGCTTCGATGGGGGGCGAGGGAAAACTGATTCGGCGCACGATATCCTGATTCAGTGAGGTCATGGTTGCGCCGAATGAACAGAGCGCTTGCATCCAATCCTGATGCGCCTGTGTCTTAAGGTAATGGGACAAATATCGCTCGCAGACATCTTGGCTCTTGATCCGCAGGCGTAGGCAGTCCGAACCCTGAATCCAGCCATCCACGCTTTCGTCGATGAGAGCATGCCGTTCCACGGCACCTTTGCGTCCAAACACAATATCGCCCTTGCGCAGACGATGCTGGTGTATTTTCTCTGCCTTGGCCTCGTTCAGATATTCGAGGTCTTCTTTCCTTACGTCGCCGAAGCCGATATTGCGAACATTAATGACAGGGATACCCTCATCAACGTATTCGCTGGCTTTGAGTTGCGTACCGAAGGGGCCTGTTTGCAGGCTGACTTCCCCAAGGCTCTCTAATTCCGCGACTGTACGAAAGAGGTGGGAAATCATACATCCCCTGTAATCTGCGCGACGTTATGACCAATCACTGACTCCAGCCCTCGCGCTACATTATTCAAGCTAGACAGTTCGTCGTTCATCGCCAGCAAGTCGGCGACAAATTCCTCCTCGGTTTTTCCATCCTCTTCGATCACCACGCCGACATAACGCCCCGCATTCAGCGAATAGTCCTGCTCCTTTAAATCTGCCGGGCTGGCAAGTTTGCACAGGCCGGTGACATCCTCGTATTGCGCCTTGGGAAAACGTTCCTGTAGCCAATGGATGTGCTGATAGAAACTCTCGGCATTTTTCACTTCGGTGTGCAAGGCTTCCAATGCGCCCTTGAGCACATTGGTCTTGCGGTCAGTCGTGGCGCGTTTGCCATCGGCCTGTGCCTGTGCTGCCTGCTGCTTCTCATGCTGACGCACAACCTTGTCCAAGTGCTTCAAGCCTTCGTGCAGCGCGGTAAAGAAGGGATCGAACGCCTCGCGCAATTGCTGCTGCGCCTTGTTCTTCTTGTCCACCGCCGTTTCATCCGCGTGCTTTTCCTGATATTGCGCATAGCGGGCTTTGAGTTTGGTCAGCCCCGCCCATTGCTGCACCAGTTCGCCCACGGCCTGTTTGCCGCCTGCGTCATCCAGCACTTCGAGCAGTTGCGCCGAGACGGGTTCGACGTTGGTCTTGTTCTCGACCAGGCGCTGCATGCCTGCCGCGAAGTAGCGGTCTATGAGCTGCACGAATTTCTCGCGCCGCCCCTTGTGCAACTGGCTGATGATGGCGATGTTCTGGATGTGTTCTTCGCTGAATTCGCGGTGGGCGCGGTCTATCTGGGTGAAGATGTTGCGCGCGTCGATGAACAGGATGTTGTCGTCGGTCTTGGCTTTGTCGAAGAACCACAGCGTGGCCGGGAGCGTGACGGTGTAGAACATGTTCGAGGGCAGCGTCAGCATGGCGTAGATGAGGTTTTGCTCGATCAGCGTTTTGCGGATGTCGGCTTCGGAGTGGCGCGCATCGGATGCGGAATTCGCCATGACCAGCGCGGCGCGGCCCTGCGCCTTGAGCGAGGTGGCGAACAGGTTGATCCACAGGTAGTTGCCGTTGGGTACGGTTTCCTTGCCCTCGTCGGCTTTCTTCACTTTCGATTTGTTGCGCGGGATGCCGTAAGTGTTGAAACGCTTGTCCTTCTCCACGCTGGTGAGGCTCACGTCGTCCACGTTGAACGGGGGATTGGCGAGGACGTAATCGAATGCGCCAAAACTCTGGTACGGGTCTTCGTAGTAGGTGTTGGCCTGCTTGATTTCACCGCGCAGGCCGTTGACCGCGAGGTTCATCTTGGCGAGGTTGACGGTATCCCGCGTTTTTTCCTGGCCGCAGACATACACGCCGCTTTCCGAGCCTTTCAGCTCTTTGCGGTGTTCCGCGATGAACTGGGCAGACTGCACAAACATGCCACCGGAGCCGCAGGCGGGGTCGAATACTTTGCCGCCGTGCGGCTCGATGATCTCGACCATCAGGCGCACCACGGAACGCGGCGTGAAAAACTCGCCGCCCTTCTGGCCTTCGCTGCGCGCGAATTCGGACAGGAAGTATTCGTAAATCTGCCCGAACAAATCGCCGGTGGCATTGGCGGGTATGTCGGCAAAGGTGCGCAGCAGTGATTGCGGCAGCGTCTTATCCGTTCGCGTCAGTGCTGCATATTCGTCCTTGGGCAATACGCCTTCGAGTTCGGGCTTGTATTCCTCAATGGCCTTCATCGCCTCCTTGAGCGCCTTGGCGATGTTTTTCTCTTCCTGCAGATTCAGCAGATGCTCGTAGCGCGCATGGTCGGGCAGGTAGAACCCGCACTTCTCAATGGCGATGTCGGAGATTTTTTTCTCGCGGCGAGTGCCTTTGAGCTTGGTGTACTCGGCGTGAATTTCAGCTTCGTGGCGGCGGTAGTTGTTGTCGGCGAACTTGAGGAAAATCAGCCCCAGCACCGGGGTGGCATATTCGCTGGACTTCAGATCGGAATTGGCGCGCAGCTTGTCGGCGGCGCTCCACAGGTCGGCTTCCAGTTTTTTGAGTTGGTCTTTGTTCATTCAGTTTGATTTATTTGTTTTTTTCACGACACAAATGCGCGCGCCTATTTTTTGTACTCAACTTAGATCATCGGTAACCTGCGGTCACGCATGCGCCAGTGTCTGCACATTGTAGAGAAGCTTGCCCAGGCTGGCCTCCGCTGTTTTCAAATCATAAGCTGCTTGCAGGTTAAGCCAGTATTGCGGCGACTGATCGAAAGCGCGCCCGAACAACAGCGCCAGTTCAGCCGTTACCGGGCGCTTTCCTTTGATGACATGCGAAATTCGCATCGGCGAGACGCCGATGGCGCGTGCGAACTCGGCTTGGGAGATATTCAACTCGCCCAAGGTTTCGCTCAGATATTCCCCGGGGTGGATTGCGGGCAGTCCTTTTTTGGCCATGAATTTCTCCTTAATGGTAATCGAAGATTTCAACGTCGTAAGCATCGCCACTTTCCAAACCGAAAACACGCGCGCCATTGGTCATTAATGTGGATGCTCCATTGCCCGGCGCGGTTATTAGCCAATGCCTCCAGCCGGTTCAATGGTGGAAGGCGCAAGTCTTCAATGCGTGTGGCAGCATCCAGTTGCGTTAAGCGCATCGCCGCACGCTTGAGAATCTCCGGCGGAAATCGCCGCGATTTGCCTGAGGCAAAGTTTGCCGTCCATTCTTATGCTTTCGCGACCCGCAAACCGAGATGTTTCTCGAAAGGGTCGAAGTCGCGGTCGTTGTGTAACAGGGCATGATCGTTGTTGATGCACCAGGTCGCGATCAGCAAATCCACCGATTTGCGTATCGTGTAACCCCTTGCACGTAAATGGCGGTAGTGGCGCGCTGCCTGTATGGCGTTATATTCGCCGCCCAGTTCGACCACGGGAAAATTGAGCAGGTATTTTTCCGTCCGGCGAGCCAGCGCTTCGCTGGGAACACCTTGCAAAACTTCGGTAAGCACCAAGTCTCCAACGACCATTTGCATCTGTCCGAGATGCGCCCGCAGGAAGGCGACTTGCCGGGTGTTGACGCCCCTCAATACGTCTATCCAGACACTGCTGTCCACGAGGATCATGCAGCTTTTCTTTTGGGTTTTGCGGTAGCGTGTTTGCTGGTGCGCATTTCGTCCAAGTCGCCTTCCCATGCCACCTTGCCGAAAAGCTTCAGGATGTCACGCTGCTTGTGTTGGCGTACCAACACGCGCAATGCCGCTTCAACGGCTTCCTTCTTTGTCTTGAATCCACCGGCGCGCATGGCGTCTCTCATGATTTCGTCGTCTATGTCTATGTTGGTACGCATGACAAACTCCATGTGTAAATAGTGTGGTCATTTTACACATCGCCACACAAAATGAAAGGGCGCAGGCCAAGCCGGAATAATGACGTAATCCGGGTTTTCAGAGGTGCTTCTCATTCTGCTCTCGGCTCACCCAGAGTTAAATATTGTCCTTCTCGTTTGCCTCCTCGCCCGCTTGCGGGAGAGGATTGAGGAGAGGGGAACGGGCTTGCCCGTTGGGCAGATAGGTCTGGCATTCGGAGAAAATGCGCGCCTTGCAGGTGCGGCAAATTTCCGGGTCGAGGGTGCTGTAGATCGGCTTGATCCAGTTCGACATGACGGGGAAAAATCCGCTCTCGCCGATATCGTCCAGCTTGTCGGCCTTGCGCAGGAATTTGTAGATGGAATCTTTGCAGCGGTAAAAATACAGGCCGCCGCCCATTTTGCGGCGGCGGCGAGCCTCCTGGGCCAGCATTTCCGCACCCGCCACGTCCACAAAATCGATGCCGCTGGCGACGATCAGCACGGATTTTTTCTGCGGCTCTTTTTCGTCGATATTCATCAGGCTGCCCTGCACATGATCGACGGCTCCGAAAAAGATTGCACCGTTAAAGCGCACCATGCTTAATTGCGGGCACCCGATATGATCATAGGCGCTCACGAAATGGTAAGCCCCCTCTTCTTTTGCCGGAACTACCGGGTCGATATGCGGGCGCGAGACACGATACAGGTATATCGAAAGAGAAAGCAGGATACCGAAGAATATTCCCTTTTCCAGATCGACCAGCGTGCCCAGCAGCGTCACCCACAACACTACCGTTTCGGCCCGGCTGGACTTGCTGACGGAGACAATATGGTGAAAATCGATCAGCCCCCAAGCCACCAGAAATAATATTCCCGCCATGGCGGCGGTAGGCAGGTATGCGGCAAGCGGCGCGACCAGCAGCAGGATCAATACCAGAAAAATCGAAGCGAATACTGTCGCGAGCGGCGTTTTTGCGCCGGCAGCGAAGTTGACGCCGCTGCGGTTGAATGAACCGCAAGAGGCGTAACTGGAGAAGAAACTGCCGATCAGGTTGGACAGGCCCTGGCCGATGAATTCCTGATTGCCGTCGATGCGCTGCCCGGATTTTACGGCAATGGCGCGGGAGATCGACACGGCTTCGGTCAGCGCAAGCAAGGTGACCACCAGCGCGGGAAACACCACCTGGCGTATCGTTCCGTAGGAAAAATCAGGCAGGGAAAAAGGCGGTAAGCTTGCGGGCAATGCCCCGACGGTTTTGATCTGGGTGACGGCCACGTCGAATTCCGCGTTGATGAAAAATGCCACGATGCTTCCGACTACCATCGCCACGATCATATAGGGCAGTTTGGGAATGAATTTTTTCGCCAATATCCCGGTGGCAAGCGTGATGGCGCCTACCGCCGTGACATAGGGGTTGATGTTGCCGAACTGTAATGCCAGTTGCTCGATCACCACGTGAAAGTGCGCGCCGCGTTCTATAGCGATGCCAAAAAAATTCTTGACCTGGCTGGCCGCGATGAGCAATGCGGCTCCGGCGGTAAAACCGATCACCACGGTATGCGAAATGAAATTCAACAGAACGCCCATGCGCGCCAGCCCCAGAATCAACTGAAACAGGCCGGTCAGGAAGGTCAGCGTCAGCACCATGCTGATGAACTGCGGCGAACCAGGGTCGGCGAGGGGGCTCATCGCCGCGAACACCGCAATGGAAATAGCCGTGGTGGGACCGGAAACCAGATGCCAGCTCGAACCGAACAGCGCCGCGATGATCGCTGGCACCATCGCCGCATAAAGGCCGTATTCGGGCGGCATTCCCGCGATGGTGGCAAAGGCCACGCCTTGCGGCAGTACGATCATTGCGCCGGTGATGCCTGCGATCAGGTCATCCTTGGTGGTGGCGCGGTTGACCATGGGCCACCAGCGCAGGAAAGGGAAAACCCTGTTGAGTAACTGCGAAGTATGGGTAGAAGTCGTGTTCACAAATTTTCGTTTATCTTTATTTTGGCTCGAAAGGTTAACCATCCACAAAAATCGTCAGCATGCTTATTTGGTCAATCCGGCTATTCCCTCGCTTCAAGATATTTGCCGCAGAATATCAGGAGACACTTTGATAATAGAGGTTCTGCGGGTGGTTGGCTTGCGCGAAGAAGAACCAGCGCTCCGCCAGCAGCCCGATGTATTGAAGTATAAACGCAACGCCCAGCAATGCGGGCGTGAACATACCGAGCGCCAGCAAGGCCAGCGGCGCCGCAAAGGCCAGCAGCAGGAAAGCCGGTTTGATCGTGTGCAGGAAAGCCTCGCTCTTGCCGTGGAAAAATTCGCGCGTGTTAAATGAGCCGCCCATGAACCCCTGCGATCTTTGCACGATGCGCGGATGCTTGATGCCGATGGCGGTCTGTAGCGTCGATTTCGGCTTGAGACGCGCATTGCGCAGCAGCGCTGCGACGCGTCCGGCAAAGGCCAGCAAGGTGATGATGATCGCCCAGCCGGCGAAGAAGCCTGCCTGCGACGGCGCAGCCACGGCAGAGAACGCCGCCGCCAGCGTAAACCCGGATGCGCCGCCGAGCAGCGTGTAATTGACGACTGTCAGCGGGCTGTGCCATTCGCGCAGAAAGCGCAGGCAGGCATATATCATGGCGGTGCAGACAAACAGCGCAAATGCCAGTAACGTCCCGGCAGCGCCCAACACAATGCCGAGATCGAGCGCCAGTCCGCCGGGCAGGGTCGCCAGTACGGGCTTGATCCCGAGCAGATGCGCCGCACCGTAGAGGAATACCGCGCCCATGAAGGCAGGCAACACGATGACCTCGCGCGACAGCCAGGAAGTGCGCCATTGTGTGGCCGAACGCCAGGCGCGCTCCGGCCGCCCGAGATGGAAGAACGAAGCGAGCAGTCCGCCTGCGAGAAACAGCAGCGCCAGCACGCTGCCATAACCGTAGAAGCTGCCCGTCTGTAGCGGCAGCAGGCCGAACAGCGCATACGACTGGTGCGTGAACAGCGCCAGAAACAGCCCCTGCCCGGCGCCGATCAGGGTAGTCAGAAAAATTACGGAGAAAGCAGGTTTCATGTTGGTCAGATAGGTTCGTTGTTACCAGGCCGATACATCTTCCATCGACGGCTCGCCCTTGCCCGGTTTGGGCAACTGTCCGTCCACCTTGAGCGGGTTGTCGGCGCGCTCCAGTTCGTCCTCGTGTATCTTCAACCGGGTCTTGCGGCGCGGCAAATAGTGGTTGGCGGGTTGCGTGCCCCACTCCGGCATCAGCACATAACCGCCCTCTTCGCGGATCGCATGCGATACCGCCGATTCAGGATCGTGGATGTCGCCGAACAGGCGCGCGCCGGTCGGACAGGCTTTCACGCAGGAAGGCTTGCGGTCGATCTCGGCCAGCGACTGGTCGTAGATGCGATCCACGCACAGCGTGCATTTTTTCATCACCTTCTGCTTCTCGTCGAACTCGCGCACCCCGTACGGACAGGCCCAGGAGCAATATTTGCAGCCGATGCACTTGTCGTAATCCACCAGCACGATGCCGTCTTCCTTGCGCTTGTAAGACGCCCCGGTCGGGCACACCGGCACACACGGCGGGTCTTCGCAATGCAGGCAGGATTTCGGGAAATGCAGCGTCTCGCTGTGCGGGTACTGCCCGATCTCGAAGGTCTGCACCCGGTTGAAAAACGTGCCGGTCGGGTTCAAGCCATAGGGGTTTTCGTCGCACAGCGGCCCGGCCGAGCCGGAAGTGTTCCATTCCTTGCAACTGGTCACGCAGGCATGGCAACCGACACAGACATTGAGGTCGATGACGAGCGCGAGCTGGGTCATTTCGCACCACCTGTTGGCTTGCCGCCGAAATACGCCAGCCAACCCGGAGCTTCTTTCATGCCGGGGTATTTTTTCATCGGCTCGAATTGCGGCGCGGTCTGTTCGGGTTCACCCGGTTCCGCCTTGTAGATGCGCACCCGCACGTCGTACCAGGCTGCCTGCCCGGTGACCGGGTCGGAGTTGGAATAGCGTTTGCCGTCCGGCAGCGGCGGCAGCTCCTCCGAGATGACGTGATTGAGCAAAAATCCCTGCTGCGATTCGTTCGCGTCGGGCGCCAAGTTCCATGCGCCGGCGGCCTTGCCGATCGCGTTCCAGGTCCACACCGTGCCCGGTTCCACCGACTCGCTGTAGCGCGCCATGCAGCGCACCTTGCCCCACTGCGACTCGACCCAGATCCAGTCGCCGTCCGCGATGCCCGCGTCCTGCGCGGTAAGCACATTGATGTGCAGATAGTTGTGCGCATGGATCTGGCGCAGCCAGGCGTTCTGCGAATCCCACGAGTGGTACATCGCCATCGGGCGCTGCGTCAACGCCGACAGCGGGTACTTGCGCTTGTCGCTGGCTTGCGTCTCCAGCGGCTCGTAGTAAAACGGCAACGGGTCGAAATAGGTCTCGACGCGCTTCGCCAGATGCGCGGGCGGCTGGCGCGTGATGCCTTTGCCCTGCGCGGCGAGGCGGAACTTTTGCAGTACCTCGGAATACAGGTGGATCAGGATCGGCTCGGCATAGCGCGTGATGCGGTTGCGCTGCGACCACTCCAAATAGCCCTTGTTCCAGTTGCGCATGTATTGGTAGGAACGCGGCAGTTTGTAGTGATGCACGCAATTGTTTTTCGCATACATTTCCCACTGGTTCGGATTCGGTTCGCCGCTCATGGTTTTTTCGCCGCCCTTGCCGCGCCAGCCGGACAGGAAGCCGATACCCGAGCCCGGTTCTGTCTCCCAGTTGACGATGAAGTCCGGGTAATCGCGGTACTTGCGCGCGCCTTCTTTGGTGACGAAAGCGGGCAGTTTCAGGCGCGTGCCGAGTTCGATCAGCACCTCCTGGAACGGCTTGCATTCGCCGGTCGGTGGCAGCACCGGAATGCGCACCGCATCGACCGGGCCGTCGAACTCCGAGATCGGCCGGTCGAGCATCGACATCACGTCGTGGCGTTCGAGATAAGTGGTGTCCGGCAGGATCAGGTCGGCAAACGCGGTGGTCTCCGAATGGAACGCATCGCACACCACGAGGAACGGGATTTTGTATTCGCCGTTCCCGTCCTTGTCGGCCAGCATCTTCCTGACCTCGACCGTGTTCATCGTCGAGTTCCATGCCATGTTCGCCATGAACAGCAGCAGCGTGTCGATCTTGTAAGGATCGCTGCGCCAAGCGTTGGTGATGACGTTGTGCATCAGGCCATGCACCGACAGCGGATACTCCCACGAGAAAGCCTTGTCGATGCGCACTGGTGAACCATCCGCATTGACGAACAGGTCGTCCGGGTCGGACGGCCAGCCCAGCGCCATGCCGTCCAGCGGCGTGTTCGGTTTGACTGCCAGAGGGCTGTTCGGCGTGCGCGCGCAGGGCGGGATCGGGCGCGGGAACGGCGTCTTGTGGCGGAAGCCGCCGGGCCGGTCGATGGTGCCCAGCAGCGTCATCAGGATGGACAGCGCGCGTATCGTGTGGAAACCGTTGGAGTGCGCCGCCAGACCGCGCATCGCGTGGAACGAAACCGGGTTGCCGGTAACGGTGTCGTGCTCCTTGCCCCAGGAATCGGTCCACGCGATCGGCAGCTCGATCTTCTGGTCGCGCGCGGTGATGCCCATCTCGTGCGCCAGGCGCTTGATGGTCGCGGCGGGGATGCCGGTGATCTGCTCCGCCCACTCCGGCGTGTAATCCTTGACGCGCTCGCGCAGCAACTGGAACGCGGGTTTGACCGGCGTGCCGTCCTGTAACGTAAACTCGCCGAACAGATACGGATCGGCGCCCTCGCTGTGCGTGACCACCGGCTTGCCGGTATTGCGATCCCACCACAGCTTGTTTTGCGGGTCGTAACAGCCCTCTTCTTTCGGCACTTCGGTGCGCACGAACATGCCGAATTCGTCATGCTTGTCGTCGAGATTCACCAGTTGCCCGGAGTTGGTATAGCGCACCAGAAAATCGCGGTCGTACAGGCCGAGCGCGATGATTTCGTGGATCAGCGCGAGCATCAGTGCGCCGTCCGTGCCGGGGCGGATTGGCACCCATTCGTCGGCGATGGCGGAATAGCCGGTGCGCACCGGGTTGATGGAGATGAAACGCCCGCCGTTGCGCTTGAACTTCGACAAAGCGATTTTCATCGGGTTGGAGTGATGGTCTTCCGCAGTGCCGATCATGATGAACAGCCTGGAGCGTTCCAGATCGGGGCCGCCGAATTCCCAGAACGATCCGCCGATGGTATAGATCATGCCCGCCGCCATATTCACCGAACAGAAGCCGCCGTGCGCC
>JBAYVP010000002.1:0-78174 GCA_041674485.1 Sulfuricellaceae bacterium
GCCGTCGACCGCCGGATGCCCCGCAGGCTCCGCTTCCATTTACCGGCTTTACAACAACGGGTTTGCCAAAGGCGCAGATTCAAATCATCGCTATACCTCTTTGCAGAGCGAATACCAGCGGCTTCAATCGGCTGGCTGGGGCGGCGAGAGTGTCGTGATGTGCTCTCCCTCTACGGCACAAGTCGCTCCAGAGCAACTTGCGACCTCCCTGAATCAGACGTTTTCCGAAGCCAGCATCGATGCCTCGGTGACCGCGTTGACGCAGTCCGGATTGACCGTGGTCAGCGACGATGGTGCAGCCGTGCTCTCTGGCACGACCACCAGCCAGACCGCGAAAAGTCTTTCGTTCAGCCCGGTCGCGCAGGGTCTATCGTTATTGCGCTTCCAGGCGCGAGGCATGGCGCAAGAGATCGCCAATCGGGACGGCCTGTCCGGCGCCGGGATCGACCGGATGACGCTGCCGATTCCCCTACCGGGCGTCAACAAATCCATCACCGTCTCGATGATGCTCGCGGTTTACGTCAAGACGGCAGACACGAATGGCGCCCGGGTTGCCCGGGGCTTGATGGGAAACATTGATACGGCAAAACACGCCGAGTACGTTTACCCTTCGTTGGTGATCATGTCGTTCCTACAAGAAGTTGCAGTGCCCCTGCTGGCCGAGATGGAGGCCGCCAACGGGCCTGCCGCAGCAGCTCTATCCACCCGCCGACCACTCGCGCGCACAGCCATTGCGGCGGCATCTTTTGGCGGTGACCCTTGTGGCGCCATCAACGAATTCCTTGACGATCTGCCCGCAACCGTGACCCGTGCAGTCAGCTCGGTCAGCCCTGCAAGCAGCGGCTTCCTGAGCACCCTGATATCGGCGACGGCAGTCGTTGCCGGGGTTGCCACCGAGTTTGCGGTAGATGCGGCAAAAGGGCTCATCCGCCACGCGCCAGGGGTGGATGCCGTGCGCAGCGGCATGACCGCGCTACATGCGGCAGCCGATGTCAAGGCGATGCTGACACAATGGAAGGTCGAGGTGGCAGGCGCACCGGGTAATCTGCATAAGATTCCGGGTAGCCCAACCTCCGGAACCTTCACCGTAACACTCAGCAATGGTAGCCAGGCCGCTCCAACGTGGCCGCCGGTGGTGCAAAGCTGCGCAGATCTGCTCGACATTCCGCTGCCCGATTTCAATAACCCGAGCGCGACGGTGGAATGGCAGAAGGTAGCCGGATTCAACACACTGGCGATCGAGGCGAGTCGGGAGAACGCCCTGTCCAACAGCACCGCTAAATTCACTTTTAACACTGCCAGCGAATCGCCGGATATCCACGATAACCCCGCCGCCGAGAAGACCACCGGCCCTGCCACCGTTTCGGCCAAAGTCAGCCTGCCGGGTTTGGAGTCGTTGTTGTCCGCCTTGTCACCCGGCGGCAGTGGCGGCATCGGCGGAGTGGTCAGTGCCGGCGTAAGCGGCGCCGCAACACCCGTGGCGCAGGAACTGGGTACTGCAAAGGAGGGCACGGTACCCGTCGAGTATCACACTTCGAGCCCCGCCAGTGCCGACCTGAGCGGCTATATTTCACTTCATGCTTACAGTTGTGGTGGGGTGAACGGGGTATGGACCGGCACTTTCACCGAAGATAGCCCGATGTCGGGGGCATGGACGGCAACAGCGACCTGGCAATTCGACGGCAGCAACACGGCGGTCGTGAGCTATTCAAGAACGACGACCGAAGATTGTACGGTCAACACCGAAACCCGGACCTGGAGCCTGATGCTGTCCGGTCTACCGGGCTCCCAGGCGATAGACGGCGAAATCAATGCGGCGCAATCGAGCTATTCCTTTGAGATGGATGGCAGCGCCTGCGACCCCCCTGATGAGGGCGCCGGATCAATTCCGAATCAGCACATGGGAATCGCGCCCATTGTGATCGGCACCAGCGTCGAGTGCACGGCATCCGCAGCGCCGTAATTGGCTGCCGGGTCGCCGCTGCTTCGCTGGTATGGTTCCATTGAGGGGCATATTTTCTGATGCAAAAAAGCTTAAAGTCATTCAGGATGACCCGATGGATGAATGCAAAGAAAAAAGACGGCTCGTGATTTGTGAGGAATCCGTGAGCTTTTTTACTGCAACAATGTAACCAACTGGTTTATTGAATTAGTTGGTCGGGGTGAGAGGATTCGAACCTCCGACTCCTGCGTCCCGAACGCAGTACTCTACCAGGCTGAGCTACACCCCGCTCTGCAAGGCCTGTTCGGCCTTGTCAAAAAACTAAAATTGCCGCGTGGCGGCAACGTGCGACAATTCTATCAAATATTGCTTGTATTTAGAATCGGCCAACGAGGCGATGGCCACACAGGCTAACTCCGCTTCGCGCATGGCCTGCTGGCGGGTAAAATCCAGCGCGCCGGTGGCGTGAATAATTTCCAGCACTTCGGCAAATTTCCCCACATCGCCTTGTTCGATTGCGCCGCGCACCACATTCACCTGTTGCGGTGTGCCATGCTGCATGGCGTAGATCAGCGGCAGGGTGGGCTTGCCTTCGGCGAGGTCGTCGCCGAGATGTTTGCCGGTCTGCTGTTCGTCGGCGGAGTAGTCCAGCACATCGTCGATCAGCTGGAACGCGGTACCGAGGTGCATGCCGTATCTCGCCGCAGCTTCTTCGTCGGCAGCGGAAGCCTTGCCCAGAATCGCGCCGAGGCGCATCGCCGCTTCGAACAACTTGGCGGTCTTGCAGTGGATCACGCGCATGTAGTTGGCGGCATCCACATCCGCGTCGTGGCAGTTGAGCAGTTGCAGCACCTCGCCCTCGGCGATGGTGTTGGTGGCGTCGGCCAGTGTTTGCATCACGCGCATCTCGCCTACCGCGACCATCATCTGGAAGGCGCGCGAATACAGGAAATCGCCGACCAGCACGCTGGCCGAATTGCCGAACAGCGCATTAGCCGTCTCGCGCCCTCGACGCAAGGCGGATTCATCCACCACGTCGTCGTGCAACAGGGTGGCGGTATGAATAAATTCCACTACCGCCGCAAGGTCGTGATGATATTTTCCCCGATAGCCGAAGGCCTCGGCGGACAGCACCACCAAGGCCGGACGCAACCGCTTGCCGCCGCTGTTGATGATGTATTCGCCGACCTGATTGATCAGCAGCACTTCCGAATGCAGCCGGGCGCGTATCACCTGATCCACCGCAGCGATGTCAGCCGCGAGCAATTGCTTGAGGTTTTCCAAAAATGCCTTCTATTCTGATTCGTTGTACCACAAAGCTATGCGCAGGCTATTGGGGTATCTCTGCTTCACTGCGTCACTGCTTTAACACAAAGCTTCTTTCCCCGCTTTCGCCTTTTTTGACCTTGCAGATGACAGGATGTTTGACCGGCATGTTTTCCGAGGTGAAACTTGTTTTGCCGGTTACGCCTTCACAGTCCTTGCGATTGATTAAGGCGGCTCTGACCAGTGAAGTATCTGTCGAACCCGCTTCCTTGATCGCTTCCGCAACCAGCATGAAAGTGTCATACGCCAAAGCGGCAAAGCGATCTGGCTTGCCTTCCCCAAAATCTTTAATAAATTCGTCCATTTTGGCCGATTTGTTATCAGCAAAAAAAGTTGTGTAGGCAAGCGTTTCGTTTACCGCATCTCCGCCCTGTAAATATTCTTCTGAAAAAAGGTCTTCGCCACCGATGATGGGGAGGGTGAGCCCGGCTTTTTTCAGCTCCTGCGCAAATAGCACGGCTTCAGTAGCGCCTCCCGTATAGACCACTCCATGCAGGGTATCAGGGCTTTTCTTTATCGCCGCAATCACTGCACCTATGTTGCTCCCCCCCGTAAAGGGGTCGTAGGTGTCGGCTTCAAGCTTGATCACGCCACTATGTTTAGCCAGCGCCTTCTTGAACAACGAACTTAATTCCAGAGAAAATTCATTATCAGCGGCCGTGACCAATGCGTAATTAGCGCCCAACTCTTTAATGGCGTATTGGATTAAGTCCTCCGTCGCGGTCTCATCGGGTACGGCGGTGCGAAACACGAACGGGCCGGTGGCCTTGAGATGCCGCCTTGAGCCAACCGAAATAAACAGGGTCTTGGACTCGTTAACCAAATGGATAGGCGAAAAGGTGGACGACCCTGTAGGTGCCGCCAAGATTGCGATGGCTCTCTGGCTGATAAGATCTTTCACGATTTTATTGGCCATCCCTATATCGCTTTGATCATCGAAGTGGAGCACTTTGATCTCTTTGCCCGCTATGCCACCCTGGGCATTGAATCGCTTGGCCGCCGCCAAGGCTCCTGCCACTACACTCTTGCCGTAGGCCGCTTCGTCACCTGTTTCAGGCCCGACTATGCCTATGATCAAAGGCCTTTCATCTTTTGCTATTTCTGGCGTCTTTGTGGCCTCTTTTTTATCCGAGCAACCAGAGAGCAGAGTCATCACCATGACCACGCTAACCATCAGGCTGATTTTGTTATGGGATGTTTTCATAGGAGTATATTGATTCGGTCATTATTAAAAATGGGTGCATCGACTTACCAACGGGCATGGCAGTAGCCACCCTGATAATGAAACTGCCATGCCCGTTCCCCTCTCCTCAATCCTCTCCCGCAAGCGGGCGAGGAGGCAAACGATCGCTACGCGAGTTTCACGTTAAACTCTAAGCCGGACAAGCCGGAATCAAAATGTAGGTTGGGCTCCGCCCTACGGACTATTGCTAAACCTATTACTTCGACCTGAGCAACCCCCATCCTCGGGAATAACATGCTCGGAATCATTCACCCGCCCGCGCCCACTTCCTGCAACTTATCCATATTTAAAAGGAGGGTTTCGACTAGCCCCTCTTCGACATCAAAGACTTTTTTCGCCTGATCAACCTTGGCAAAATATCCTCTTTTCGCCCTATCCTTGTTGCCAATAGTGAGTATATAGGGCTTCTCTTTTTTCTCTTGATGTATGGTCAACTGCAACATCGGTGAATCCAGGCCATAGGGCGCAAGATCAGCCGGGCTTTCATCGACAAAGGCCTTTATTTCGCCATTTTTTATTGCGTACAGATATTCCAGCACCTTGTCCATGGAGGCTATCCCCGGTGCGGGTTCGAGCATATTCCATTTTGACTGATTCTGCACCACCACCACCCGGCTCGCACCCTTTTTGGCTATTTCGAGCCGGCTCAATTTGGTCGGATCGAAATCCAGAATGGTCTTGTCACGCAAGGCATAGGCGTCCTGGCTCACTTCTTTCTTGAGATCCGAGTGTACGCGGTACACCTCCGGCCTTCCCTTGAACATGACATACGCCATATTATTGGTCGGGCCTCTTTCGCCGAAAACAATAACCGTCTCTCCGTTGGCAGACTTCAAGCCCATTTCGACCTCGGGCTCGCCCAAGCCCAGCTCGACTAATTTGGCTTGATCAACCTTGTCGAACAGTACCGCATCTTTCCTGGAGGTGACGACGTTGGTCAAGAGCTCTTCTATCGCTTTGACATCCCCCTTGGCACTTAATGGCTGAACCAGCTTCCACTCGTCTTTTTCCCGAACCACCTTGATTTGGCGGTTTTCTTTAAGGTAATTTATCCAGAATTCCGAGATATCCTTCACTGCCGTGGGCAGCAGCTTCAGTTGCTCTTCTTTCAACTGCTTGACCGCTTCTTCCTTCTTGTCGAAGAAGAAAAATGCACCGCTCAGCGCGATCAGCACGATAAACCAGAAAAGGGTCTTTTTAGTAAAGTTCACGCGCCACGCCTTCTTCTGGCGGTTACACCCAGCCCTGCCACCAACAGCAGCGAGGGCACTATCACGACGGAAAGCCAGAAAACGATTTTTCCCTGAACCGCTGTCAGCAGCAGGGGCGTCAGCCCCGGTTCTTTTTTCCTGATCGAGATCAAAGTGTGTTCCTCTGCCAGCCAGTTAAGCATGTTCAGGAGGAAATCCTTATTCCCCGCCTTCATGAATTTATTGCTGGCAAAGTCAGAATCGCCCACGACCATGACCTTCCCCCATGTTTTCATGCTATCGTCCTGCTCTCCACCGCCCTTGTCCTTATCATCCTTGGCTTTATTGCCTTGATTACCCCCAAGATTGACTTCCACTGCGGTGACGGCCACCACACTGATGGGCCCGCGTTTGTGCTTGTCCGGGTTAAATTCTTCGTCTTCCTTGGTCAATTTCTTGAGATCGCTGATTACTGTCCAGCTCTTGTCGCTGGTTTTGGCAATATCCCAACTCCCCTTGGCAGGCTCTTCTTTTATATGAACCGAGCGTGCAAACGGGAAAAACGTGAACTGGTCAAATTCACGGGTAACGGGATGCTCCTTATGATATTGCACCACCACCGGTATCGCGATGTTGCTGCCGGAAACCTGGCTCATCTTATCGAAAATGAGATCGTTCGCTAGCTCGAAACCGAACTCACCCAGGTAGCTCGTGATTTTTGCCAGCCCGCCGCTCGGGTCAACCATGAACATGACGCGCCCGCCGTTTTTGACAAATGCCGTTATCTTGTCCAGCTCGGCTTGCAAATAGTCCGTTTCCGGGCCGCTCACCACCAGCACTGAGGCATCGTCCGGCACTTTTTCCGCGCTGACTAACAGCAGGTCTCGCACCTGATGGTTTTCCCTTTCGATCGCTTCCTTGACATACGAATAGC
Organism: Sulfuricellaceae bacterium; assembly: GCA_041674485.1. Taxonomy (GTDB): domain Bacteria; phylum Pseudomonadota; class Gammaproteobacteria; order Burkholderiales; family Sulfuricellaceae; genus JAGXQV01. The sequence goes on from JBAYVP010000002.1 coordinate 6,636, forward strand.
CGTCGTCTTCCTTGTTATTGATACTTTTCTCGCCGTGCCCGGTAACAAAGTAAAAAACCTTGACATCCTTGCTGACCAGTTTAAGCAGTGAGTTGGTCAGCTTGTTCTCGGACTCGGTGCCGATAATTTCCTGCTTGTTGCCATACTTCAATACCGTAGTCCGGTAGGACGTAATCCCGTACTTTGCCGTTTCTATCGGATCCCTGTCCGGGTCTACAAAGCGAAAGCTGAATTTTGGCGAGTGGTAAGCGTACTCACCCAGCAGATCGGACATCGCCTGCCTCGTCCTCTCGTCACTGCGGTAAAAAGCGATAGCCTCAACATCCTCGTTCAGGGATTTTAATATCTTGACCGTGTGGTCGGAGAGGGTATATCTGTTGTCCTGCGTCAAATCGACCCGCACCTTGTATTTGACCGACATGCCCGCGATAAGCCCGATTATCACGGTAAACACGGCGGTCATAATCGCCGTATTCAAGGCGTACTTGGTGGAACGCTTGGTAATGAATTCCCTGATTTCCGGAAAACAAAGATAGAAAAACAGCAGCAATACCAGAAGCCCTACCCAAATCAACGCCAATGGCAAGTTGCTCATTTCGCCGGTTATCGCATAAACCAGCCCCCCTGCCGCCAACAGAACAATGGACAGCAAACCCAATGGTGCGAACAATCCTTTAGCTTTCATTATCTCCACCTCTTCGTTTCCAGACTTCTCAGAGTCAGGAACAGGAATAGCACGATGAAACAGAGGTAATAAATAATGTCCGTCGAATCCACAACCCCCTTCGACATGCTTTCTATATGCTCGTTAATCGAAAGATAACCAAGAAATTTGCCCATCCCGGCAGAGACCAGCTGGACGGAATAACTCAGAAACCAGAAAAAGAACAGCATGCCAAAGGATGTTGAAGCGGCAACAATCTGGTTTTCCGTCAACGACGAAGTAAAAATCCCCAGAGAGATGGCGGAGGCACCCAGCAGAACAAGACCCAGGTAGCCCGTCCAGATGGGTATGACTTCAGGTTCGCCAAAAATCACGAGAAGGATAGGGTAGATGGCCGTCAGCAATATCATGGTGAACATGACCACGAGGCAGGCCAGATATTTACCCAGCACAACGTCAACATCATTGACCGGAAAGGTCAGGAGCAACTCGATCGTGCCGGTTTTTTTCTCTTCGGCCAGAAGCCTCATGGTCAACAGCGGCGTCATCAGCAACAAAATAATGCCTATGGTTCCGAACAACGGCCTGATCACCGTCTCGTTGATATTCAATAATTGATATTGCTTGGCCAGCATGGGATCCGTCTGCGCCTGATAACTGACGATCGAAAAGGTGGCAACCAGGTTGTAGAAAAAATAACCCGTCATCAGCAAAAACATGATGATTACGATATAAACCGTGAAGGAGCTGAAATAGGATTTCAGTTCACGGTTGAGGATGAGGCTGACATTCCTGATATTCATGCCGCCTCCTTGGTGATCAACTTGATGAATATATCTTCCAGGCTCACTTCCAGGAGACGCATTTCCACAAGCTCCCATTTATTTCTTTCAATCATGGCCTGGATGCCCAGCCTTCCCTGTTTTTCATCGTCAAATACAACAATAAACCCATGGGTCTCGCCCGAGGCTGGCTCCAGCTCAACCCCCTTGATGCCGCCCACGCGAGCAAGCTCCTGCTCAATCGCCTGCGCATTACCGTTGATGCGCAATAACATCCGCTGCGCACTTTCAGTTGCCAAATTCTCCGGACGGTCTTCTGCCACCACTTTGCCCTTGTTGATAATAATCACCCTGCCACAGAGGATGCTGACTTCCGGGAGAATATGGGTGCTGAGAATGACGGTGTGCCTGCCCGCCAATTCCTTGATCAGGCTTCTGATCTCTTTGATCTGCTTGGGATCAAGGCCTACCGTAGGCTCGTCAAGAATCAAAACCTCCGGATCATTGACCAATGCCTGGGCAATGCCGACCCTTTGCCTGTACCCGCCGGAGATCGTGTTGATCAATTTGTTGGAAACGTCGCTGAGACCGCAGTCATCCATGACCTTGGCGGCTTTTCGGTTGACCTCCTTGGCCGGCGTCCCCTTGATGGCCGCCACAAAACGCAGGTAGTCGCTCACCTTCATGTCTTCATAAAGCGGGACTCTCTGCGGGAGATAACCTATCCTTCTACGCACGTTTAAAGAGTCTTCGAAACAATTGTAGCCCGCCACGATAGCCTTCCCTTTGGTGGGCGGGAAAAAACAGGTCAAAATGCGCATTACCGTAGTTTTCCCGGCCCCATTGGGTCCGAGAAACCCCAGGATTTCACCCTTCTCAACACTGAAGCTGATATTGTCAACGGCGCGGAACTCACCGTATTCCTTGGTTAAATTTTCGACTTCAATCATTGGATTTGCTTTATCAATTGCCAATTGGCAATGATAGCAGTAATTGATTTTTTGGCGCAACACTGTTTATCCATCACCGCACGCTTGTTTATATATCGGGGTGTCGCTGGTTACCCCGCAGGCAAGGTATTTCAAGACAAACAAAGCGCCGCACGGCTTTCACGTTAAGTAACTTGCTGATTAATTGCGAATATTTATTGATTTTCGTGGATAAATTGGGGTTTGCATGCCCAAATATTTTTTGAACCAATTTTGGGGTGTGCTATCATAAACCCGCGTAATAAGGTGTCACCATATACATTTGAGGTCATAACTCACTTTTAAAGGGATTTATTTTATGAAGAATCGATTCATGGGGAGCAAGGCAGCTCTTGGGCTTGCGACTATTCTGATGGCAGGGATGTCGAGCATCGGTACAAGTGCGGCAGCGGATCACCCAGCAGAAAAGAAGCAACCTTCGGCAAAAAAGGAAGGGGCGAAGAATTATGACGAAATGATCGTCATACCTGCCGGGAAATTCATCTTTGGAAGACCCGGATCGACCAAGGAAATCAATTTGCCCGCCTTTGCAATCGACAAGTACGAAGTTACCAACAAACAATTCTCCAGGTTCAATTTGGATCACAAATATGGTAAAGGCGGGGACAATTACCCCGCAACCATGGTTGCTCTCGTCGAGGCCAGCGATCATTGTGCAGCACTCGACAAGAGGCTTCCCACGGAGCAGGAATGGGAAAAAGCCGCACGCGGTACCGATGGCAAAATTTATCCGTGGGGAAACGAATTCGACAAGGTGCTGTGCATAACCAAGGAAAGCGTCGAAGAGGGTAAAGAGCCGTTTGTTGCGCCAGTTGGATCTTGCGAAAAAGGTAATAGCCCTTATGGCGTCGCCGATATGGCTGGCAATGTATGGGAATGGACCTCCAGCTTCGAAGATAAATATAGCGTTCTCAAGGGTGGATCTTTTTTTGAGGGCAGAAATTATTCCACAAGTTACAACAACCTTCTCAGCATTCCCGCTGATGCAAAAGACTATGTCGGGTTTCGCTGCGTCAAAAACATTAAATAACTAAGGGCTGGTTGGGGGCATATAAGCTGTTACGCTCAATGTAAAAAGTTGACGTAGCAGTTCGTTTATCCGTGTGCCCTTGCCATGGGCTCCTCAGGCATCGATTGATAGCCGCCCCTCCATTACGTTGAAAGCTTTCATGCATAACGACAGTCCCTATCCGATAGGTGCTGCCGCACACAATTCAGTGATTTTATGAAAATTAAACAATCGCATTGGCATCACTATTTTGGGGGGATTGCGCTTCTTCTCCTGATTGTTCAAGTTCTTTCCGGCTCGGTTTTGACGTTATTTTATGAACCCCACCTGAAAGAAGCCTATGCCAGCGTACAATATATCTACAACGAACTCAGCCTGGTTGCCTGGATAAGGGACACACACCGCTGGGCCGCGCTGTTCTTGATGGTTGCGGTAATCATGCATTTCATACGGGGCTTTTTAAGGAAGGATTACCTTAACCGTGACAGCAAGACGTTATGGCTAACCGGTATTCTTCTCTACCTGCCCATGCTGGGGTTCTTGTTTACCGGAGTCATCTTGCCGTGGGAATGGAGAGGCTATTGGTTCATGGAGATGATCCCTAATTACGTGGGCGAGATCCCGTTGATCGGGCCGTCTTTAAGTGATTTCCTCATCAATACCTTCACCCTTAATCGGACGCTGGTCGTGCATATTTGCATTCTACCTGCCATCACGTTAGTGTTGATGGGCATACACACCTTTACCCGGGTTATAAAAAGAGCAGGCGGGCTCACGCTGTATGTTATGGAACATAGCCTGCTCACCCTGCCGTTTTTGGTGGCTATTGCCATATTGGCGTATGCCCTGCCGATGCCGTCCCAGGATCCTGCAATCATACCCATGCCCCTGGAAGGCGAAAACCTGCCAACGGCTGAGTGGTTTATTCTCATATTCTATGTACCCTATTTGTATTTCAAAGGGTTCATGGCGACCTTGCTCGGCTTCTATATACCGTTAGCCATTTTTCTGGCTTTGGCGATTTTCCCTTATTTTCTCAAGGGGAGGAAAACCAAGAGTGTCGAAAATATTACGCTCAAAGACCATGCCCCTGAAAAAACCCATACTATGGAAAAAAAGGGCGCATTCGCGAAAACCATGGCACCGCTGCGCAGACTTCTGGGTGCAAGGACTTATGCAAAAACGTTGGCTTTTTTAACTGTTTTGCTGGCAGCAACGGCTTTGTTCGCCCCACTTTTTGTCGTTTCCCATGAATCTCCCACCTATGGCTGTAATTCATGCCACAACCCGTCTATGGGAGACAGGCTGGGACTGCCCCCCGATTCATTTAAGGATAGGGTAAAGAACCCCAATCTCAAAGATAATACTTTTATGGTAGAGCACTGGTTTTATCCACAAGTGGTCTGGTAGGGAAAGCTATGGCCGCGCGACATACCGCAACTCTAACGGCGCATATCAATTTTAATAAGCTGCAGATGAACGTGTTTTCAATGAGCAATATAAGGAGAGTGCTTTGATTCTGAAGCGTAAAACAAATTTTTATAGTCGCATTTTGCTGCTGCTCGCCTTCGCGATAGCAGGCTGCAGCCCCATGGGTGGCACTAGCACCCTACCCGAGGATGGCCCTGAAACCGTCACCAAACGGTTCTATGAATTAATCTCGGCCGCGAAAATGGAAGGGGGGTCTACGACCGCCAGTGAGGCGTTCAAGCTGGTCGATACCAAGCTTTCCAATTTGAACGTGAACCAGTTCCTGGAAGTCATCAAGCGCTATCCGGAAAAATTTGTCGTGGAAGTAGGCAAAACCGAGATCAAAGGAACCCAGGCCTTGGTTTCCATCAGCTACAAGATGCCCTCCAGCTTTGGCGGCGAATATACGGTGCGTGAAATATTGCCTCTTAATATTGACCCGGTTACCAATACCTGGAAGGTCGACTTTACCGGCGACACTTACGGCATGCAAAAGGATGAGGCCATAGCGGCAAGCAAGGCGGAAACGCCCCCGCCGCCACCGGTTGATCCGGCGAAATCCGCAACAACACCAGCGGCTAAATAATGGCCAGCGCCGTCAAAGTTGCGGAGTGGATCAAGGAGCGCATCCGCTTAAAGAAAGGCAAGCCGATACCTGCGCATGTCAATTTCTTTTATTGCTTTGGCGGCGTCTCGCTGTTCCTCATCCTCCTGCAGTTGGCCTCCGGCGTATTCATGCTTTTTTTCTATACGCCCGAGCCTGACAAGGCACTGTTAAGCATCGCACATTTAAGCAATGAAGTTACTTTGGGGTGGCTGTTCAGAAACATGCACCGCTGGGCCTCCACACTATTGCTGGCGACGGTGTTTTCCCACATGGTCATCGTGTTCTACCTGAAAGCCTTCCAGAGCCCCAGGCAGTTGACCTGGATGTCCGGCGTATTCCAGTTGCTCACGGTATTTTTGCTGGTGGTCACCGGGCTGATTCTCCCTTGGGATTGGAGATCCTATTGGTCTTTCGCGATCTGGATGGATTACATCGGGACATGGACGATTGGAGGCGAATCCTTACAGAATATGCTGCTGGATACCTTCACTCTGAATGCGGCCTATTTTATCCACATCCTGATCATTCCGTTAATTCTCGCGGTTTCACTGTCTTTCCACTTCAAAATGGTCAGGCGGCACGGAATATCTGAGCCACTGTAAGTTCATGCGGGCTAACTGAATCATGGCGAACAAAGAGATAGCAATCATCATGGAGCCCAAATACGCTCCGCCTTATCCGCAGTCGTTCTATGCTTTCTGGCCGAAACACGCGATCAAGGCAGGGACGCTGATATCCCTCATATTGCTGGGATTGTTATTGCTGGCCTTTTTCATCAGGGTGCCGATGGACCCCAACATGCCGCCCATGCCCGATGAGGGTGCCTACGTGCCCGCGCCTGAGTGGTATCTGTTTTTTCTGTTTCAACCCTTCTGGTATTTGGCAGGGGATAACGCGAAATGGTTGCCGATCGGGACGTTTTGGCTCCCGCTTCTGGTTGTAGTTTTTCTATTTCTGGTACCCTTTATCTTTCGCAAACGCAAAGACTCACGCGCCGGAATCAAGGCAGCCACTCTGCTGTCTGTTGCCGTCTTTGCCGTGCTTGTATGGGGAGTCCCCGTGGGAGCCGTGGTTGCCAGCGGCGCTCCCGCCAAAACCCTGGGTTGCCCTTCTTGCCACAACCCCATGATGGGCGAGCGGCAGGCGTTGCCTCCCGCCATGATGGGAGAGTTCTATAGGACAGAACGCCAGAGACAGGTCAACCTGGGTGGCTATAGTGCCGGCTCAGTGGAAGCCGATAACCCGCACCCAGCCGGGTCTTACAAAGATGCTAACTGGCAACTACGCCATTTTTATGAGCCCACAATGACCTGGTAACTCAAGTTTGGTAATGATAAATATGTTTTCAATAAGCGCACCCTTTAATAATCTTTCTCTGCAAAAAACCGGTTTCGGCCTGATGTTTTTCGTATGTGCAGCCTTGCTGGGCGGTGGGTCAGCTTGCGCACAGGATCAACACGACCATGGCAATGCCAAAACTCCGGTTATGCCCACAGACCCCATGAGCGGCCACGGCCATGGCAATCACCAGACCCATTCAACAACCACGACCCCCATCAAGGAAGTGGCGTTACCCGAAGGACTCAGTTCGGCACAGTCGATGGCAATAGACTCGGTCGGACATATCTGGTTTACCGAAAAAGTCGGCAAAAACCTGGCCATGTATGACCCGGGTAAAAAAGAGTTTTCGACCTACCCGCTCCCCGCCTCATGGGGAAAGATGGGTTTTTCAAACATGACGCTGGGGCCCGATGGGGACATCTGGTTTACCGTGACGCGCTGGGTTGAGGGTGCGGAACAGCCCAATATTCTGGGCAGATTTTCGCCGGCGGACGGATATTTTACAAAATATGCCATTCCGCACAATTCAATTCCTGAAGAATTGGTCGTCGATGCCCAGGGCACGATATGGTTTTTTGCCTCCAATAAAAACTATCTCTATCGCGTCGATTCCAAGACTTTCGCCCTCAAAGGGTATCCCATTCCGACCACCAACGGTAACCCCAAGAGCTTGGCTGCCGATCAAAGAGGCCATATCTGGTTTGTCGAATCCAATGCCAATAAACTCGGAGAATTTATTCCGGAGCAGGGAGTATTTAACGAATATGATGTGCTCACGCAATTTGCCAATCTGGGAAAAATTTCCATTGATAAGAATGGAAAAATATGGTTTGTGGAAGTCACCGCAAACCGGATCGGAGTGTTTTCACCCGAGCAGGAACGATTTGATGAAGTCATCATCCCCACCCCCAGCAGCACGCCCGTTGCGCTGGTAAACGACGACAAGGGGAATGTCTGGTTTCTGGAATACAAAGGCAACAAAGTTGGCGTCTTTAATCCGGAGAAGGCGACCTTCCATGAATTCGATATTCCCAGCTTCGGCAGTTTACCGGCAGACATGGCGATAGATCGCAAACGATCTCTGCTCTGGTTCACCCAAAGCGCCACAGAAGCAAAGACGCTGGGGATGCTGTCCATCGACGAAGCGCTAGCGAAAATAGACCAGCAAAGCAAAGCCCCGCTACCGGCTCCCGAGGAAAAAGCCTCCGAAGGCAGCATGACTCAATGGCTGGTTGCTCTCGCCGCAATGATTGGCATCGCCATGCTGGGCGTGTGGTTAACCAGGAGAGCTCGCAAAGGCGGTGCTTCATAATCTCAACTTACAGGTTTTTTACTGCACATGTACCCCATCAAGATGGGGAAACTTTCGCGGCTTTAATGTATCTGTAAACCAACACTTAACTGAGTGTCAGCCTTGGCTTGGTTGCTCTCCTTCAGGCTTGGCTCTTCTTCCTGCAACCATGCACTCGTGCCTTCACACTATTTAAAACAAGGATAATGCGGTGAAAAAAGTAGCTTTTTTTTGGATAATTTTCAGCAGTTTTTTATGCTCCTCCTCCTGGGGCGCTGAAACCTTTCAATCCTTCAAAATACCCACAGAATTTACCTTGCCAACAAGAATTGCCATCGACAAAACAGATACCGTTTGGTTTGTTGCGTCAAACTTTCATAAAATCGGCCGGTTTCAGCCTGCCCGGGGTATTTTTTCCGAGCACAACATCCCCACCCCCAAAAGCTCTCCCTCGGATATAACTATCAGCAACACCGGCAAGGTGTGGTTTACCGAGTCAAATTCTAACCAGCTCGGCGTTCTCGACCCCGCCTCGCTGACCTTCAAGGAATACGATATTCCTACAATATCCAGCAATCCCGGCAGAATTGCATCCGACCTCTACGGGAATATCTGGTTTACTGAATTTTATGGCAATAAAATTGGCATGTTCGACCCCCGCAAAGAAACCTTCCGTGAATATCCGGTGCCTACGCCCGATAGCCGTCCGTCCGGCATTGCCGTGGATAAAAAAGGCATAGTATGGTTCCTAGAATCCGAGGGCAATAAACTGGCTCGGTTCAATCCCAAAGATGGTGCGATTCAGGAGTTTGCTTTACCCGAATCGCACGAGACACCGCGAGATTTAACTATAGACCGTGCCGGGATGCTCTGGTTTGGCGGCCACATAGGGCGAAATTTGATGACATTTAACCCCACGACAAAAAAATTCAAATCCTTTCTCTTGCCCAATAACGGCGCAATTGAAAGCTTGGCCGTGGGGATGAATGGAAAAATATACTGCACCCTCCTGACCAGCAGCAAGATCGCCGTGTTTGACACGGCAACCCACGCATTTCTGGAATTGGACGTGGGCGTGGGTAAGAGCAAACCCAATGGCATCAGCTCTGATTCAAAGGGAGATATCTGGTTTACTGATACGGATAAAAATACCCTGATCAAATTGGATGCTCGTATGGCAGCCAAACTATGGGTAAAATAATGCGGGCAGAGTACTGGAAATTGATCGGTATCTTGCTGTCAACGATAGGTAGAATATGAAAAAATATGGATGGGTAGTGGGTTTATTTATTTTGGTAATCGTTGCTGCGGTTGGCGCAGTAGCCATTCCTAACCCGTTAAGTGTGCAGATACTGACCGAAGCCAAGTACCGGGGCTATCTCCCCTATACCACTGACGAGGCTGTTACCCTTGCCTACAAGCGCTGCACCACCTGCCACCCCGCTGACAAAATGCTCAAATACTGCTCTCGCTGCGGCCCGCCCTTTATTGTCGTTTCTCAATCCATGAAAAAATACACGGAATTGATGAACGAGAAAGGCGGCAACTTTAAGCCGTTCTCCGATGCGGAGACGGTTGCAATTACACAGGTCTGGAACGGCTTGGTCGGAAATTGGGAGCCGGATTGGGGCACGAAAGACATTAAGAAACTCTTGCAAGGCGATCAGGCGCTGATTCGTTTGGCTGAAACGCCCATAGAGCAAAGACCCATAGAAGTGGCGCTGAAAAACAAGCAAGCGCCAGGTTCGCATAAAGAGGACAGAAAAACCGTTCCCTAATTTTTTCTCTGGTTTTTTCAGGCAAGCAATTTTTCCAGAATTTTTGCGTAATAGTACTGGCGCAGATTCTGCCTGGCCATCAGCAGAATCAACAGCACCAACACAAAATGAATGCCGGGCGCAAAATCGGGTTGTGTGGCGAACTGCCAAGCGTAATACAGTGCCAAACCCAGCCCGGCGATTACGCTTGTAACCGAGAGTGCCAGAAAGAGTTTTTTGCGCTTGATAGCTCGCTTGGCAAAACAAAGTTCTGAATCAGTCATGCTCATGTGCGCGCACTTGATCGGTTCTGTGTAAGTAACAAAATGATGGGCGAATGGATTTATTTAACCCGATTTCCCCCTTAAGCTGAGACGATGCTGCGCAGGATGCGCGACAGATCAAACGCCCCGTTATTATTTGGCTTTGTATTTACACATACAGATACTGTTCCTGACATATTGAACAATTTGTTTTATCTCTGCATCGGTAAAAGTTTCTTTCCAGCTCGGCATAGCCTCGGAAAGCCCCACCGCAACGCCACCGGATTTGACAACCTTAAAAAGGAACTCATCAGTGCGCGCCGATAGCAGCTGGGCATCGTTCAAATTTCGGGCCTTTAATCCTTCCCCAAGCGTATCTGCCAAAGGGCCATCCCCTTTCCCGGTATCCCCATGGCAAGGCGAACAATTTCCAATATAGTTGTCCTTACCGGCATTCCCGGTGTACGTTCCAGTATTGACAGGGTCTATCTCTATATGGGAACGATTCCTATCTTTCTTTAACGGTTCTGCCGCAAATCCTGCACCGGCAAAAACCATGATGCTCAAGCCCAGAGCTAGGGATATTACCCTCACTCGCAAGTTTTTCATTTGCCCTCCTTACTTTTCAAACATTCAGCCTTCGGATCAGATCACAGGACTTTTGAAGCGTTGCTCATTCTATAACTATACGTAGCCTGCACTCATCCAACCCATTACGCACTCACGCACTTGCAAACGCGCCCTCCGCTTACCAGCGCTATTCAAGAGCCGCATCCATTGATTCCAGCGAATATGCAGTTTTTGCGCCCGACTGCTGCGCTTCCTCGCGCCGCTTTCTTTCAACGGAGGGCCAGCATTGCGCTCCCAGGATACGATCCGCCACGGCATGCCCGCAGACCAGGCGATCGCGCACCGACACCCCGCCCCGGTAGTTGGCCTCGAGATGAAGGCTGGGAATATGTTGCAAACGCGCCGTGATTGCCTGCATGCGCGCCTGGTAGGCGCCGTGATACGCGGGCAGCGCCTCGCAGTGCCTGTCGATGCGCACCATCTCCGGGTCGGATTTTAAATCCATGAGCGGGCGCAGTGTTCTGAATGTCTCATCCACGAGGCGTCCGTCGTCCCAATCCGCCACATTGGGAGCGCGCGCCCCACCGAGATAAGAGGTCAGCAGGACTTTACCCGGAGGTGCCCGATCGGGAAACAGGGCGCTCATCCACAGATTGCCCGTCAGAGTTCCACTTTCTCCTTTGGGCGCGAGGAACCCGGTGCCATCCAGCGGATGTCCCACCGCGTCGCGCGCCATCCCGGCATGCACGACATTCACCGGTGCGTAACCAATGCCACGCAACAATTCAGCCAACTCTTTGTCCAGCGGATTGACCAGTGCAGCAGCAGCAGGTGCGGGCGTTGCCACGATCACATGGCAGGCTGACACGGTGCGCTGCCCGTGTGGCGTTGCCGCTACAGCTTGCCAGCCCTCCCGCTCGCGCACCAGTTCTTGCGCGGTATGGCCGGTGCGCAAATTGATTCCGGGAGCCTGTGCCAGCGCCTCCACCAAGGTAGCCATGCCGCCACGAAAGGAAAAAGTGTCGGTAGTGCTGGCCGTGCTGCGGCGTAATACACGGTTAACCAGCACTCCCGCTCCGATGCTGCCGTAGCGCTGCTCCAAAGCCATCAGGCGCGGCAAAACGGCAGCGGCACTGGCCTGATCCGCATCTGCGGCCAGCGTCCCGGCAACGAAAGGCTCCATGGCTTTTTCCAGCACTTCACGGCCAAGACGACGCGTGATGAATTCGCTGACCGATTCTTCGCTCCGCCCGCTGGAGAAGATGAACGGTTCTGCCAGCAGGCGCAATTTGCCGCGCAGGCTCCACAAGGGTGAAACCACCATGGAACCCAAACGCATGGGCAGTGCTTTCAGACGCCCCTTGTGCAACAGGTAACGGCGCGCCTCGGCGCCAGGCAAGCGGGCGGTTTTTGCCGATTCCAGCCCGGCCTCGCGCATCAGCTCCGCCACTTCGGGACGGAAATTCAACACCATAGATGCGGCGCGTTCGGTGAGATAGCCGTCCTGCCGGGTGCTCATGATCTTGCCGCCCGAGCGCTCGCTGGCCTCCCATACCTCTACCGAAAGGCCGCTGCGCGCCAGCCACCAGGCGGAAGCCAAGCCTGAAATACCGCCACCGATAATGAGTACGTCAACTTTATTCATCGCTATGCTGCTGACTTGTGTTTTATTCAATCTGGCGTAGCTGCTCAGGTCAAACGATTTGCTCACAGAACAACCACAACGCCAGTCCCTTACCCATGGAAGTAGGGAAGGTGAAAAACTGCCGCACCTGAGTAGTTACAATCGGGCGGAATTTTACTTGTTTGCCTTGAGTTGCGCCTTCATTTTTTCGAGCAAATCCTGACCCAGCAGATCGCCGGGATTTTCCCGTGCAGCAACAAAATTTTTGATGGTATCAAAACGCTTGTCGGCTTCGGGATTGTCCTTGAGGCGCGGCACGCGATCGCGCGCAATCTCGTAGGCATCGAAGCTCAATTCCTGCATTCCGAACCCCTTCATGCGCTGCACCGCGCGCATCATGGCGTTATTGCGGAAGCGCGTCAGGTCGCTGGAAGTAATGCGCGCCAAACCTTCCTTGCGCGCGTTGAATTCGGCGGCTTTTTTGATGCCCGCGCGGTTGAAGTCGGGCGCGGACAATACGCGCGCCAAGGCATCCTCGTCCCATTCCACGCCGCCGGTCAGTTGCGCGATGGCCGCCTCGACATCCACTCTCTCAACGGTGGCGGCGCGGCGTTTTTGGGTGAAGCTTTCTGCGGCACCTTCCAGAGCAGGCTCAACAAACATGCGCACCTGTGGCGCTTTTTCGGCTAGGAACGCCGTGAGCATTTGATCAGATTCATCCGTCCACGAAAAACTGCGACCGGGTGGCTGTTCCGATTCCAGCCTGTCCAACAGCTTGATATTGACTTCCAGTCTGCCCTCGGAACGCGCGACATCTTCGGCAATCGCGCGCACCCCTTCCTGCAGGAAAGCGGGCATGGCCGCAAGGCGCTCGCGCGCCTGCTCGCTCCACGGCAACGTGGCAGCAGAAGCTTGGCCTGCCGCCGATGATGCGGCTTGCAGGTTTGCGTCTCCTGCTGCGCCAGATTTCATATCGGGTCGCGGCGGCCCGCCATTGCCGAAGCGTTTGGCGGACAAAGTTGCCAAATGCTCTTCCGTCACCACATGCAAGCCAAGATCATGCACATAGCTTTCCGCGCGTTTCTTGACCATCTTGCGCAGGAAGGAGGGAACACGCGACAGGCGCTTCTCCGCCTCTTCACTCCAGGACAGCGTTTCAGTTTGCTCGGCCAGCGGCTCGATGACGGCGGCTCCCTCGGGTACATAAACGCACCAGGGATCGGTATCCATCAGGCTGTCGCCGAGGGCGAGGGGTCGCGCGCGGCAACCGCCGCACAATTTCCGGAATTCGCAACTGCCGCACTTGCCTTGCAGCCTGGGATTGCGCAATGCCTGAAAGGTAGGCGATTGATTCCAGATGTCCCAAAATTTAGCGTCGCGGATGTTGCCTTCTTCATCGGGAATATACGGGCAGGCCGTCACGCCGCCTTCCGGGGTGATGCGGCAATAATGGATGCCGGCCAGACAACCGCCGCCCTCGTATCCGGCGGCACGGGTGAGCGTCGATTGCGGGTTGCGCTGATAGGCGATGCGCTTGTAATGGGGAGCGCAGCGGGCGCGGATCAGCAAATCCCGGCTCTGCTCTTGCGCCGCCACCAATTGGTTGAGCACCCGCTCATAAGTGATGGGACTGATATCCGACATGGATTCGCCGCGACCGGTACACACCAGGAAGAACACGTTCAGCACCCGCGCCCCGGAAGCCCGAGCAAAATCTATCATGCCCGGCACTTCGTCGGCATTGGATTCGGTGACGGAGAAATGGATCTGGAAGGGCATGCCGTGGCGCTTGCAGGCCTCAATGCCCTGCATGGTTTTCTCCCACGCGCCCGACAACCCGCGGAAGGCATCGTGCTTTTCGGGGTCGAGAGAATCGACGCTGATACCTGCGCCCATCGCGCCGGCAGCCTTCAGCGATTGCACGCGCTTATCGGTAAGCGCCACGCCGTTTGTCCCAACCACCATGGCAAGGCCGCGTCCGGTACCATGCGCTACCAGTTCCTCCAGATCGCCACGCATCATCGGTTCACCGCCGGTGAGCACCACCATGGTTTCCGTGCTGCGTGCCGCAATGTCGTCCAGCAGGCTGCACACCTCCACCGTGGTGAGCTCGTTCCTGTCGCCATGCTTCATGGTTTCCGCATCCATGTAGCAGTGGGCGCAGGCAAGATTACAGCGCTTGGTCAGATTGATGGCGAGCAGAAACAGGCCGTTTGCATCGGCGGTGCGAGATACATCCATTATTGTCCCGCGTCTTGAGGGTTCCCGTCCTGGGAGTTCTGGGCTTTTTTGCCGAAGCCAAACGGGCAACCGCTCTTGGCAGCCGGCTCGCTTTTTCCCATCATGGTTTTTTCCATTTCGCCGCGCGCCTGCTTGAGGCCGTTTTCTGCCACGTCCAGAGTGACTTCGGCGTGGCCATTTTGCCGGGCAAAATTCTCGATGCTCTGCTTGCACCGGTCGCGCATGAAACCCTCAGGCACCCGCATCAGGCGCGCCAGCGCGGCGGCCTGCCAATGAATTTCGGATGAACCGGGTAGCCCCGCCGCCGCTGCGGGCTGGGCGCTATCCGGCGCGTCGGTGTCGAGGAACGATTTAATATGCTTGGCTTCCACCGCGTCACACTTTTCCTGACGCGCTTTCTTCTCGGCGCGCATACTGAGATTGCCGCGCACCGAAAGGTCTTCGACGGTGCGCAACAGCGCAACCGCCTCGTCGGACCAGCGCATGACCTCTTCCGCCGCTGGCTTGCGCTTCAATTCTCCCGCATCGTAGGCCGCGACGATTTCCCCCATAGCCTGCTCCGCATGATTCGGCATGAGCTGCGCGGTCGCTTCGTCCACAATCTTCTGGGTGATGACGGTGTGGCCATGTTCCTGCGCATAGCGCATGATGGCCATGCGCGCCATGTTGCGGACGAAGGAAGGCACCCGCTCCATCCGTGCTTCGGCCTCATGCGTCCAAGAGGTAGTGACGCCCGACACGACATCTATTTTCGGCTGGTATTCGCGCATGCTGAGCAAAATGGCGCAGTCCACATTTTCCAGCAAATGCTCGCTATTGCCGCCGATGTCGAGTTCATCATCGGCATGAATGCCCAACTTGCCGACGATCAGCAAGGAGGGCTTGATTTTTTTGACATACTTCTCGATGGCATCGTGAGGCTTGCCATCCAGCAGCTCGGTTTCTATTTCAACGCCAAAATCCCCGGCGATGGATCGGGCGACAGCCAAATGGCCGTCATAGATTTTTGCCAACCCAGAGTCTATGATCTCTTCGTGCAGCTTTTCCTGATCCTTGAATTTGAATACCTTGCCTGCCTCTTCGGACAGCACGCCGGCAATCCGGTTAAAGGCAACATAGTGGTAATAGGGATCGAAGGCGGCAATAACCTTGACCGGAACCTGCCAAGTTTTGCCTAGCGCCAGCCCGGTGAGCAAGCCACCGTACGACTTGGCTGAGCCGTCCACCGCGACGACTATCGGGCCTTTCTTGATCGCGCGCTCGGGTTCCTTGATAACCAGCGTATCAATGGCCGAACGCCGCGCCACCCGTCGGCACACGGTACCCAACCGGCTCCCTTTTATCGCGCCTAGCCCTAGCGCTCCCATAATGAGCAGATCGTATTTTCCGGTATTCGTTTCCCGCGTAAGTTCGCGGTAATTTTTTCCTTCAAGCGAGCTGCGCTTGAAGTCGATGCCAAGCCGTTCGCATTCGTTGGCAGCCTGATCGAGATAAGAATCGGTGATGATCGACAAGCCGCGTGTGATCAGGTCGTCATGCACATCCCGCTGCCGCTCCAACTCCTGTTCTTGCCGGAACTGTTCTGGCAGGCCGCCTTCCATCTGGCGAAAACGCATGTCATGCAGCTTGGCGGCATAGACATGGCTACCGGTAATCACTGGCGTATCCACCAGACCCGCCAGTTCGGTGGCGCTCTGCATAGCGGCATTGGCATGGTCTGATGAATCCAGTGCCACCAGAATACGTTGATAAAAACCGGTGTCTAGCGATGGGTGAGACTCTTCGGCAACGGCCAAAGAAACTTGGGACGTCATGTGATGCACCTCTTTGCTTTAATCTTTGGGAACACTGATACGCAGAATCGCGAATTATAGGGCAAATTCAGATGCCGGATATTTGAACAAGAATATTATTTTTTGCCGCCACAAAACAAGAAAGGTATATCCCTGGAATTTCTTCCGCAGGATATACCTCGCTCAAACTATCTCTTGCTGCTTCTGTATTTCCAGCCTACTTACACACCATAACCTTCAGGTGAGCTTTCGGCTTGAAAAATATTTATTACTTAACCTTCACTGCGACTTCTGTCGGCTTCTTTCTGTTGCCGCCATCTACATATCCGCCGCCGACCAGTTCTGAACCAGGAGCACGCCCGGTCATTTCGGATTCAATCGTCTCTTGCAACTCCTTGAAATCTGCGCTCTTCGAAGCATTGAGTGCATCTACATCGCCCTTGATCGGCTTAAAGGTAGATTTAGGGTTAAGGTATGCTTCCACGCTGGTGGGTGGCGGTACATCCTGCATCGCGCGGATAAAGGCAATAATGTCCCAAATGTCCTGATCCTGCAGCACGTTGCCCCAATTAGGCATGGACGAAGACAGCGATACTTGCTCGCCGCCACCCTTGATCACCGCATACAACTCAAGGTTGGTCTTCTTGTTCATGTAGTCGCCACGAGTCAATGTTCTTGGGCGCGGGTTCAATTCGGAAGCACTGGGGCCGTCACCATGCATCAACCAACCGTGGCAGGCGATACAGTAGGAGTAGTAGTAAGTCTTGCCATGGTTCGGGTCAGCACCAGCAACCAGCGTTGCGCCAAATTTTGGCGACCATTGGTTCGTCCACTGATCGTACACGCTCTTATCCGTCACACCATCGGAAGCAGGAGCTTTTACGCGATCCCACAATTCTGTCTTGAGACCGCCTTTAGCAGCTCCGCCATAACCGCTGTCCGTTTTGAAGGTCTTGGTGTCGGAGTTGCTGCGCTTGCCTACACCCGTCAAATAATCGAACGGTGCGATACCATAGGTACTGCCGCCTTTACCTTGCTCCATGTCATCGCCTTCTTTCAGAAACGCGGCCGATGCTTTTTTCGCTTCATCTTCAGTTACGGTAGGGCACTCTACCTTTTGCCCGCCGGCGGTACAACGCTTCTCCGGTGCAGCAAAAGATGACGCACTTCCCCACATCATGCCCAAACTTGTCACTGCGATCAGGCCTATTTTCAACTTGGCATTCTTCATTTTTTAATTCTCCCTCTTTAGACCACCCCCGCAAGGGGATGGCCGGTTATTCATCCGTATCTGGGCGCAAAGAGTCAATTACAGACCCTTCACACGCTCCGCTACAGTAAGCTGACCCTCTTCCAACAAACCTGGCAGATGTTGCGCCTTAGCGTAATCACCCACAGCTAGGTTAGATGGCCCAGCCTTAGGATCGTCAACGAAGAACGCCGCTCTCATTTCCAGATGCAACGGTCCGCAGAAGTGCGTACAGAAGATTTCATATTCCCCTGCAATATCCGCCGTAAACTCATGCACTGCGGTTACACCGCGTGGCAAGTCCATGTTGGAACGCTGACCGTAAGGACCATAAATCGTCAAACCCATGGTGACGTCAGGATTCTTGGTGATGCCAGCCGCCTTGTCGATGTTGGTCGCAAACAACCGCACCTTGTCGCCCTTGTTCACCCTGACCTGACGGGGAATGTAGCCGTAGCTGAAGGCCTTCATGTGAATTTCCTTCACGCCATCAACCAGCTTGACGCCCGGTGGTGTGGTTTCCTTGGGAATGAAGTAGCGCTTCGATAATGCGCGATGTGGAGGATCCAGCAGATCGGTTCTGCCATTGATCAGCCCACCCTGTTCCGCCTCGCCCTTGGTCCAATCCTTGACCAGATAGGACATCAGACCCTTGGCGTTATGCGGCTCACCATCCACCGGCATAATCTTCAAAGTCTTGCCGTAGGTTGGGCTCTTTTCGCGCGCATCCCACATCTCGAAGTTAACCGGGAATACGATACCGGTTGGGCTGAACAGGCCGGTTGAGAACTTGTTCAACGCCATCACATAGGAGTTATCCGGGGAGATGGAAATATGACCCGTTCTATAGTGGGTTGGGATTTCGTCAACCACTTCAAGTTTTTTCAGGTCGATCTTCACGTTAGCGTCCGCCACGAAGCAGCTCTCATAGGCGTACTTGGAAGTCAGGCCATCCGGGCTGTCTATGCCAGCACGGTAGGAACCGCCATCCTTGTTATATACGTCCATGACCGAATGCAGAGGACCCGCGCAAGTCGGTAGAACCTTCTTGACTGCCAATTTCTGTGTGTCGATGATGGTCATGGTCGCGGAGAGCTTATCGCTCACCAGCACCAAAGTGCTTTCAGGAATGACGTCGGTGCCGTGTGGGTTCTTGCCCACTGGTATTTCCTTGATCAGCTTGAATGGGCTGGTGGAAAACACGCCCACGGTAGAGTGGTAGTAGTTACCCGCAAAAACATATTTACCATCCCGGCTGGCGTCGATATAGTCCGGCGCGCTTGGGGAAGGACCCCAGTCGATCACTTCGGTCTTGCCCGTCTTGATCTCGACCTTGGCCATCTTGCCGCTATACTCACCCGTTCCAAACAGATGCTTGCCATCGGTGCTCATTGCAATATGGTGAACGCCAAACGGGAAAGGCAGCGCGATGACTCTGGCCAAATAGCCAGTTTGAATATCGAACTCGCAAATCGTGTTGGCACCCTTATCGTTCAGGTAAACGTATTTGCCGTCCGGCGTACCGTTCTTGTTGCCCTTGTTGCTTCCACCAAATGAAATTTCGTGCGTATCCACGCCGCAATCGATATGGCGATAGGTTTTGAAACTGGGAATACCGATGATCGCCATCTTGCCGTCCACACCGCCGGACGAGTACAACAGCATCGGATCAATGGTTGGCGTATCCTTGCCATCCGGAACCGCAACCTGCCACCCCGGTATGACTTGCGATTTATCCGCAGCCGCATTCGCTGTGCTAGCCATCAAGCAACTCATTGAAAGAGCGCTCATCATTAAAAATTTCGTTTTGTTTTGCATTATTACTCCCCTTGTTCGCAACTGCTTAATTAATAGGATAGCGTAATGTTTACGCCGACCTTCAAACCAACACATTTACTTAGCTGCCACTACGATTGCTCTTACTCAACACTGTACTGCATTCACTCAAAACTGCCAGCTTCACCATAAACCTTGCAACATCTAACCATGCGACATATTGTCGCTGCGGCATTTTGTCGCATCATGCCCAAAATGAATACTATCGTCAAGAGAGAGGTGAAAAAATTTACGTTAATGCGGGGTACAAAGAAAAAAGGCGATATTTTGCACATAACGTGATGAACAAGGCGGGAGCAAAGCACATGCCGAGTGGCAGTTTCTCATCAAGCCCCATGAGAGATAGTGACGTTTAACCCCCGCTACCAAACCATCCCAATCCGCCAAATTCCACAAACACAACCTATCTCACTGCGTTCCACTGCCTCCAGCCTGAATGCCCTGTCCGTCAGACACCTGTTTCCCGCTGCGAACCGCACCTATGGCGAACACGCAAGCCCCAAATAAAATGAGAAAAATGAATTTTTCATAAGCGGGCAACCCGCCGCGCAGGTTCAGCAAGATATCCAGCACACCCAAGGCCATGATGATAAAGCCGAACAATTTGGTCTTTACACCGCGCCTGACGTATTCATTTTCCATAGCACACTCCTTGCGGATAAACAGGTTGCGAGTTTCTTGGCAATGCCGCTCGTCCAACTTCGCCGCTGCGATTATTTCACTGTAAGCAAATAAGTGACGTAATCACCTTTTTCTTGTACTGACTGCATCCTGCTAGATGCGCCTCACAAAATCAAACACCGTCATTCTGACCCCTCGACAAGCCTAGGACAGGCTCAGGACAGGCTGACCTACGACCAGGCCGGAATCCAGTCTTATCGACAAACTGGACACCGGCCTCGCTGGCGTAACAATTTCAGAGGCCCCCTGAATCAGGCCGCAGGTTTCTTGGCAGCGCTACGCGACCACCACAACAGCCCTGCCACAAACAGTCCCGCGACCAGCAACGCCAGAACAATAGGCTTGGAACCGGTAGCCGGCTTCAACAACAGCCAATACCAGGTAGTCATGGTGTGCTTTGAGCCTTTCTCACTATTATTGCTGCCATCCCAAGCGGCAAAAGCAACCGGAATGAATTTACCCTCGACAAACTGAATATCCTTCTCGGGTGCGGAAGTAGTGAGCGGCCTGGTTATCAGAGCCTTCCAGGTACCATCGCTATAAATCGCCTTGGCCTTGAGCCCGACCCCGGTCGCATCGCGTTTCTCAATCGCCTTAAAACCTTTGCTGGTCATCAGACCGAGAGTTTCTGCCGCCTCAGTAGTGCCGCTCTTCCAGTGCCAGATGTTGACCGGATGCGCGTCATCTCCCATGCCGAAATAAGGCTTTTGCATTTCCTTGGGAATCACGACGGGCAGTTGCACCGCGACGCCGTCTTCCGCAATCGGCGCATCGGCCAGCTTACCCGCGCTATCATCCCCCGGAATGCTCTTGGTGCGGTCATCCCACTCCAGCAGCATCGCAATCGACTTGCTGTTATACATCGCGCGCACCGTAATGGAGTCATTGGAAGGCGTGAAATAACGCTCCTCGCCGATGATTTGCGGAACCAGAGCGAAAGTGGTCGGGGTAGACTTTTCCCAGCGTTCATCTTCCGGCGTAGCGGGCAATTCGCCCTCCACCATGTCCGCCTTGACCACGGTGTTTTCCGCATTAACCAGTTTATCGGTCTTGGCTAATGACGCCACATAGTTAGCTACATGCCAAATTTCTTCGGTCGTGAGCTTCTTTTTACTCGCTGGATCGATGAAGGATGGCATCGCAGTACCAGGGATACCGGTAGAAACCCGCGTAAAGATGTCCTTCGGATCATTGCTGCCACGGAAAGTCCAAGGCTTGGTCAGATTGCGCGGCCAGGTACGCTCGCCGTTATCTCCTTTGAGCCGCTTGCTGGCGCTGCCCTTGCCCGACTTGCCATGACATTCCACGCAGCGGTCGCCATCCTCGAACAACTTCTTGCCCTTCTCGATACTCTCGGCAGAGCTTTTGACCTGCGAGCCGAAGTCGACCTGCTTGGCAGGAGGCTTGTCGAAACCTGCAAAGGTTTTGACATAAGCCACCAAGTCCCACATATCCTGCTCGTTCAGCAAGTCGCTCCAACCCGGCATGGCGGTGCCCGGCATACCATCGCGTATCATGCGATAGATGTCGTCATCATTGGGCGTCATATCTGCAAAATCGGATGTTTTGATCTTGTAGTTGCCGGAAGTGAAATCCCGTGGCGGCGGATTGAGACGGTCTTTGGCCGCACCGTCACCCGCACCCTCCGCACCGTGACACCAGGTGCAGCGTTTGTCATAGATTATCTTGCCCTTGTCGGCTGCACCCGGTTTCGCCGAGGCTGACCCCGCCATAAACAGCGCAGCACAAAAGGTTAGGAAAGCCAGTTTTTTTACAGAACTCATAATTATTCCCAATCGCAGATTATTCATTTGCCCACGACCTTGGCCGTCTGCCCGTGTAGTCATACAGGTACAGGATAACTTTCCATATCTCATCCTCGGTCAAGAAGTTCTGCCAGATGGGCATGGATGAAATCCACGGCGCTGCCTCAGCAGGCAAGCCCGGGCCGCCGGTGGCGATACGCCAGAACAGGAAAGATTCCTGCAACTGCGCGATGGTGCCCACGTCCTGGAAATTGAGCGGCGTGGGGTTCAGACCCGATGCATAAGGTCCCTTGCCATCCAATTTGTCGCCGTGGCAATACTGGCAGTTTTGAATGTAAACATTGCCGCCCGCCTTGACTAGCTCGGCAAACTTTGCCAGATCTTCCTTCTCGAGTTTGCGATAGGGATTTTCCAGCTTGGTCAGGTCAAAGCTCTTGCCATACGCCTTAAACTTGTTGGGCGGCGCGGGGTGGATGGTGCGCAGCTCCACCGGTGCCTCGAAACTGGGCATCAGACTCGAGTAGGTGTAGTAGCCAGCCAGCAGCGGCACAATCACAAATACCACATTGCGCAGCATTTTCTTGGAGGGATCCTCGACCAAAGCCTTGATGGGACCCACCAGCTCCTGTGCCCCTTCCTCAGTGAAAGTAAATACCATCACAACCCCGGCCACCACGAACACCATATACATGGTAAGCAGGCTCTTGGGGATCAACTGTCCCAGAATCACGTCGAAAACCAGGATGAAGCTGAAAAATACCCCCAGTATGACCAGGGCGAGTTGCAACAAACGGGGAATGCGTCTTTTCTGTGTTGTCATGATTATTTCAACCCTGCCATATAATTAACCAGCAACTCAAGCTCTTGCGCTTTCAATTGCTCCCCATAGGTCTTAGGCATCATGCCCCCGGCAAATCCTTTTGCGATAACCGCATCGGGATCGAGCAGCGCCTGGCGCAAATATTCCTTGCCCTGCTTTGCACCAATCTTGGACAGATCGGGCCCCAGCGCGCCAGTCTGATCCAGAATTTTATGGCACATGCCACAGGTATACTTGGCGATGACCTCTTCAGCCGTTTTTAGCGGAGCGGCTTCTTCTGCCTTTGGCGCCTCTGCACCAGCGGCGGGCATGGCTGGAATAACGACCGTCACTTCGGCACCACCCGAGTCCTGGAGATAGGCGATAACAGCGGCAACTTCGGCCTCGTTCAGACCGATCCCACCACCCGTCACGTCCGGCATCGGGCTTTCGGTATCGTTGGTTCCCGCTTTACCAAATCCAGAAACCACATAGGCCGAAGGCTTAACCATCGCCTCGTGGATATACTCCTCGACCGTTTTTGCCGTACCTTTGTAATTGGGGCTCTTCATATGCTCATCTGCCTTCGCTCCGATCGTGTCGAGCATTGGCGCCCGGCCCATCGAGTTATGGCACAGCGTACAAGTCCCCTTGCCGTTATATATCTTGCCGCCCAGCGCGATGAACTGATCCATAGTCATCGCGCCGAGATCCAGCTTCTCCTCTACGGGGGGCGGCGCGGGTTTAATCGTCGGGATGCCGAAATTCGAATACCCCCAGAATGCACCCACCATCAAGATACTGAAAATGGAAACCTTAAGAAAATTGGTCATGCTTGTTCCTTCCAATAACCTTTTGCAACCACATGTTTGCCACTGATCGTGCTCAACCAGAACACAAAGATGACCATGGCCATGAATATGAGCGTACCAGTCGATACGATGTTGGCCGCATAACCCAGATCCGGCGTAAAGGCATCCGGAGAATTATCGCGGAATACGTTGGACACATGCCAGTGCTGGCGGATGGCAGAACGGACATAGCCCATCAGCCCCATCAGCCAGGTGAAGGACACCGCCAGCAGAAACAGCGCGTACTGCGAACGGTTGGGCATACGCCCCCAGT
This sequence comes from Sulfuricellaceae bacterium, assembly GCA_041674485.1. Classification (GTDB taxonomy): domain Bacteria; phylum Pseudomonadota; class Gammaproteobacteria; order Burkholderiales; family Sulfuricellaceae; genus JAGXQV01. The sequence goes on from JBAYVP010000002.1 coordinate 30,493, forward strand.
GCAGCGGCGCCACTTCCTTCGCACCCTTGTACATGAACGAGTCAAGCACCAAGCTGAGAATGATGACAACCAAGGTGGTCAGAACCTGCGGTATGGAGGCCGCAACCTTGTACACCGTATTGGTGAAATAACCGTAATAGATACCCAGCACCAGGATGTTGAGTGCGGCCGTAACAAACAGGGCGATCTGCGCCGCGTTGCCTGCTTTGACCCAGGAAACGGTAGCAATTTTATTGGCGCGCCGGTAATACAGGAAACTCAAGAAAGTGCCCAAAAGCAAAAAGTTCACCGCCGTGTTTTTGGCCGGCATGATGCCGAACACCCCCAGATATTGGTGGTACGGTCCGCCCAAGCTCTTGAGTTCTGAATTGGTCAGCACCAGCGTGTGCGGCGTGAACCACACCAGGAAAGCAGCCACCAGGACAATGGCGATATATTTGATCTTGGGGTTGTAGCGATAAGCGCCATCGCTGCGCCCTATACCACACCAGAGATAATAGTTGGCCGACAGGAACAGGGCGCCGATCAGTACGGCCTGGATGATGAACAGCCAGGCAAACGCGCCGCCCATCAGGGTGATACCCATTTGCTGGCTATAGGCATATATTTCTGCGGTGAGATAGTAGCCCGCGAAAGGCAACGGCAACAGCGCCGCTATCGCGATGAAGTTGGCGTTGTAACCCATCCAGTCATAGTGGGCGCGCTCTTTTGCATTTTTGGCGCTAAGAAACTTGAAGGCGGCATAGGCACCCACAACCGAACCGCCATAAGCCACGTTGGCGACCACCCGGTGTATGTTGATCGGATTCCACAGGAAGTTGTGAAGCGCAGCCCAGGTATCGCCATGGAACACACCCGCCGGATCCAGGCCCGCCGGGCTCATCATGAAAGTCGTCCATGCGTTGGCCAGGAACATCAGCAAGCAACCGACCGCATTGAGCAGCAAACCAAAAGTCAGGTGTACCCACTTCTTGTTGCCACCCTGGAGCCAGTGCCAGCCATAATAATAAATATACAAGACCGCGCTCTCGGCAAAGAACAGCAGCGCATACGCCCACATGCTTTCCTTGAAGACTGCGGCCATATATTTGAATAAATCCGGGTAGAACAGGATCAGACCGAAGGATAGCAAGCCGCCCAGAAGCGCGGTGAGCGAGTAGGCGGTGATACTGACCTTGATGAACTCGTAAGCCATGTTATCATAGCGCTCATCCCGTGTCCACATACCGATGGCCTCGATGATGAACACAAACATCGGTACCGCCACGACAAACGCACCAAACCACAGATGCAACTGCGCTACCAGCCATACTGCCACCCGTGAATTCACCCCTTGAATCTTGGGGTAATCCGCCTCGGTCAATTTTGGCACGGGGATGGAAACCCCCGCCGCCGCATCTGGAGCGGCATCTGCCTTGGCCGCAGCAGCAGCGTGTGCAGGTGCGGGTGCGGCGGGTGCCGCTGCGGATGCTGTCGCTGCGGCAGGCGCTTCAGCAGCCGCAGGCGCGACCGCAGACGCTGCTGCCTCGGATGCGTTCGCGACAGGCGTGAAGGCAGGCAGCATAAACATGGCGAAAACCGCCAATAAAAATGCCCCGCCGATTAATCTTATATTATTTCTTGTTAGCAAGATTTACTCCCGATTTTTTCGATATACCGTATTAGAAAGGCCAGTCCGGTTCCAGGCACGCTTGCACCATAAACATTAAGGAAGCACCTCCTCAAGCGAAGGCAACCAATCACTTAATGGTTAAACGTCAGCGTCAACCCCTGAAGATGCATCATGGCGAAATCCAAACCAAAAAATACGGCGCCAAAGACAACAAACGCACCGACGAATGGTAAAAAATAATCTTTCATGTCGTTACGCCCTCAAAAACCACGTAAAAAAAACAATCAATGCAATCAGGGTCGCCACAAAAAAAGCCGGCCCCGCCCAAGGGTACTTCGATTTTTCACTCTCTTCTGGTATCGGATTATGGTAGAACCCGGTGGCATCGATAAACTTGTCGTTCGGATTCTCGCCGTCCACCTCATGTGTTGCATTTGCGCTCATACTCCACCCCTTCTATCAGCGATTTACCTGCTTGTTGCGGACACAAAACCACCCCAAGGGGAAGAAACCTCCCCCTTGGGATATCGTCTAGCTTCTTATAAGACAAAGTAATACAAGATCAGGCAACTGAAGATGACATTTATCATCATCCCGGAAAAAATAAGCCCGTCAGCAAGATATTTTTTGTTCAGGTATTTTTTCATTCAGGCCACGCGTCCTCTATCCTATTTGGCCAGTTTGCGGATATAGGCCAGCAGCCCGTCCACATCCGCTGCACTGAGAGTAGCTCCCCAAGGCGGCATCAAAGGCGACTTACTGATGGCGGGGCCGCCATCCCTGATGACCGTCTTGATATCTTCATCGGTACGCTTGGCCATATCTTCCTTGTTGGTGAAATTACGCGGATCGGTGGCAAAATCCTTGGTGACGTTAACACCCTTGCCATCTCCTGCGGTTCCGTGGCACTGGGCGCAATAAAAATCAAATATCTCTTTTGTATCTGCTGCTTGCGCTGAGCCTGCTGCACCCATAACCAAGCCAAACACCGTAGCTGCTACTATTACAAATCTCGACATGAGTTTATCCTCCATTCGTTCGCATTACTCGAAAGAAGCCACATACGCAGCTACGTTCTCCAGGTCTTTCGGATTAAGCACGCTGCCAAAGTCCGGCATATCCCGAACCGGTTTGAATGCTTTGATGTTTGCCATATAGGCGTAAATCCAATCAGGATTCAAGCGCTTGCTGGCTCCAACCAAGGAAGGTCCGCTCTTCCCACCGCGTACTGCGCCCTTATCCGAGTATTCGTGACATCCGCTACATGGCATTTTCTTGGCAAAAATATTCTTGCCCTGCACGTTACTGCCCGCCTTGATCACGCCCGCCTTGACTTCCTTCGAGGTCAGCCCCATCAGGAATTCCGAAACTGCAGCCGCATCTCCAGCAGACATCTTGGGATGATCACCCGCGTTCTTGTCGGTGAGCGAGTTATATTTCATCGGGCGAATCGGCTTGGGAGCCTGCAGCCACGCCGTGAGCCAATCCTTCTGGAATTTACTGCCGGCATAAAATAGTTCCGGCCCCTTCTTTGCCAATTGATCCGCTATCGTTTTTTCTTTCGCTGGACCATCGGTGTAATGGCAACTGGCGCAACTCTTCTTAAAAATCGCATCTCCACCAGCCGCGTAGCTGGGCGCTGTCATTGTGACCAGCAAAGCCGCCCCAAGGGAAACGGTGACTGCGAGCAATCTCATGTCATAACTCCTTTCGATTTTTTACTTCTGTGGATTTGAAAATAAAGGCGAACTGATACGCGTTATTATTATTTTGTTTTTTATTATTTTTAAGTACAAGCCAGCAACAGCCTGCACGGTACAACTCATACACCACACCAGATGGCTTGGTATCGCATACGGCTACCCATGCAGCTTTATAGCTCCTTATTGGATGGCGGGCGAAATATAGCACACCAACTTTTGTTGTCAACGCCAAAATAATCCAAGCAATTAACTCAAGTATTAAGTTATTGAGATTAGAGCCGCTCCAAGAGATATAGAGCAATCAATCGATGATCTTGACGCGTTGCCCCGCCTGCAGTTCGCCGCCCGGGTATTGCGCGTTGATCAGGCGCAGGTAGCTTTCCGCCGACTTGCCGAGCGGCGAGTTTTGCGCGAGCCTGGCGTAGGTATCGCCCTGCCGCGCAGTGATGATGCGGATGCCGAGCGGCTTGACCAGCTTGCGTTCGGCTGCGGTAATTGCATGGAAGCTGCGCACCGTATCAAAAATTTGATTGCGGTGCGCATTCAGGCCGCCGCGCGCCTTGGCCTGCGCTTGCAGGATGTAGGCGCTTTTATTGTGGTAGATCACACCGCCCATCACGTTAGGCAATTCGAAAGTCGCGGCGGGCAGGCCGTCGAGATCGAGGCGCTGAATATTCGCGCTTGAACCGACCAGACGGCGCGCGTATTCAACCGGGGTGCCGCGCGGTTTCTGATCCATTTTCATTTGCAGCATGGCCTCGCCGCCGGGGCTGACGGCAACCAGCGCTTCGGGTTGGTTATGCACCTGCCAGGTTTCCGGGAGTTGCAGCGCAATGCCCAGCTCTCCGTGGTAAAAACGGTTGTTGCGCACCACACCCTGATCGGTATTATCGTTGAACACCAAGCCGTCGATGGCAGCGAGAAATTCGCTGCGGCCTTCAAATGGCGAGGCGGGCGCCAGCTTGTCCGCCTCACCGACCACCTGCTTCAGGCGCGTGTCGTTGTCCGGATGCGTGGAGAACAGGCCGGAGTAGCGACGCGGCTCGCGCCCTTCCTGCTTGGCCAGCTCCGCATCCTTCAATTCCTGGTTTTTCAATACCCCGAGAACCTTGATAATGGCTTGCGGGTCGTAATCGGAACGCGCCAGATATTGCGCGCCCAAACGGTCGGCTTCGAGCTCGTGTTCGCGCCCGTAGCCGGACAGCAACGCGCCACCGAGAATGTTGGCCAAGTTTTGCCCGGCATTGGAGCCCAGTTCAGGCACGAAGATCGAAGCGACCGCCAGCCCGATATTCGCGGCTTGTGCGGCGCTTTGCTGGCGCACGCCGTGGCGTGACGTGACGTGGCCGATTTCATGCCCCACCACGGCAGCCAGTTCCGCCTCGCTATTGAGATAGGCCATGATGCCGCGCGTGACATAGACATAGCCGCCGGGCAGCGCGAAGGCATTAATTTCGGGAGAATCCAGTACGGCAAAGTGATATTGCAGGTTGGGGCGATGACTATTTTTTGCGAGCTTCTGGCCGACGCGGTTGACGTAATCCTGCAACACCTTTGATTCGTAAACCTGGTATTGCTTGCCGATCACCTCCTCGTTGTATTGGCGTCCGAGGGCGATTTCCTGGCTTTCCGACATCATCACAAAATCGCTTTGTCCGGTCACCGGATTCGGCGCGCAGCCGGCCAGCGGCAAAATGGCCAAGACAAGGGCAATAGTCAAAAGTCGCATGTCAGCTCCTGTTCGATATTGTAGTATCGGATGGCATTGTCGCCGATCCAAATAAAAAAGGCAGCAAAGCTGCCTTTTTTATTAAACAGTTGCGCAAGTTTTCTACGCAGCAGCTTTGGTGCCATATTTCTGGCGGAATTTATCGATACGACCAGCGGTATCGACGATCTTCTGTGTACCGGTATAGAACGGGTGACATTCGGAGCAAACTTCGACCTTCAGTTCCGGCTTGCTCATAACTGACTTAGTCTTGAAGCTGTTGCCGCAACTGCACGTCACGGTGATTTCCTGGTAATTCGGGTGAATATCTGCTTTCATTTTTTTCCTTGCGATGTATCGGTGCGGCGGGTGTACGCACTCACGGGGCGCGCATTATCCATAAAAAGATGGGGAGGCGCAAATTTTTATAGACACGCCCGGGTTGCAGGGATTGCATCGGTATTGCCAGGCGCTGGTCGTGACGGCTCGTATCACATAAACTCCGCATATTGATTGGCTTCAAGCCGGATCAGCCAGAACATGGAACAAATATTATGCATAGACTGAGCCGCAATGATTACCGGACGCTGGTGTTAGCCGCGCTGGGTGGTGCGCTGGAGTTTTACGACTTCATCATTTTCGTGTTCTTCGCGGTAGTGATCGGGCAGCTATTCTTTCCGCCCGACATGCCGGACTGGCTGCGCCAGTTGCAGACTTTCGGTATTTTTGCAGCAGGTTATTTGGCGCGGCCGCTGGGCGGCATCGTGATGGCGCACTTCGGCGATATGCTGGGTCGCAAGCGCATGTTCATGTTGAGTATTTTCCTGATGTCCGTGCCGACGCTGGCGATCGGCCTGCTGCCGACCTATGCCGTCATCGGCATCTGGGCACCGCTGCTGCTGCTCGCCCTGCGCGTGCTGCAAGGGGCGGCGATTGGCGGGGAAGTGCCAGGTGCCTGGGTATTCGTCTCCGAACATGTGCCGCCGCGCCATGTCGGCTTTGCCTGCGGCACGCTGACCGCCGGGCTGACCGGCGGAATCCTGCTCGGCTCGCTGGTGGCGACCGCAGTCAACAAGCTGTATGCGCCCGCCGAATTGCTCGCGGAAGGCTGGCGCGTGCCATTCATTATCGGCGGTGTCTTTGGCTTGCTGTCTGTCTGGCTGCGCCAGTGGCTGCATGAAACACCGGTATTCAAGGAGATGCAGGCGCGCCAGGCGCTGGCAGACGAATTGCCGCTGAAAACGGTATTGCGCGAACACCGCCCCGCCGTGATCCTGACCATGCTGATGACCTGGCTGCTGTCCGCAGCGGTGGTGGTGATGATATTGATGACCCCGACGCTGGTGCAAAAACTCTATGGAATTTCAGCCGCCACCGCCTTGCAGGCGAACAGCATCGCGACCTTGTTCCTGAGTTTGGGCTGCGTGGCCTTCGGTGCGCTGGCTGACCGTTACGGCGCGGGGCGGGTACTGATGGCCGGCTGCACGATGTTGGGCGCCACTTCGGCGCTGTTCTACCAGCAGATATCGGTCGCGCCGCAGAACATCAATGGAATGTATGCCCTGTGCGGTTTTTTTGTCGGCGTGATCGGCGTGGTGCCAAGCGTCGCAGTCAAGGCTTTTCCCCCGGTGGTGCGCTTTTCCGGATTGTCATTTTCCTACAATGTGGCCTATGCGGTGTTCGGCGGGCTCACTCCGGTGATAGTGAGCCTGATGCTGCCGCTCGATCCTTTGGCGCCGGCGCATTACGTGGTAGCGTTGAGTGCAATGGGCGTGATGATCGGGATGCATTTGTGGCGGCGCGGGTAACGTGCTGTCGGCATCGACACGAGATGCGCATATCGCCATCCACGTCAAAATACAGCTCCCGTTAAGGCTATAATGCATCCCGCGAGGATGGAGCAAGCAACCCATACCCATGGTCATTTCGATGACGGCAGCAAACGCACCGAATTCAAGCTACAGGATCACCCACACATGAACACGGCAAGATACCTTAAAATTTTCACCCTTATTCCTATTCTCGCGATCCTCAACTCAGGTTGCGGCGGTGAGGGCGGGAATACGCTGAAATCTGGCGCGCCTACGGAAAACCTGTCGATAGGCCGCATGAAAGTGGCCATCATGCCGGAGTATGACGACCCGAGCGTACTGGCCATTTATGACGGCAAATTTGAAGAGGTTCCAACTTATCCCATCAAGACCAGTTTCCTCATCCCCAAGGGCTCGGTCATCAGCGACGCTTGCAGCCTATCGCATGAAGGGCAGCATTTTTGCCAGCTCTACCGGACAATCAACCGGGGCGACCACGACGAGGTAAGCCTGCTGCTGCCCTATCCAAATTTTTATCTCAGCTTCCATACGCCACGGCTGGACATCGAAACAGAGAAAAAGGATTTGACCTATTTGATCAAGTCCAATCACCCGGTTAAAACCCTGGAAGTTGATATTCAGCAACCCTTGCGCAGCACTGATTTCAACGTAACGCCGCCGGGCAATGCTACCCACTCGGGAAAAAGCGACGCGATCAGCGTCATTAAAGGGTTCAACCATTTCGTCTACAAGTTTGAAGGCATTGCCCAAGGCCAGGAAAACGCATTTAAAATCGCCTACCTGAAGAGCGACCCCAATCCATCGGTCGATATCAAGTACACCGCCATGCGCACCCCGCAGACGCAGAGCGCACCTTATGAAGCCCAGAGGAGTATTAAAACGATCATCTACGCGTTCTTCGGGGCGGGCGTGTTGTGCATTGCGGCGGTAGCTTTCTGGTTCATCCGTTCGCGCAATAAAAAGCGAGGCAAGTCAATATGAATACGCGACTTAACCTGCGCCAGATATTTCTGCCCTTTTGTTTATGCATGGCAGTCGCTTATGCCGCCGCGCCCTCCAGCGCCTTTGCGCTGACCATCAACGAAGTAGTCAAGGATCTCGCCTGCCCCTGCGAATGCCCGCTAGTCTTGGAGGACTGCAACATGACCTGCGGCTTGGAGTGGAAGAATGAAGTGGGCGAAATGATCAGCAAGGGCATGAACAAGCAGCAGATCATGGATTATTTCATCGGTAAATATGGTGACGATGCCCGCATTACCCCCTCGCAGCGAATTCAGGGCAAGGTTTACCAATACACGCGAAGCTTTGACACTTCGGATTGGGTATTGCTGTGGGCCGGGTTGATTACATGGATATTACTGATGTTTTTTGGCATCTACATCGGCGTTAAGAAGTTGTTTTTTAATAAACCTGCAAAAGAGTAACTTTCTGCTCAGCCTGCCAATCAATTCATTTGTAGCCAATGACAAGTTAAATCGTAACTACTCAGATCGAAGTAGTATGCTCGAAAATAGCCACAACGCCAGTCCCTTCCCCATGTAAGGGGGAAGGTTAGGATGGGGGTGGGAGGGTGGAATCATCGCAAAGTGTCTTTGATACCCCACCTTTCTACCCCCATCCCTGCCTTCCCCCTGCAAGGGGGAAGGAGAAAAGCGGCAGCACCTGAGTAGTTGCCAGAATTTCCATAAAACAAAGGCCATGCCGTTACCGGGAAAGCGTCCCCGTCTTCGGTCGGCATGCAAAGTGAAACATGAAATCATCAGCAAAGTCCTTACTTATCAGCCTTGCCGTATTTTTGTTGCTATGCGTAGCCGCACTTTTTGCCGTATTCCTGTACCTGACCGAACAAGGCCCGGGCGACGCGATCCATGGGCTCAATAACGCGGCAAGACTGACTATGTACAAGTACGGCATGGTCGATAAATTGTCTTCCGGCGAAATCAAACGCCTCTATCTGGATACCTGCACCCGGAAATGCCACGGCAAAGATGTCATCGAAAAAAAACCTAGAACCGCAGCGGAATGGGAAGCGGTGATGACGCGCATGAAGGCATCTGACCGGGCGGGAATCACGGATCGCCATGCCGAGACCATCACACGTTATCTGCAAAGCAATTATTTGAGCAATGTGCCCACGGTGCTTCCCGAGAAGATCATGAAGTTCGTCAAACTCCACTTATGGAGAAGCGATTTCGGAGAAAGCGACCTGTTTCTGGATTTGATTTATATACCCCAGGAACACCGTAAACTGTTGCCCTATCTGGGGGTACGCAGCGCGCCGACAGATAGGCAAGCCGCTTTTTTTGTCGTTTATGTCAATACTCACCAAGGATCGGTTCCTCCGTGGGATTTTTCGCAACTGGTGACGCTGCACGTCAATAACGGCTCCGGGCAAAGCGCAAACGCCTGGAAAGTGCTTTATGAGGACGGCCAGCGCCACCATAATCAAGGGGTTCTCGTTTTTCCCAATATTGACACCGACCAAGCGACTGACATGGAAATTAAAATGCGCCTGCCGGGACTGGGAATGAGAACTTTCCAATGGAAACTGCCCATACCCGCTTTATCTGAAGGAGACCCTGTTGAACACTAAAACCTACAAACTGCTCATTATTCTCGCCGGCGCCGGTTTGGTGCTTGCCATTGCCGTTGCCGCTGCCCTGATTACGCGGGGAAATTCAGAAAATGCGCTTCCGTCACAATCCGCCCCTGCCGATAAAAAGGAACAAGCCCCCAATTTTACGCTCGCGCTCCTTGAAGGAAAAAGCTTTCAGTTCAGCGCATACAAAGGGAAGCCCGTCCTGATCAATTTCTTTGCATCCTGGTGTTTGCCATGCAGGGAAGAAATGCCTGTCCTGGTAAAAATTGCCCGTGAATATGGACCCAAAGGCGTGGTGTTTCTGGGAATCGCCGTCGACGATACCGAGGAGAAGATGAAGGATTTCATAGTAAAATATGAGGTCAATTTTCCGGTAGGTCTGGATAAAACGTCAGAGGTTCAAAAATCCTTTGGCTTGTATGGTATACCCACCACTTACTTCATAGACAAGCAAGGCGTTATCAACTACTTCCACTCCGGTGCCGTAACAGAGGAATTGCTGAAACATGAACTGGATAAGCTGCTTTAAAAATCTCTGCGCTGCTTTTTTCAGTCTGGCCTTGCTCTCCGGTTGCGGTGAGGAAAGCAAGCCGCTGCTGCAGGTTGGCGCAAAAGCCGTGCCCTTCACCCTCGAACTGATCGGCGGCAAGCAAAGCCAACTGGAGCAATATGCCGGAAAAGGGCTGGTTATCACCTTCATGTCCTCCTGGTGTCCCTGCTCCAACCAATCCATGCCGTTCATGAAACAGGCCTACGCGAAACACAATAACGGCGAGATAGCATTTTTGATGATCGGCGTTCAGGATTCCCGGTCAAAATTTGAAAAATTTGTCGAGAAATGGCAAGTGCCCTTCCCAGCCGGTTATGACAAGGGCGACAAAATTGCCAATGACTATGGCGTGAGCTCGCCGCCGACCACTTTTTTTATCGACAAAAACGGCATTGTGAAACGCGCTTTTTATGGAAACATCGCGGAGAAACCGCAAGAATTCCAGCGATGGGTTGAGGAGATCATTTAATGTCTATAGGAGGCGCCGCCGCATTGTGGGGAGGGTTTTCCGCGTTTTTTTCGATCTGGCAGGTTTGCATCCTGCAAATCAGCCCCTTTTTTATCGCCTTTATTGTCGGCATATACTTTGCGACGCCAGCCAAGCATGCCGCTCCGGAAATTCGCCGCTGGATACTGCTTCCCTGCATCGCTTACGGAATTGGCTTCACAGTTTTTTATTCCCTGCTCATCGCCTCCGCCTTGGATATCAGCCGGCCTCTGATCCATAGTATCAGCCCATTGCGGGTAGTTTCCGGCGTGTTTTTCCTGCTGGTGGGCCTGTATATTTTACTGATGGATCGCCTGCCCATTCTGGGCAAACTGCACCGGCCTCTAATGGTGAACATCCTGGCTCTGTTTATCGGAATGACGCTCGCCATCATCTATTCCCCGTGCATCACTCCGATGCTCTCCGATATCATGGGACTGGCATCCCAGCGGAGCACTGCGGTTGAAGGCTGGTATCTGGCGTTTTTTTACGGGCTCGGAACCACCATCGCCCTGTGCATGACGGCAATTGCGCTGATCCTGTTGGCCAGAAAGCAGAAAGCCGTCATACGCAACGCAGTGTTGATAAAAAACCTTTGCGCCACAATTTTGTTTATCCTTGCCGCCATGAACATGACCGGCCTGATGCGGCATTACAAGGCGTTTGTTCTCGGGTTTGTGCTGTGATCGCGCCACCCAAGGGGATCAAGAAGCAGGTTCTCGGCGGCATGCTGGCCTGCCTGGGCGCCGTCACCGCGCTATTGGCAAGGGTGATCGGTTTTGAGCTGGATATTTTTTATGTGATTATCAGCGCGATCGGGGTAGGCCTGTTTCTGTATGGCACCGTGCAAAAAAACCAGCAAGAATTAACCGGCGGCGAAGAGCCGCTTCAAACCAAAAGGGCCACAAATGAATAAACAGCGTGGGGCTCTGAACAGAAAGAGCCTTGCAATTCTGCTGATCGTGGCGGTAGCCATCGCCGTGGCTGCCGCCGCCTTTATCGGCGCGCGGCCGGGCAAAGAACCCGCCGTTAAGCCCCCCGAGGAGATCGAGGACTACCTCTTCTGGGAAGCGAAGAAATTGACAGATTTCAAATTGATCGGCGGTGGCAACAAAACACTGGGCCCGGATGACCTGAAGGGGAAGTGGAGTTTTATTTTCTTCGGCTACATAAACTGCCCCGATGTCTGCCCGCTCACCATGGGGGTATTGGGAAAAACGTTCAATCTCATCGAAAAAGACCCGGCCGCTTATCAGGAGATACAAGGCATTTTTATTTCAGTTGATCCGAAACGCGATACGCCGGAGCTGGTCAAAGAATACGCCTCCTATTTCAGCAGCAAGATCACCGGTGTCACCGGAGAACTCGCGCAACTGGAAGCGTTTTCCCGGCAAATGAGCGCCCTGTACACCATCCACCCCAAAGAAGCGCAGGCCTCCGGGGATGACTACCAGGTGACGCACAACTCGACCGTCTTTCTCGTCGACCCGCAGGGCAGACTGTATGGCCGGTTTCCGCCACCCCAGCTTCCCCAAGAAATTGCCGGGGTGTTTTTGAAAATTCGCACGTTCTACAATGAAAGGGTAAAAAAATGATCAAGATTTTTTCGCAAGTATTGGCCGCGCTGACGCTCGGTTTCCTCGCCTCAAATGCCTGGGCAAACGGCGATATCCAGGTCAAAGATGCCTGGATGCCGACCGCGCCACCCGGCGTCAAGGTGATGGCCGCTTATCTGGAGATAAAGAACACCGGCAAGCAACAACAAGTGCTCACCGGCGTTACCAGCCCCGCCTTCGGCAAGATCGAAATTCACCGCAGCGTGATTCAGGGGAACGTGGCACGCATGGATCACCAGAAAGAGTTGGCCATTCCCGCCAACGCCTCGGTATTGCTGCAACAAGGCGGCTTGCACCTCATGCTGATGGATGTAAAAAAACCCCTCGCCAGCGGCGACCAGGTTCCCATGACCTTCATTTTCGGCAATGGCGAAAAAATTGCAGCCACCGCAATCGTCCGCTCCGGCAAGATGGAAGGCATGGAAGAGCGCGGGGCTATGGATCATTCCGGGCATGGCGGGCATAAGCATTAACCGTAGCGCTGGACGAGCCGTAACCAAAAATGTAGGTCGGGCTTTGCCCGACATGGTGGGCGGAGTCCACCCTACGGTTTCGTTGAAAAAATCTTGTCACGTTTTGACATGATTTAACTTGCAAGTGACTAAGGAAGCGATGCTAAAACCTGAACCCCAACCCCGCCGTTTTCTGCTCGCGCTGCTGCTGGGCAGCTTTTTGTTTATGCTGGGATGCAGCGGCAACACGACAGAGCCCAAAGCCGCAATAGAAAATGCGCCCGATTTCAATGTGGCGCTCTTTGATGGCGGCGAATTTCAGTTAAGTGCGCAAAAAGGCAAAGTGGTCGTAATCAACTTCTTCGCCTCATGGTGCGTCTCCTGCGGCGAAGAAACGCCTCACATTGAAAAAGTATTCGGCGAATATGCATCTCAGCCGGTAGCGTTTCTGGGCATTGCCGTCGATGATACGGAAAAAAAGGCAAAAGAATTCATGAAGAAATCAGGCCTGACTATACCTGCTGGATTGGATCGGACCGGCAAAATCAAAGACGCCTACGGCCTGTACGGCATGCCCACCACGTTCTTTATCGACAAGAACGGCAAGATCAGCTATTTCCACGCGGGTGTCGTTACGGAAGAATTGCTCAGGCATGAAATCGGCAAGCTGCTTTGACCCTGCGCGCCTACTGGGGATCGTTTTTCAAGCGTTGCATGTTGGTCACATACCGTTGCAACAACACACTGGAAACATTGTCGAGAGTCTTGAATTCGCAGCCCACGCGCCGGATCGTTTGGCCGGGCTTGGGAGACATTGAAACCACGCTTTTCACCATGAGCGTAACGCTGATCTTGCCCACTTCCGGCAAGTCGATCTGGCAACCGGCATAAGTCTGCCCTATCACAAACTCAACGGCATCTTCCACATACGACAACCTGACCCCGCCGCCGCTGATGTCCATGATGGGCACCTCTATTTGCCCCACCTCCACCTTGCCGGTAGGGATAATGCAACGCAGGCGTTCGGAAAGCGGGATCGAAAGCCGGAAATACTCGCGGCGCTGGATGCGGCAAAGGTGGGCCGGAAACGGCATGTAAAAAGCGGGATAATTCTGGTGCGCGAGCTCGCGGATGGCGCCGACTGCAAATTGAATCTTGACGTGGTTATGCACGCTGACCAAAGTGAGACGTTTGCTTTCGGCGATGCGCCGGTTTTTGGCCGCATCTGTGCCCTGCTCCACCCAATAGCCCTTCTCGCCGACATCCAGCACCGAAGTCATGATGAAATCCTTGATGCCATCGTAATACAGCGCGACACGCGCCCCGTCTTCCGCGATACCGCGCAACAAGGACTGAATCTGGCGCGCGGAAGAAATGCGGCATTCACTCTCCTGGCGATCGGAAAGTCTTTCTATAGTGAGTGGAACGTTTTCTTGCATGATAAATAAGCGTGTCCCCGGTGCGCTGGTTGGTTGCAAATATCTTTAAGTTTACTACGCACTAAGGAAACGCGGATTAATTCTGCATTTCCCAAGGGTAAAACATCACTCATGCGGCAGCCCTCAAGCGCTGCACCTTGGTCACATAGCGTTGCAGCAGAATTCCGGAAGAGATATCGACATTCTTGAACTCGCACCCCACCCGATGGATCGTTTGCCCGTTCTGCGCGGATATCGTAACCAGATTTTTAACCTCCAGCGTCGCGCTGATCTTGCCCGTTTCCGGCAAATTGATCTGGCAATTCTCATAAACCTGCCCCAGCACAAACTCGATATCGTCCGCAGTATAAAACAGCCTCACCCCGCCGCCGCTGATATCCATCACCGGCACATCGAACAGCCCGCTCAACGGCGGTTGCGCAATGGGAATCACACAAGTCAGGCGCTCGGAAGGGAACAGCGAGAGCCGGTAATATTCGCGGCGTTGAATGCGGTAGAGGATGGCCGGAAAAGGCAGGTAAAAAGCCGGGTAGCCCTGGTGCGTCACCGCGCGGATACTATCGACCACAAATTGAATCTTCACCTGGTTATGCGCACTGACCAGAGTGAGGCGCTGGCTTTCCGCAATGCGCCGGTTTTTGGGCGCATCCACGCCCTGCTCCACCCACAACCCTTTATCGCCGACATCCAGCAGCGACGTCATGATGAATTCCTTCACGCCATCGTAATACAGCGCGGCAAGCGCCCCGATTTCCGACATATCGCGCAACAAGGACTGTATTTGCTGCGGGGAAGTTACGCGGCATTCACTCTCCTGCTCGCCGGCAAGCCTTTCGATGGTTAACGGGATATTTTCGTGCATTAACTAAACTTCAATTCAGAATGTCATGCCAAACGACGGTTTTTCGCGGTCTGGCTTCGGGGTAACGAGAGTCGGCGCGCATGATAACAAAATCCGCCACACCTGATAAGTAAAAGGGCGCTACCGTCTTGCCGGAGGCAGGATAGCGGGCGTTTCCGCATGTTCCAGCTTATACAGCCAAGCCAGCAGTTCGGCGACAGCGAGATAAAGTTGCGGCGGGATTTCCTGGTCAAGTTCCACCTGCATCAACAGCCCGACCAGATCCTCGGACTCATGCACATAGACATTGTTTTGCTTGGCGCGCTCAATGATTGCCTGCGCCATCATGCCGCGCCCTTTGGCGACCACCTGCGGCGCGCCGCCCTGGCTCTTGCCGCCCTGTCCCTTGCCGTAGGTCAAGGCGACGGCGACCTGCTGCGGCAAAAGATTATTGGGTTTCATGGCTTTTCCACTACGGCGTTGACCAGCGGGATGCCCGCATCGGCCAGCGAATTCTTCAGCCTGGGCAGGGCGCTATGGAACAAATGCGCGGTCGCCGGCTCCGTTGCGCGCAACATCACCCGCAGCCCGCTTTCGGCGAACACCAGGCGCGCATGGACACCGCCCAGACTGGGCAAAGTCAGCTCCATCTCGGTGCTCCACTGGCGCTCATCCTGCTGCCGCGCCTGATGCTCCGGCTGCCCCTGAATTTCCCACTGCATCTGCTGGCCGGGCCAGACCTGCCCCATCCACACCAGATGATGCTGCTCCAGCGTGTGCAACTGCTGCTGCACCATTTGCACCAGCTCCTTGGCGATCGGCTGGGCGGCATCACCGCCGGGCTTGGCTTGTGCCGCCGGGTTCGACTGCGCGGCGGCTGCCTTCTCGGATACATTTTGCTCGGTGACAGACTTAAACGATTCGGGAGCACTTGCCTGCATCTGCACAGCACCCGCCTTATTGTACGCAACTTGATTCGCGGTAGTTCCAGCTTGATTCGCGGCTGCTCCCGCCAGAGCTGCTGGAACTCTTGCTCCAACAACGTATTGCGCGTTGGGCAGCAGCTGTGCGCCCTTCCCGGTCAACAAGTTCTGCGGCTCCTCGCGCAACTGGTTGATACTGCGCTCGCCGCGTATCCACTGCGCCTGGTGCGACTCGTAAAACAGGCCGCTCTTGCCCAGCGTCTCGCGCAGTGCCCCGGCCAGCACCTTGGTATCCGGCATCTGCTGCCCCGTCTCCCAGACCGCCTTGTTGCCGGACTGCTGGACAATCGGTCGTTCGATCGGGCGTTCCGCCAGATTGGAAAGCATGCGCGCAGTCGAACCGATTTGCTCGGGGGTGGAAAGCGGATTGGTCGAAGCGACGATGCCAAAAGTAATGCGCGGCTGCAGCGAAAGCACTTCCAGCTTGATCGTATCGCCCGCCTTGATATTACCGGGCAAGCGCATCTGCAAAGTCTGCCCGGCAACCTGCACCTTGAACAATCCCTCGCTGAGTTTTTCCTGAACCGAACCCTGCAACTGCTGCCCGGGCTCAAGATTAGTGACAGGCTTGGGCGCATCCGAAGTCAGCACGCCCTGAGGCTTTCCGGAGTTGGAAAGAATTTGCAGCGCGCTGATTACATTGGCGGGTAACATCGTATGGCGATCGCCCAGTTAAGATGAAACAACACCCAATCCCCCTCCGCTTCGCTCCCCCACATTTTTCAAAGAGGGTGTTTCCCCACCTTGAAAAGGGGGGCTAGTGAGGATTTACTTTTATTTTCGCCATTCAAAGTAGCTCATTCCCTGTAGGTTGCTTTTGAAACAACAGTAGCCCGGATGAAGCGGAGCGAAGTCCGGGAAATCACTGGGCGCGCCCGAAAAAGCCCCGGATTCCATTGCATTCCATCCGGGCTACGCTTGCTGCTCAAAACCCCTGAAACAGAAAGTCCAGCGCGGTGTTGATGACCACCTGTTCGCTGGCCAGCGATTGCACCGGTTGCTTGAACAGGCGCAAGGGCACTGCGGCCAACTTGGGCGTTTCCAGCAGGCAGTCGATACCTTCGATCATGAAAACGGGCATCAAGCGCATCGGAATCTGGCTGGCAGGAAACCGGTCGCGGCGGCGCAAGGGTACGACTACCCGGGTTTCCAGGCCATGCAGCAAATCACTTTGCACATCCAGCAAAAAAGGCACATCGGCGGCATGAGTGCCACTATTGCGAAAAACATCAAAGCGCGCCATGTCAGAATGAGCGCCAAGCCTCAAGCGGCAGCCCCTCACGAGACACATCTGCATTATAGGCTGCGATAAATTCAGCATTTTCGGACTGCCAGCGCCGCTCCTGTTCACTCTTGACCAATTCGCGCAAAAACCGGTCACAAGCAAGGGAAATGTTGATCCCCAAAGCCTTCGCCTCGTTCAACACATCGGCGGAAAGGGTGATATTGGTGGCTTTTTTAGGAACAGTGACAATATTTGACATGAAGACCTCCTGATGATGTTTTCATCATATGCGCATACTATCACAACATGATTGATGTTCGTTGTTAGCTATTTAACCCTGGCGTGCGGAATATTCGGACTGCTTGGATTGACCACAATACTTTGTCGGCTGGGCGACAAAAGCAGATCCATATCTTCCATCGGCACCGCGCCAAGAAGAACCTCATCCCCCAGAACCAGCGCGCCGACAAAACATATCCTGTTCTCGAACGACACCTTCACGGGACCCACATACGGTACATTCATCGAGCGGCCATCCGCCACGGTAACCTCGCGCAAAGATTCCGTCTGCAAATCGAGCTGCAAAGCAATGTGCTCGGGCAAGCACAACATAAGCGCGCCAGTATCAGCAAGCGCCCTGATGCTCATCGGTCGGAGTTCAGGTTTGCGCGGGTTACTTAGCTCAATACTGGCAAAAATGTGCCCCATAGTCGCCCTTCCTTTCAGTGAACCCTTGGCATATTGATACTGCCCATATGTGGAGTATCAAAGGGAACCTCCTCATGGCACTCGGTTATGGGATTATGGCTCTGTAACAATCGAGTGGTTTATGCTACGGCTCTGGTTGGTAGGTTGGCGCTGAACGCAGTGAAGCCCAACATCAGCCGACCACATGTGTTGGGCATCTGCCTTAACGCAAACCTACCCCCCATAAACCTGCTGCAGCCTTTGCTCTTGGCGGTTGCTTTGCATGATGCGCTGCAACTGGCCCATCCACGCCACGGTGCGGCTGCGGATATCGGCGTCGTGTTCGAGGATTTTCTTGATGATCTGCGCCTTGCGCTGGCGTGCTGACTCGTCCAGCGTGGCTGCCGCATCCGCACGCTTCATCGCGGCGACATAGCGACCGCACTGCTGCTCAAGATCAATCAGTTGATCCCACTCGCCGTGCTCTGCCGCCTCGCGCATCTGCGCGGTCAGCGTGGACAGCGACTCGTAATTTTTGATGACTTCATGGCTGCCCATTTTTACATCCTCCCGTATAGCGATTGCACCTTGCTTGCCATCCGCTGTTGCTGCGGCTGCATGGGCGACGGCGTATTGGCCGCCTTGGCGGGAGCGGCTGCCGTGGCGGTGGCTACCGGCTTGGGTTGCGCGGCGGTAACAGGCGCGGCTGATGCGGCTTTAGCCTGGGGCGGCACGACTGCAACAGATGCCGGTTTGACCTGCGCAACAGGCGCTTTAACCTGAGATTGCACCGGCGCAGCCTTTGCCTGCGCCTGATTGGCCGCAGCGGGCACCGCATAAACCTGCGACACTCTTGCGGGCGGTGGCACGACTTCAGCGGCTGGCGCGGCGGCGGCAGCGGCAGCGCCCGGTCGAATGCTCTCCCACGCGCCCTTCAAATCGTTCAACAAACGCGCCACCTCATCCAGCGCGCCCATATCGTTGTTCAGGTTGGCGACTAGCAGACGCCTGGCCATATAGTCATACAGCGACGACAGGTTTTGCGCCATCTCGCCGCCCACTTTTTTGTCCAGGCTGGCATTCAGCCCGTCATCAATGATGGAGATCGCCTTGGAAATCGCCGCGCCCTTGGCGGCAATATTCTTGCGCATCATGCCGTTCTTGGCAGTTGCAATCGCCAGCAATGCGCCCTGATAAAGCATGGCAATCAGCTTGTGCGGGTCAGCCGCCAACACGCCGGACTCAACATCGACTTTTGCATAAGCTTTACTGGCTGTAGTTGCGTTCATGGTAAACCTCCGTTCAATTATTGTTGCTGATTTGTGCGAGTTGTTGGGTCAAATAAGTACTGGTGGCATTCATGCTGCTCAACAAACTATCCAGCGAAACAAATTGTGCGCGGTAGCGTTTTTCGACAGCCAGCAAGCGCGTTTCCATTTCTTTGCGTCGGCTGGTGAGATCTGCAATCGTCCTGCCAATACCCTCGGTACGATTGGCCAGAGTACCATCGCTGGCCAATGCCGCAGTCGTAAAGGTGTCCAGCGAGGTGAGATAGCCGTTATCGGAAGAAAACAGGATGGCGATATCTGCAAAGCTATCTGTCATGGCCGTATCAAGTTTTGCTTGGTCGAGTTTCAGCGTGCCGTCCTTCTGGAAAGTCACCCCGATATTCGTTAGCGTGTTCAACACCCCTGAAGTACCGCTTACCGCCGAACTCAAAATGCTGCGCATCTGGGTTTGCAAATTGCGTATCGTAAAATCGCCCTGCAACGTCGCCCCTTTTTTGGCGGTGGTATCGTAAGAAGTTTCAGTTTTCAAAATGCCTGCAAGATCGTTATAGGCTTTGACAAAACTGGCCACCGACGTGCTGATAGAAGAGGTGTCCCGCGCCACGGTCAGCTTGACCGGCTTGTTAATTTCGGTTTCATTGAGGAGGTTGATCGTGACCCCGTGGATCACGTCGGAAATCGAGTTTGATTCCTTGCTCACCGCCACCCCGTTGACCTTGATGTTGGCGTTGCTTGCCGTGACTGTTTCTGCCAGATTTTGTGTGCCACCAGGGCCGGGATCGTGCGCCAGCAAATTGCCGATGTCGGCATCGCCGCTCACCGAAATTTTCATGCTGTTGCTTGCGCCGAGCTTGTCGGAAGACAGCACCAAACGGTAAGGCGCTGTCGCATCGCCGTCATTGATGAGGGTTGCGGTTACACCCATATTGGCTTCGTTGATCGAATCGCGGATGCCTTCCAGCGTATTATTGTTGATATTGATGGTGATGCTATGCGTGCCCGCATCATTGCTGGTGAACGTGGCACTGCTATAGGTACCGCCCGTATCGGTGTCGGCATCGTAAGGCGTGAATGTGCCCGCAACAGTACCAAAATCGAAAGTGACCGTCGTTTCGGCTCCCGTGCCGATGGCCTCGGTAATGCTGGCTTGCCCGGCGGCAATCAAATTTTGCGACTTTGCCAGACTGGTGACTTCCAGGGAATAAGTGCCTGCCGTCGCAATGCTGGTGGCGGTGGCGGAAAAAATCGTATCGTCGGAAGGGGTAGCCTTGAGCGACTGGAACATAGTCGCGCTGTTCAAGTCGCTCACTGCAGTTTGAAAGCTCGACACCGCACCCTTGACGGTGCCGTAAGAGGTAAGCTTGGCTTGGTAGCTGGCTTCCTTGGCGTCGAGTTTATCAATCGGCATCCGTTCAACCTTCATCAACTGCGTGACGATGCTGTTGACATCAAGGTTGGTTGATGATGAAGTGGCCGCAGTTGCCATGGTCTGTTCCTTTAAGCCTTTCGTGTGTATTGCCGCGTTGATTGTGGGTGCGAATTCATTCGCCCGAGGGTGGATCAATCCGCCCCTGCCACAACATCTTGCCCCGATTCAAAATCAATCCGTAAGCTCTTGGTTAGCTTATCGGCAAGATTTTACTTTTGTTGCGTCCCTCAGCCAAATCTTTGCGGTTGTCACACTAACGGTCATGGCGAGCAGCCACCCCTGATAATGAAACTCACCATGCCCGTTTCCCTCTCCTCAATCCTCTCCCGCAAGCGGGCGAGGAGGCGAACGAATCGCTACGCGAGTTTCACGTTAAAGATTCCATCCGGTGCCGGGGCACATCATCTTTGCCTCCGCGCTACCTGCTCAATCGGCCAACGACACCTTGACAAAAGCGCTTCTCGATGCGGGTGGCGGTATTTGAATTCCGCCAGGTAACTACTCAGGTACTGCCGCTTTTCTCCTTCCCCCTTGCAGGGGGAAGGGCGGGATTAACCAGCGACTTGGCTGCGGTCTTTTGCAGCCTAGTCGAATGGCTAGTTGTTTCATCGAGGTGGTAGGAAGGTGGGGTATTCAAAGACACTTTGCGATGATTCCACCCTTCCACCCCCATCCTAACCTTCCCCCTTCCAGGGGGAAGGGACTGGCGTTGTGGTTGTTTCAAGCACACTACTTCGACCTGAGTAGTTACAAATTACTCCTCTAACCCCGTTGGTGTCGCTCATTTTGCTATCCCCAAGAACACTGCCAAACAACGCTCGACTTCCACCAGGGCATCTGCGTCGATGCGTCCGAAGGCTCGGCCTACCTTGTCGCGCTTCACCGTCATGGCCTTGTCCACCATCACTTGCGAAGGTTTCTGCAAACCGTTTTCTGCGCTCGGTTGCACGGTGACGCGAAGCAACGGCGCGGCAACGAGCGTGCCGGTGATGGGCAGTACCATTGCGCTCGCGTGCTCTTTGAACTGGTTGGCCTGAATCACCAAGGCGTGCCTCGGCTTGCCAAAGTCGCCTTGCACGGCGATGGTCACGAGGTCGCCGCGCATCATTCCGTCCAGCCATCCACATCTACCAAGGCTTCATCCATGAACTGCTGCATAGACGTATCAGCCATGTCCGCTTGAGCCACCAAGCGGCACTGGCGGCGGCACTCGGCCTCAAAGTCTGGGCGGCGTGTGTCCGGCACCCAGATTTGCACCGGGCGCAGCCCCGCCATGCGCAGCGCGTCGCGGTGCTTTTGAACTCGTGCATTAACGTGCGCGGTTCCCATGTGAAGACCCCCATCAAGTTACATGCAACACTATACACGGCAACAGGGTTACATGCAACGACTTTAGCAACTCACACCGGTCGAGCGAAACAAAATATCAAAGTGGTGAGACCCTCATGGCACTCGGTAAGCAATTTTTCGCCTATTCGCCGCCGCCCCTGCATCGGTTTGGTAGGTTGGGTTAGCGTAGCGTAACCCAACAATCCACCTTGTTTTATCAGCGTTGGGTTACGCGATATCCCTCACCTCAATCCTCTCCCGCCTGCGGGAGAGGAGGCAAACGTGAAAAGCACTTGTTGTTCCCTGCCGCTAACCCAACCTACACATGCTGTTTTATGGCGATGTAAATCCTTAACCGAGTGCCATGAGGGGCAGACACCTTTGCTTTGCTGTGAATTTACATCGCGAGCAATACTTGTTTGGCGGTAGCGCGAACCTCTTTTTTGCGGCCATGCCCAGGGAATGGCATTTCTTCCACTTCCACCAAACCGATTCGTTCCAGCTCGTCGATATCACGTTTGACCGCGCTGCGATCCCGGTGAAGCCGCTGCGACAAATCGGTAATCGAACCCGGACACTTTTTTACTTCACGGAATAGCACGAGCTTTGCGGTTGTAACCAGACGCGCCAAATCTTCCGGGTTCTCAAAGGAAATAATACGCTCGCGCGGAATGCGTTTGCCTTGATCCGCCAGCCTCGCCATTTCCTTGCCGCGTTTGAAGAATTCATCCGTGTTCGCCACTTTGATAGTCGTTTTCATTTTTTTCTCCTGAATGCAATCCAGTCAGCTTGGAATCGTTCCTCAATGTCTTCGAAACTCTTGAACTTGACAGGTTCAATCACACCCATGAAATGCCGGTGATGAAATCCATGCGCATTATCGTAACCGACTACCCGGCAGGGGTGGGGGGATTTGCGACTTTCAACCCAGATAATCCATTCGTGACGTATGCCGGGCTTCAGCCCGACATGCCTGTCCTGAGCCTGCCGAAGCGGTCGGGTTAAAACCCGACCTACAACCCCTGAGTTGGCAATTAAGACTGGCTTGCATTATGCTTGCTATGACAAGCCTAGTAGCATATTATGAGTGCTATGGTACGCAATGACGATGTTTTCCAACCCGTTTCTGATTTAGCCCACGAATTGGGCCGGCGCATTCGCGCCGCCCGAATTCGGCGGAAGATTAGCCAGCATGATCTGGCCGGCAGAACCGGATTATCGCGCTCGTCCATCCAGGCACTGGAACGGGGTGAATTGTCCGTATCGCTGGGCATCGTTCTCAAGGTGTTGTGGAATCTTGGCCTCACAAATGAAGTCACCTTGATCGCCGATCCTGGCCTGGATCGGGATGGGCTTTCCCTATCTCTCAGTACCGACAAAGTGCGTGTCTTTGCCCCCAGAAAGATCAACAATGATTTCTGAACGGGGAGCGCTCTTCCTCTGGATATACCTACCCGGTGCCACCGCTTCTGTGGTGGCAGGCCGGCTCGATGTAGGCCATACGGTAGCGGGTTCCGTGGGTAGATTTGTTTATGGTAAGTCCTACCTGGATCGCCCGAACGCTATCCCGCTTGATCCCGTGACCTTGCCGCTCAACAGCAAGGAGTATACTTTTACTACCCTTAAAGGGTTTCCGGGGGTTGTTCTTGACGCCTGCCCGGATCGCTGGGGCAAGCGGGTGATACACCGCCTTTACGGAGCGCAAATTGACCCCGAAGGGTATCTGCTGCTCAATGATCCGGGCCGGGCCGGCGCCCTGGCGTTCTCCCGGTCTTCAGACGAACCCCCTGTCGAACTTTCCAGCCGTGAATTTTCCCTGAGGGAACTGTTGACCGCGACCATCGCTGTGGAAACGGATCAGGAAGTCACCCCGGAATTGCTGCGTGCCTTGCATCCGGGAACCGGGGGCGCTCGCCCCAAGTGCAATGTTGTGGATCGGGATGGAGTATGGATTGCCAAGTTTCCCAGCATCGCTGACCCCCACTGGATCAGCGTTCCGCGTCTGGAACATGGCACAATGCTCTTGGGGCAAAAGTGTGGCATCAATACCGCCCAGACTCGCCTGGAGGTGGTTGATGGCACCGATGTTTGCCTGGTAAAACGGTTTGACCGTGAAATACTTGATGGGCAAGTGGTTCGCCATGGCTACGTTAGTGCCCGCACCGTTTTTTACTCTGATCCCAATTTTGCGAAATATGGCGTTGAGTCCTATGGTCGTCTATCCACCTGGATGACTCGTTACGGCTGCCAATCTGATGAACGCGAACAGCTTTTCCGGCGCATGGTTTTCAACTGCGCCGTGCGCAACTCCGACGATCACGACCTGAATCATGGCCTGGTGCATGTGAATAGCACCCGGTACCGCCTTGCAGACGCCTTTGACGTATTGCCCGTGTTGACCCCTCACGCCATCCACCAGCACGCCCTGGTCTTTGGGGATACGGCTGCTGGGACGGTCAGCAATCTGTTAAGCAATGCCACTGCTTTTGGCCTGCCGCGCAGCCATGCCCAGGAGATTGTCGGGGACGTGCAAAAAATGGTGAAAACACACTGGCAGGACACGCTGCACGAAGCCGGACTGGGGGATGAGGAAATTCGGCGACTGAAACCTTTTTTCCAATAAATCCCCGCTCGCCAGATTGAAAGGTAGCCTGGTCATTTAACCTGAAAAACGCAGCCACGTAGCCCGCGTGAAGCGTAGCGCAATGCGGGTTTGAAGCCCACTTGTTTCCCGGATTCCACTTCGTTGCATCCGGGCTACGCCACTATTCCAGCGACAATACCAAGCGCTTGCCGAGCACTTTGGCGGCGCGGTCGAGCTGTTTCAGGCTGGGCCAGTGATGTGGGTCTTCCAGACGTTGCGCGGACGCCCACGAGGTTTCCAGCGCGCGGGCAAGGTCGGACAACGGTCGGTCGCCGCGCGCCGCGCGCAGCAGCATGGAAGATTGCACGGCGGCGCTGGGCGAGGCAACCGGATTATTTCCGGCTGGCGAGGGCGCGGGCAGGGCGTCACCCTGTTCGATGCGATGCGCGAGAACCCCGGACAGCACTTCGGCAGCATTGAATGCCGCCTCTTCCAGAGTCGCGCCTTCGGTGAATGCCTCCTCAAAATCAAGAAATTGCACAAAATACCCGCCCCCTTCTTGGGGTGCGGCAGTATAGGGATAAGAAAATTTCATTTCAGTTTTACTCCGCTTTGTCGTTGGATGGCAGCCAGCAAACCCGCGCCCAAGGCTTTTGTACCATGCACGGGAACAGGCACGGAACGAAGTACGCCGGTTTTTTGCATGATGTGGTGGCTGCCCTCGATACGCGCCAGCACCCATCCAGCTTCCTTCAGTTTAGCGATGGCTTGTCCCATTCATGCGTTGCAATCTCAAGGGGTCAGGCCCCTTTGCTTTCCCTGCTGCATCCCTTGCTGCATCCCCTGCTGCATCCCCTGCTGCATCCCCTGCTGCATCCCTTGCTGCATCCCCTGCTGCATTCCTTTCTGCATGCCTTGTGCTTCATAACCATGCGCCCATTCTTCCAACCGTTCGCTCAACATGATTTTCAACTCCTGGAGCGCCATGAGGGACAGACCCCTTTGTTCATCACCTTTGTTTACTTGGATGTGCCAAACATGTCGCCCAAGCTCTTGGCATCCAATACCTGATCCAGCCAGGCATCAATTTGCGCTGGTGTGGCACCGGAAATCTTCGCCAGAACATCCGGGGGGATGACACAGAAACGCTTGGAAAGTAGACGCTGCAAGGCGAGTGCTTCACCCTGCTGCATTCCTTTCTGCACACCCTGCGCCTCATAACCATGCGCCCATTCTTCCAACCGTTCGCTCAACATGATTTTCAACTCCTGGAGCGCCATGAGGGACAGACCCCTTTGTTCATCACCTTTGTTTACTTGGACGTGCCGAACATGTCACCCAGGCTCTTGGCATCCAATACCTGATCCAGCCAGGCATCAATTTGCGCTGGTGTGGCACCGGAAATCTTCGCCAGAACATCCGGGTGGATGACACCGAAACGCTTGGAAAGTAGACGCTGCAAGGCAAGTGCTTCACCCTGCTGCATTCCTTTCTGCACACCCTGCGCCTCATAACCATGCGCCCATTCTTCCAACCGTTCGCTCAACATGATTTTCAACTCCTGTAAATCATCAATCTCGGGCAAGATAATACGGTATTCGGCCTTGCGCATCAATGTCGCCCGTATCCATGTGGCGAACATGCGCCGCAAATCCGGCCTGTCGCTCAACCACCTGTTCAATAGACCCAGCAATTGGCTAATGGTTTCCGGTGTGGCCGGGTGCTCGATGCGGAATACGGCTGCCACCAGGTTTTTGACCGAGGCCAATTCGCTGTCGGTGTAGGCGTTTTCGTCGATCAGCAGGTATTTTTGCCGTGGCTTGAATTGTTCGACCAGTCCGGGCACAGGCGGGATCAACTCGAATACGTCAGTCACTGCCGACCAGCGTTGGCTGCCGTTGTAGAGGACGATGGGTAGTATGGGCGGCAGTCTTCCGTCGGCCAGTATCTTGCCTTGCTTGATGAGGTCTTGATAGAGCAGCCCCTGGTACACCATCATGCGCAGTGCCATGTATTTGTCGACCGTGCTCTGGAATTCGATGAGCAGGTAGAGGTATATCCAGTCGCCACCTACTTTGACCCGCCACACCACATCATCGGCACGTCCCTGAAAGTCTTCGGTGATGTAGCTGCCGTGGACGATCTCCAGGGTGCTGTAGTCGAGGCTGTGCAGCCAGTCGTCCGGCACAAAGCCCATGATCAGGTCGCGCACCATTTCCGGCGTGGAAAACAGGAATTTGTAGCTGCTGTCGTGGTCGGTTGCCATGCGGGCATTCTAGCCAGATTCTGGGGGCTACGGATGTTTTTTGGTGACTATTCAGGTCGAAGTCGTCTGCTTGAGAACGGTGACAACGCCAGTCCCTTCCCCCTGGAAGGGGGAAGGAGAAAAGCGGCAGCTCCTGAGTAGTCACATCTTACAAAACTAAACCCCCACCTACGAAAAGCCCGCTTCCCGTAGGTCGGGGTTCATCCCGACTGGTCGGGTTAAAACCCGACCTACATCTTAAAACCCTACATCATTGCCCGACTGTACAACCGTCCAAAACCGCTTAACCCCGAAAAAACCCGGAATCAAGCCTCTTGTCTCAACAACAAGCCCTGTTGCACCTGGTCTATCGCGCGCGAGATCGACAGCATTTCTTCGGTCGGATACTGGCGGATCACATCGCCGGTCGACATATCCGTCAGCTTGAACATCTGCTTTTTCGTGCTTTCGTCCACGCTGAATTCCAGACTCTTGTCGGATTGCTTCAGCACCTTGTTGATATTTTCCACCGCGTTCTTCACCTGCTCGTTAGTCACCTTCTGTTCGGCGGCCGGTTTAACGGCGGCTTGGGGCAACTCTAGCTTGGCGCTGGGCTGGGCGGAAACATTCGCGGGCATGGGGGCCGCGCCATCGCTGGCGAAGCTGGCAGGGTGCTGCACCTGCGCCATGTTACCTGTAGATTGAATGAGCATTTTGCTTCTCCTTCTCTAAAAACCCCGAGCGGTTGCCCGCCCGGGAGAATTTACCTTAACCGTGCTTAACGCAACAGCGTCAACACGTTGTTCGGCAACTGGTTGGCCTGGGCCAACATCGCCGTACCGGCTTGTTGCAGGATCTGGTTGCGGGTCAATTGCGCGGTTTCTGCCGCAAAGTCCGCATCCTGAATCCGGCTACGCGCTGCCGTGATGTTTTCCGAAGTCGTGGTCAGGTTGGAAACCGTGGACGAGAAGCGGTTCTGGATCGCGCCCAGATCCGCACGGATGGTGTTGACCTGCGCCATCGCCGCATCGATCACATCGATCGCGGCCTGTGCCCCGGATGAGGTGCTGATATCCACCATAGACAGCTTGGACTTGGCGCTGGTGACCGACTCGCCTGCCGCCGTGGTGTTCAGCACGCCGCCGGAGGCGTTGACGGTATTCGAGGTCGCCGAGAACGGGCCGACCGTCGAGTTCAGGGTAACCTTGCCGGCGACCGTGATGGAATCCAGATGCGAACCCTCTACTCCCGTGCCGCCATCGCTGAGCGTGGTCGCCGTGCCGGTCTGGCCGGTGACGCTGACCGTTTGCGCCACATCGGTGGCACCGCTCGGGTCGGTCACGGCAGCCGAGTGCTCGAAAGTCTCGATCTTGATGTCGTAACCGGCCGAATTGACCAGCTTCATGCTGCCGGCCGTGGTGATCTCGGCGGTGATGCCGGTGGAACCGGTGCGCGCGTTGACCGCAGTGGCGAGAGCCGAAAGGTCCGAGGTGGTCACCGCCGCCGAAATGGCCACGGCGGTGGTGTTCGAACCGTACAGGTTGAACGACACCGTGCCGGCCGCAGTCAGCCCGCTGAGAGTGGCTTCGGAGAGGGCGGTGCCATTGACCCCGGTGGTGCCGGAAACCGCGTTGACGCTGGCCGCGATCTGTTTGGCGGTGGAGTTTTCCGCGACCGTGATGTCTTGCGCGGCCAGGCCGGAAATGGACAGGGTCTGGGCGCTGACACCGTTGCCCTCGGCGATGCCCACCGAGGCGCTGGCCGCCAGGGTGATGTTGGTGGCATTGGACGCACCGCTCTCGAATTCCGCCGCATTGGTCGCAAATTTCAAGCTGTAGCCGGCTTCTGCGGCGACCGTGACCTGGCCGCGCACCGAGGTGGAATCGTTACCCGCCTCGACCAAATCGACTGCGGTACCATTTAGACCCGTGACCAAGCCGGTGGCGGTAACAGCCGTGTCGATGGCAGTTGCGGTTACGGTAGCGCCAGTAACAAAGGTGCCCGCCGCATCGGTGGCCGTGGTGCCGCCGGTGTAGGCTCCAGCCGGAACGGCCAGCGCGACCACGTCACCCGCTGCGCCGCCCGCGAAATCCGCTGTGAAAGCGGTGGCGGTTGTAGTGCCGGTGAGCACGAACTGCACAACGCCCCCTGCGGCTGCCTGGGTAGCCGTGTAGCCACCGGCCGCCAATGCGGCAAGGCCGGCACCCGATTGCGTGGCGGCGAAGAAGTTGTCGTTAGTTGTCGCAACGTCAGCACCGGTCAGGAAGGTAAATGCAGCATCGCCGAGTGGGGAGGCTTCAATCGAACTGGTAAAGGTCGCGGTGATCGTGGTGCCGGCGCCGGAAGATTGCGCTGTCAGCCCGATGGTCGCCGCGGCCGTACTATTTTTGACGGCAAAATTTGCGATGTTGATGTCCTTGCCGGAGGCGCTGGCGATGGTGATGCTGTCGGCCGTGGCAAAGCTGCTGGCGCCGCTGAGCGACAGGTCGGAGTCGCCGCTGGCGGTGTTGATCGCCGCAATGGCAGTTTCCAGAGCGGTCTGGATATTGGTGCGGGTCGCCGCGTCGGTGGCGCCGACCACATAGCTGACGGTGCTTGCGGTATTGGCATCGGTGGATAGATCGAACGTGACAGTGTCGCCAGGATCAGCCAGCGCATTCGCAAGCAAAGACGTAAAGTCCAGGGTGGCCGCGTTATAACCTACCGCTTCGATGCCGGTGCCGGCGGTGAGCAGGGCGGCTGTTTCAGCGGCGGTCGAAGCGGCCGCGATGGCGATGTCTGTGGTGGTGCCGGCCGGATTGGTGACAGTCGCGGTGGTGGCGCTGCTGAAGTTGTTGGCGGTGCGAGCCAAGGCGGCCGTGGTCGTAACGGCTGCCGTCGCGCCCAGCTTGCTGCCGTTCAGTGCCGCCGTCCTGATTCCCTGTGCGGAACTGATCTGCGAAGCGATCTGTTCGGCACCCAGGGTTTCGGCCGATGCGCCGGCCACGGAAACGGCGATGGTCTGGTTGGCGTTGGCGCCCACCTGGAAGTTCTGCGTGGTGAAAGTGCCATCCAGCAGGTTCAGGCCGTTGAAGTTGGTGGTTTCGGAAATACGGTTCAGTTCCGCCATCAACTGGTTGGCTTCCGATTGCAGGCTCTTGCGGTCGGAGGCGCTGTTGGTCGCGTTGGAGGACTGGATCGACAGTTCGCGCATCCGCTGCAAGATGTTGCCGGTTTCCTGCAACGCGCCTTCGGCGGTTTGCGCCAGTGAAACGCCGTCGTTGGCATTACGCGCCGCCTGGTTCAGGCCGCGCACTTGCGAAGTCATCCGGTCGGCAATCGCCAAGCCCGCCGCGTCGTCCTTGGCGCTGTTGATGCGCAAGCCGGAAGACAAGCGTTGCAGGGAAGTTTGCAGTGCGGATTGCGAGGATGTCAGGTTGCGCTGTGCATTCAGCGAAGCCATGTTGGTATTGATAGTTGCAGCCATTTTAATTCTCCTTAAGAGCTTGGTTTGCTTTCCGGCTGGTTGCCGGTCACATTGGTTTGACTCGTTGTGCTGTTTTGCCGAGCCAATCAACCGCCGTTAGTCCAGTTATCGGACAAGGTTGGGAAAAGTTTAGGGGGATTGGGGATTTTTTGGGGTTTGAGGGCAACTGGAACGACTATCTCTCAAGAAACAGCTTTTTATAGCTATACGCATCAATAAGTTACAAAACGCAGAGAATGACCGAACAGCAGCCGCCAAGAGCAAACCCCTCACAGCCCTCCTCATGCAAGGTGGGAAGGAGAAAACAGCAACCCCCGAGTAGTTGCGAAACATCAATAATTCAGCGGTTTCGGCTTGTCTGGATTGGGTTAAATGCACCCGCGAGAACGGGTTATTTGGTGTAAATTACGGAAATCGCAAATACTATGTTTTGCCTGCCATGACCGACATCGAAGCCCAGCAACCCCCGACTCTATCGCCCCTGGAACAAGAAATTCGGGTGACTTTTCAGCAAGCCGTTGCCCATCATCAGGCGGGGCAGTTGCAAGAAGCCGGTAATCTTTATCGGGCCATCCTGCAAATCCAACGGGATCATCCGGGCGCAAACCACAATCTGGGGGTTGCTGCGGTACAGGCGCAAAGGCCTGCTGAGGGATTGGCATATTTTGAAGCGGCGCTGAGATCTGACATGGAGTCGGAGCGATACTGGCTAGATTACATTGATGCGCTGATTCTATCCGGTCAATTGGACGTTGCGAGGCAGACGCTGGCATTGGGCAAACAGCATGGTTTGCAGGGCGAAGCGATGGAAGCACTGGCGGAGAGAATGGTTGTCTGCCAGCGGATTGAGGATCAAGCGGATGCTGCACAGCAGCATAATGTGAAGGGAGCGCAGCCTATACCGGCAACTTTGCAAGATGGCAAAAAACAACCCAGACATGCCAAGCTGGCGAAACCACCCAAGAAAGTTGCCGCACGACACGGCATAGAGCCCAATGCCCAAGAGATCAGCGCCCTGGGGCTATTCTTTGGCCAAGGTCGTTACATAGAAATGGAAGCTGCCGCTAGAAAATTAACGGCAATTTACCCCTTGTATGGAATAGGCTGGAAAGCGCTGGGAATGTCATTGCTGCAACAAGGGCGTAGTGCAGAAGCACTGGAGTATTTTCAAAGAGCGGTCGCACTATTAAGTGAGGATGCCGAGGCATATAGCAACTTAGGCGGCATTCTCTATAGCTTGGGATTTTTTTCCGAGGCCGAAGCGAATTTGCGGCGGGCGCTGGAACTCAAGCCCGATTACGCCGAAGCGCATTACAACATGGGCAACGCACTTTGTGGGCAAGGACGTTTTTCAGAAGCCGAGATCAGATATCGGCATGCTCTGGCAATCAAACCGAATTCAGCGGAGTTGCATTACAATCTGGGCATTACACTCAATGAGCAAAATCGATTTTCGGATGCCGAAAACTGCTATCGACGGGCATTAGAAATCAACCCGGATTACTTTAATGCACAAATTAACCTGGGTAATGTACTAAAGGCGCAAAACAAGTTGGTGGAAGCTGAAGCATGCTGCCGCCGTGCGCTAACAATCAAACCAGATCACGCCAAAGCACATAGCAACTTGGGGACAATTCTTCAGGGACAGGGGAGATTTGCTGAGGCCCAGGCTAGTTTGCAACATGCATTGGAAATCACGCCAGACTACGCTGAAGCCTTAAGCAACCTTGGCAATGTATACAAGGATATGGGCAATTTGGCTGGGGCCGAAGCCTGTTATCGGCATGCCATGAAAATCAACCCCGAATATGCAGAAGCATACAGCAATCTTGGATCCTGCCTTTTATTACAAGGCCGGCTTCAGGAGGCCGAGAACACCCTGCTGGAAGCATTGAAGAAAAATGATAATTTGGCAGAAGTGCATAACAACTTGGGTAATGTTGTTACCTTGCAAGGCAGGCATCGCGAAGCCGAAATCAGTTTCCGACATGCGCTGGAAATCAAACCAGATTATGCGGACGCATACAGCAACTTTCTTTTCTCACTTAGCCACAGCGAAGCAATTGATGCTCAAGCACTGTTCGCCGAACACTGCCGATTTGGCGAGCAGTTTGAGGCGCACTTGCGCCCTGGCTGGCCGCAGCACACCAATTCGCGAGACTCAACACGCTGTTTGCAGATTGGTTTTGTCTCAGCCGATTTATGTAACCATGCCGTGGCGAACTTTATCGAACCTGTATTGGCGTACTTGGCAAGCCATTCACAGTTATCGCTGCACGCATACTATAACCACACCGTCGAAGATGGTGTCACCCAGCGCATACGCGGCTATCTGAATCACTGGCATCCCATTGCAGGCATGTCGGACAGTAATCTGGCGCAAAAAATCATCGCGGACGGCATCGATATCCTGATTGACCTTTCAGGCCATACCGGAAATAACCGCCTGCTGACTTTTGCGCGCAAACCGGCTCCGGTGCAGGCAAGCTGGATGGGTTATCCGGGCACGACAGGTCTGCGCGCCATGGATTACTTTCTGGCGGATCGATTTTTACTGCCTCCCGGACAGCTCGATACCCAATTTACAGAAAAAATTGTGCGCATGCCCGCAAGCGCGCCCTTTTTACCCTTCAAAGACGCACCGCCGGTCAACGCACTGCCTGCCTTGAGCAACGGCTACGTAACCTTTGGCAGCTTCAATCGGCCAAGCAAGCTTAGCCATGCGGTCATCGCGCTGTGGGCGCAGCTCCTGCGCGCCTTGCCAGATTCCAGAATGTTGCTGGGCGGCATGCCCGATGCGGTGCAGTACGACACGCTGATCAATTTGTTCACACAGGAAGGCATCGCTCGGGAACGCTTGGATTTTCATCCGCGCAGCGGCATGGATGACTATCTGGCCCTGCATCACCATGTGGACATATGTCTGGATACGTTTCCTTATAATGGCGGCACGACAACCTGTCATGCGCTGTGGATGGGGGTGCCGACGCTAACCCTGGCGGGTGGCACGGCAGCGGGCCGACCGGGTGCCGCGCTTCTCGGCCATGCTGGCCTGGATGAGTTTGTAGCCCATGATGCAGCGGATTTCATGCAAAAGGGGCTGTATTGGGCAGAGAATCTCGCCACGCTGTCCGATATCCGTGCAGGATTGCGGGAACGCTTTGCGCATTCGGCGATGGGCCAGCCAGCGGTGGTGGCCGCAGGTGTGGAACGCGCCTTGCGCATTATGTGGCAACGCTGGTGCGCGGGCTTGCCGGCGGAATCATTTGAAGTATCATTGCAAGATATTGACGGTACAACGCAGGAGGCTGTCAAATGACGCAATCACGGGAAACGCCAATTTATGTCACGCAACCTTCCTTGCCTCCGCTGGAGGAATTCATTCCCTATTTGCAGCAAATCTGGGAAAGCCGGCGGCTGACCAACAGCGGCCCGTTTCACCAGCAATTTGAACAGGTATTGTGCGACCACTTGGGCGTGAAGCATCTGTCCCTGTTCGCCAACGGCACCCTGGCGCTGGTTACCGCCCTCCAAGCCTTGCGCATCACTGGCGAAGTCATCACCACGCCCTATTCGTTTGTGGCTACTGCCCATTCGCTGCTGTGGAACGGAATCAAGCCGGTATTTGCAGACATCGACCCGATCACGCTCAACCTCGATCCTGACAAAATCGAGGCCGCCATCACCCCGCAAACTACCGCCATCATGCCGGTACACTGCTACGGTCACCCTTGCGATGTAGATGCCATTCAGAAAATTGCCGATAACTACAATTTGAAAGTCGTCTACGATGCCGCACATGCCTTTGGCGTGCAACGCAATGACAGTAGTGTGCTTAATCACGGCGATTTGTCGGTACTGAGTTTCCATGCTACCAAGGTATTCAACACCTTCGAAGGCGGCGCCATTATCTGCCACGATGCCAAAACCAAACAGCGTATCGACCACCTGAAAAACTTTGGTTTTGTGGACGAGGTAACCGTGGTCGCTCCCGGCATCAACGGCAAGATGAGCGAAATCAATGCCGCCTTTGGCTTGTTGCAACTCAAGGGTATCGATGAAGCCCTGCAGAAGCGCAAAGCCATTGACGCCCGTTACCGGGATGCTCTGGCCGGAGTCAAGGGAATCCGCTGCCTGTCGGCTGCAGGCGAAAAAGTGGCGAACTACGCCTACTTCCCAATTCTGGTGCAACCGGACTATCCCTTGATCCGTGATGCGTTGTATCAAAAGCTGCAGGACAACGGCATTTATGCGAGGCGCTATTTCTACCCGTTGATCAGCGATTTCCCGATGTACCGGGGAATGCCTTCGGCGGCGCATGCGAATTTGCCGGTGGCAAGAAAAGTGGCGGAGCAGGTGATTTGTTTGCCGATTTATCCGGATTTATCCAATGGCCAAATTGATTCTATTCTTGATCTGATCATGCCAATCAACTGACATTGGGAATCACGGTAGCGTCACGAAACAAAATGCGAAATAATCTCCGGATAGAGCCACACCAAATTATGAGGATTGCGCCCATGCCCACCATACCCAGACCAACGGCTGGCGACTACCTTGATGCTTTTACCGATGCTGGTGAAACTCAAGCCATGTTGCTTTATAAAGAAGTGGATGCCGATTATCTGTTGATCGGCAGACCATGCGCCTGAATGCCCACCAAATCCAAGTTATTCTCCAACTGGCTCACCAAGTGGCAGGGCATCAAACCCGTGTGAGAGTTTTCGGATCCAGGCTTGACGACACCGCGCGTGGCGGAGATATTGACCTCATGCTTGAATTGCCGGAACCTGTGGATAACCCTGCGCTCATGGCCGCGCAGGTGTCAGCGCAAGTGTCGCGCGCCATGCACGGGCGCAAAGTGGACGTGCTGCTCAGCGCGCCCAACCTCATGCGACTTCCCATCCACGATATTGCATTCAAAGAAGGGCAATTGCTGTGACAGAGAAGCCCAAAATTGTGCCGCGCCTGCAATTTTTAGCTCGGGTCGTGCGTAAGGAATGCCAGCACCTCACCACGACAGACCAGCGTTTGTTTGACGGTTTGTTCACTATAGAGCAGGCCGCCCAGCTCGAAGCAGACCATGATCTGGCGGAGCGTGTGGAAGCCTTTGTCGGCAGGTTCGGCCGCTTGCAAGATACGGTGGGCGACAAGCTGCTGCCCTTGCTATTGGATGGGCTAGGTGAAAAATCATTGGCCGTCATCGACAACCTTGACCGGGCCGAACGCCTGGGGCTGCTTCAGTCGGCTGACGAATGGATGGCCATTCGCAACCTCAGAAACCAGATGATTCACGAATATGTTGAAGACCCGGCCATCCTCTGCAGCGCCTTGCAAACAGGGCATGTTTTTGTGCCAACGCTCATCGTCGCGGCCAACAAAATGATTGCTGAAATCGAGCGGCGTGGCTGGGCGTGAAGTTGGCTAATTTGGCATGCAAAACCGGATATGCTGAGATGAGTGACTTAGTGAAAATAGAAAACCTGAAAAAACTGATCATCTAAATCCGGGGGGCAGGGTGTGCTGCTTGATAGCGATGTCGCCAAAATTTATGGGGTTGAAACCAAACGAATCAATGAGGCAGTAAAAAACAATCCCGATAAATTTCCGCAGGATTATGCGGCGCTCTGTCGGGATGAATCCCGACCTACAAAATCCACCCCCGGTTCATAAAAGGTGCTTTTACAATTTCTGCAACCCTAAGCGGGTAATGAAAAATCTTGCCATCATGCAGAACCATTTGCCCACGTTCGTTAATGATAGGATGCGATTTCTTGTGTCCCTTGCGGACTTTGATCTAACACAAGGACAGTGATGCGATTAACTGACCAGCAGTGCGCCATAATTCGCGCAACCGTTGCTGAAACTTTTGGTGCAAGGGCCGATGTGTGGCTGTTTGGATCAAGGGTGGATGACAGCAAGCGAGGGGGGGACATTGATCTTTTGATTGAAACAGATCAAGTTGACGTCGATGCAATAGCGCGAGCTGAAATTTCCTTCCTGACCAAGATACAAATGAAATTGGGCGAGCAAAAAATAGATGTGCTGCTGGATTACCCCTCGCGTAAAACCCGCCCGCCCATTTTTTCCGTTGCCAAACAAACCGGTATTTTGCTATGAGTAACGATGTTTCATCACTTCGACTGCAAGACGCTTGGCGCGAATGCGAGCGCAACGTTTATCACCTGTGCCGTGCATTAACATCGCTCGATTCCATTTTACCGATGACTGGGAAGAGGCTCGAGTATCTGACCGATGCGCAGGTGCAAGCGCTAGACCAATTCATCCTGCGTTTTACAAAATTGCAGGACGCGATGGGCGGTCGTTTGTTTCCGGCTATCCTGCAATATCTGCAGGAGCAATATGAAGAACGCCCAATGCTGGACAAACTTAACCGACTGGAAAAACTAGGGTATATCCAAAGTGCAGAGGCATGGCAGAACATTCGTACTGCTCGCAACAAATTCGCCCATGATTATCCCGATGACTGGGAAAAGAATGCCGCACTAATCAATGTGGCCTGCGAAGCTGCTGCAGATATGTACAACATTCTGGCGGGCATAGAGAAGAAGTTGAAAATCGATCAGCCGCTTCTTGAATTGGGTAAGGCTTTGACGGTGGATTATCCGAAACCATCGTCTCGCTGCAAATAAGTGTTCGCCAGTTGAAAATGAAACTGGCCATCATGCAGCCCTATTTTTTGCCCTACATCGGCTATTTTCAGTTGATGGCGGCAGTGGATAAATTTGTGGTACTGGATGACGTCAATTACATCAATCGTGGCTGGGTCAACAGGAATCGACTATTGCTCAACGGTGTTGCCCATACGTTCACTGTGCCGCTGCGCGGCGCCAGTCAAAACAGGCTGATTTGCGAAATCGAATTGGATGATGCGCAAGGCTGGCGGGTAAAATTGCTGCGCACCATCCGGCAGGCTTACGGAAAGGCGCCTTGCTATGCACAAGCCTATCCCCTGATGGAAAACTTGATCAATTATCCATCGGTCCGGCTTGACGAATTTTTACTCAATAGCCTCCGTGAAGTCGCGTGTTACCTGTCGCTGGAAGTGGAAATTGTAGCCAGCTCGCGTATCTATCGGAATACGCATTTGAAAGGGCAGGAGCGGATTCTGGATATCTGCCGGCAAGAGCAAGCCAGCATTTATATAAACCCGATTGGCGGTGTAGATTTGTATGACCGAGCCAGCTTTTCGAAGCAAGATTTGTCGCTTTATTTTTTGCGCTCGCGCCAGGTTGGCTACACCCAAGAAAAAGGCGAGCATGTGCCGTGGCTATCGATCATGGACGTGCTGATGTTCAACGAAACGAGCGTTGTTCGGCGATTATTCACCGAGATTGATTTGGTTTGAAACCAGCGGCAAGCTATAAACTTGCATCGCTTTAATTATTACATTGGAGGCTTATGATGACCGAAGCGGCACCGGCAAGATGTTTTCGTACTATCGGCATGGAGGCAAGCAAGTTCGATGATCGCCGAGAGCTTTATTGGCAGGGTATACGGGAAATTCTTTCGATGGGCTATCCGCCAGAGGATCTGATTCATCATTTTCCGTTATTCGCGGGCCATGTCTGTCTGGGGAGGTATTTGGCTCTGTATGAAGCTTACAAGCTGACTACGGGCATCGCAGGACATATTGCCGAGGCAGGTGTCTGGAAGGGGTCTTCATTGCTTTGGCTGGCAAAGCTGACGCAGCTTTTCGAGCCGGAATCATTAACCCAAACTCACGGATTTGATTGGTTCAAAGGGGCGCAACCAGAAGAGGACGAGGCGCATCTGGTTAGCCAGGGGGCATATACCGAGAGCCGCGAACGTGTTCAGGCAATGATCGATGCTCAGAGACTCAACCGTCTTGTAATGCTTCATGAGCTGGATCTGTCAAAAGATCTCGATCAGTTCTTCACGGATTATCCACATCTGCAATTCAAAATGGTCTTTCTCGATTGCGGCCTGTACAAAGTCGTCAGGCATTGCATCGAACATTTCTGGCCCCGGCTAACGCCTGGAGGCGTTCTCCTTCTGGACAACCTCAATCATGAAACAGCCCCGGGTGAAACTCAGGCCGTCCGCGAGTTGCTTCCAGAATTAACCCTGCGCACTTTTCCGTTTGCCCAGCAACCGACAGCGTATATCGTCAAGCCTGCCAAATAATGAGTACATTGCTTGTGTTTCCCAGCAGCATGAGTGATGCGCTACCGTTTATCGAGCAGGCGCGCAATTTTGGTGCCACAGTCGTTGGCGCATCTTCCCTGAAACATGACCCTAATGTTTCACGTTGTGACTTTTGGTTATGGCTGCCAGGAATTAATGATGCAGGCTTTGCTGAGAGTTTGCGTGTAGCCGTAGATTCTTACGGAATTGATGGAATATTTTGCCCAAACAACGTAGCTCACGGCGTCATTGACACTATGATCAAGGAGGGGAGCATTCAGGCAAGATTGCTTGCTTTGCCTTTCCATCAGGAAATCGCGCGTTATAACAATCTCGAATTACGTGCCGATGCTGCCTTGAATCTGGCAAAAACAATCAGCAGCGAAGCAGATTGCCTTGCGCCTTTAAATGTGGCCGCCTGGCTGCATTATGTCGATGCCATCATGGGACAATCCGGCGAAGCCAAACTGGCAGCGTTGATTGGTGCTATGGTCAGTGCACCTCGAGGTGATGTGGTTGAGATCGGCGCCTACTTTGGGAAATCCGCTGCTTGGCTGACGCTTATTGCACGTGGCCTTGATACAATACAGGCAATGTGCTGGCAATCGACCCATGGTTGCCAGATGAGGCAGTTCAATACGATGCGCCGCTTCATGTACAGCGGCTATCTGATGGAGACTACTGGGAAACAGTAGCACAGGCTTGCGTAATGAATCTCATTCCGATTGCATCTGAGCGTTTCAATTTCCTCCGAATGCCGGCAACACAGGCACTTCCGCAATACGAGTCTGGTCGTGTTTATTCAACTGCTTTTG
The DNA here is from genome assembly GCA_041674485.1 of Sulfuricellaceae bacterium. GTDB lineage: Bacteria > Pseudomonadota > Gammaproteobacteria > Burkholderiales > Sulfuricellaceae > JAGXQV01. The sequence goes on from JBAYVP010000002.1 coordinate 69,553, forward strand.
GCGCAACGGCATTCAGCGGCCAGGTCGCATTACTGCATATTGATGGAAACCATGACTATCGCGCAGTCGCTGCGGATGTGGCGCAGTGGGCACCGAAGCTTGCACCAAGTGGCTGGTTGGTCATTGATGACTACTGCTGGCCCCATGGCGATGGGCCGCGCCGGATTGGCGATGCGTTTCTTGCCGAGAGGTCAGATGCCATTACTCAGGCCTTTGTTGTGGATGGCGCGCTGTTCATCAAGCTTGGGAATAGCAAGTAAAGTAATAGCTTTGATAAGTACAAAATTTTCGTTTTGACCTGTCTTGGCTATGTCTGATTGACATCATCTTTGAGTTCAGCATAGCCAAAGCCATCCCTACCAAAATAATTGCCGCAATAGAACATCAATATCTTTTTATCCAGCTCAATGATGTTGGGATAGCAGGCCATCTCAGAGTCCCAGCCACTATTGGAAAGTGCGATTCCGGCTTTTGAATCGTCTCGTTGCCAATTTTCCAGATCGTTTGATTTTGCATAGCCAATTCGATAACCGCCCTCGGCATTTCTGAATTGCAGGCCGCGTCGATAGGAAAACCACATGTGCCACGAACCGTCTCTAAAAATAACCGCCTGGCCTGCATGGCATTCATTGTCTTCTCTGGTTTCAATTACGGGCTTTCCATCTCTTTTCCAATAGATTCCGTCGGTTGATGTAGCGTGAACTATCCGGTATATCGCCTCCATGCGGCCATCGACATCGGGTATCCATTCCGTCCCCGTCAGATACCACATGTGCCATATCCCGTTGATAATCTTCACATGCGGCCCTTGCTGAAGATAAGGCTCATTGTGCGACGCACCCAATATCGGGCCTTTTGAAAAGCGCTCGAATGTAAGTCCGTCATCTTTGCTGATTGCCAACCCGATGGCGCGATTGAATGGCACGGATTGCATCCGTGTCCACCCGACGTAGTAAAGCCAAATTTCGTTTTCAACTCTGACTACGGAAATCGGATGAAGCCCAAATTCATCGAAGCAGCCGGCCTCGCCCAAAGATAAGACCGGTTTGTCGCCGTGACGCAAAATCTTGGCCGGGTCGCTTCTGCTTACGTCGATAAAACCAATCTGAGAAACAGGGAGTCTGTCTTGGGTTTTGGGGCGACAGCCAAAATAGATGCGGATAAAGTCGCCAAAGACTAGAGGCGTCGGTACTTGTGCATACGAATGCATCCAGCTATCCGGTGATGGGGCGAAGATATGCCCTTTCTTTATCCAGCGCATTTGATCTTCATCATAACAAACATGGCAGTAGCCACTCCTGATAATAAAACGTCTCGCAAGATTGCTCCACCTTTTACCCCTCCCGGCCTCCCCTTGTCAGGGGAGGAGGTGGGCTCTCCCCTGACAAGGGGGAGCTGGAGGGGGTTTGGGGTTCCATTTCGTGTGTTTCACGTTAAATCCTTCAAAGCTCTTTCTTTGATGGTTGCATCCAACCATTTATGTAAGCTCACCCCACTTTTTTTCGCCGCTTTTTCATACAACTCCTTTGTTTCTTTTGTTATGCCTTCGAGTTTTCCGAAATATCGTGTATTGAATGATCCCCCCCGATAGCCGGGCAGCTCTATGTCGAAATTTCCCACTGGCTCGCCCTCTCCAACCGTATAGTCAACGACGTAATGAACATTGCCAAGAATCCAACGGATACCGACATTTCGCGCCTCGACAGGAATGAGTGCGAGCGGGTCTGGGTCTGCAAACATCGGGTTGTTGTTGATGAGAATCTTTCCATACTCGGTATTTCTGAGCCAGGGCGGGACATTCTTCTCGCAGAAAACAACCCTGCCGCCGGTGTGAACGACTCTTACCATTTCTTTTAGCGCAGCTCTTTGGTCAATGAAATGGCCGATCCCAGCGAAGCAATATAATGCATCGAAGTAATTATCGGTGTAGGGCAGATGGCAGGCATCTCCAATCGCTGCCTCAGTCATGGCAGGGTGCTTTGTGATTTTTTCTTTTGCTTGCACCAACATGTCAGGCGATATATCCAGCAGCCAAAGCTCGCCTGTTCCATCTAAATTTTTTACGATGAGCTCCGAATCTTTACCAGTTCCCGCAGATATTTCCAACACCTTGCTGTGCTTATTTAAATTGAGCAGGTTGATCATCGAAAGTCGAACATCCAATTCGCTCTCGTTGTACAGGTCGAAGGTAACGTGAACATTTTCATCGTAACTGTCCGCGATGGAAGCGTAGTAGTTTCGAGCAAAATGCGCTGCCCCAGCTAATTGCTCTGGAGCCGCAAAAACAGGCATTCCATTATTGATGGAATAACGGCTATTCGTAGTTAGCAGCGTGCCATTCGTAACCTCATTTTCCTTTTTAACAAAGTTCACCAGACGTAGCGGCTCGCCTGTAATGGGGCAACGGTAGACTTCCAGGGATTTTTCTCTCATTTACCTAAATTTCCTTCACATAGCAGACGCCCCCAGCTAATTACCTGTAAAAATCTTTGGGAAATAGAGTTAGCAGCTCTTTGTTGAGCATCAGGCGTTATTCCTAGAACAACGCAAGCAGTGTCTGGCACATCAGACGTTTTTACAACAGGCTTATCGAGAAAAGTTGTTTGATCCTTTGGATCATCTACGCAACAAGATTGCACAAGGCTCCAATAGTTAGGGCAGTAGGCGGCAAGGATCGAGGACCAGTAACTTGCGCCAAGATTGACCACGTTGCTGCTTTCTTTGACCTGCTCGGTCAGGAATTTGTCGATGGCTCTAAATGAGCCGAGGAATTTTTGCCGTTCTTGCAAAAGTAAGTCGATGTCGCAGTGAAAGTCGTTTTGCTTCTTGCCGCATGAACTATCTGAGATCATGAGTAACGCAGGAGGTAGTGAGGCGGAGCTTCCTTCTGACTGGCAGATGGTGCAACTTTGTGAGTTTGGCAGTGCCTTGCCAGCCAAACTCTGGAGGTTTGCAGGTATCAAGGATAAATTCTGATCTGCCCACAATAACTCAATGTTGGGGCGAGAACCGTCTGGGCAGGTTACTACCGTCACGCCCATTCCAGAAACCAGCTTTGATAGAGTGGTCAGAAAATCGAGAGGATTCGAAACGTGCTGAAGCACATTTGTTGAAACGACCAAGTCGAATGACGCCAAGGCTGGCGCGATATGCTCAAGCCTGCCTTCATGCACACGATGCCCCCTTTCACGCGCCATCTTGACGTTATATTGGGATGGCTCGATTCCTTCGATCACCGCTTCGGGAAAGGTTTCCTGCATCAAATCCATAAGCCAGCCTTGGCCGCAGCCAACATCAAGAATTCTTTTGGGTTCTTTTATGGCGACCGCCTCGCAAATCCATTTCCAGATTGATACGTACCGTTGTTTGTGGAATGTTTCAGCCCCTGGCCGCTCGTAGTAATTGGCGTAGTCAGTTTCATAATAGTCCGTGAATGCCAGCATTGATGACCGGACACGTTGTGCTGCACCGCATGTCATGCATTGAGATTTGCCTAACGGTTTTGCTACTACGCGACCTGCTGTGGTTACTGAGCGTGAATCATGCGGGTCGATCAGGTCTTTCCAGTTCGAACTGCCACAAACAAGGCAAATAGGGGGTTTGGAGATCATTTGAGGACGTTCAAATATCTGAGAAGCGAGACATTCTAAGGAACTGCTGGCTATTTAAACGCTGTGGTTTGGAGCTTTCTGCGATGAAAACCTGGCCTTCATCTGCGCATTTCGTTATCAACGCATTGGCGCCAATAAAACAGTCATCGCCAACTGTGATGCCGTGCGCTACCGTGGCATTCACCGCCAGGAAGCAATTACTTCCCATCGTAACCACGCCGGAGATATTGGCGCAGGAAGTCAGCCAGCAATTATCCCCAATCGACGAATGATGCCCGATCATGGCACCGCTCCAGACGAACACATTGTTGCCAAGTTTCACACGTGGATGGATATGCACCTGGTTCATGATGAAGCAGTTGTCGCCGTAAACACAGTCGCTGGGCAGACCCGATTCCGGGTGAACATAGGATGCCAGGGTGTAGCCAAGCTGGCGAGCCTCGGCACATTTCGCTGTGCGCAAGGCATTCATGTCCTGATAGCCAAGAGCTACGAACATGTCATGTGTTTCCGGCGAATGGCTGCGCGTAATTTCGTCGAAAGGAGCAACGGGTATGCCATGCCATTCCGAGCCGGGAAGATAATCTCTGTCCACGGAACAGGCTACAACCTGGCGGTCGCTGTGGTGGGTGAAAAAATACAGAAGCACTTCCGCGATTTTGCCGGTGCCAAAGAGGACGATAGGTTTCATGGGGTAAATGGTAAGTTGGCGATGGATTGAAGTATGAGGTAATTGATCTTACCATTGGCGCACTTTCGTAACAATTCCCATCACTGATCTCATAGCTGATGGCACGTCGAAAAACCATCCCTTCTGCTAAAATTCGACTTGACGCTACCAACATAAAAAACTGCCATGTCTCTAGAAAAAATTTTTTCCGAAGTATTCGTGCTCCCTGAATCCTCAGTTGTGGATTCTCTTGCGTTGAGCGATATCCCAACATGGGATTCCTTGGCGCACATGATGCTCATTGTCCGGCTTGAAGAAACCTATCAAATTCAGTTTACCGGGGATGAAATTGCAGATGTCAAATCTGTTGGCGATGCGCGATCCGCCTTGTTGGCACATGGTGCTGTGTTATGAAGATTGCAGGCTCCCGTGTGCTGGTAACCGGCGGTGGCTCTGGTATCGGGCGCTATCTGGTGGAGCGGCTGAATGACGAATCTGCCGAAGTTTGCGTGTTGGAGGTTGACGCGGCGCGCTGCGCCGAATTTCGTGAAGCATTCGGCGGCCGGATTAAAGCCTGGGCCTGTGATGTAGCCGACCCTGCCGCAGTGGACGCGACACTACAAGCCATATTTGACAGCGGCTTTGAGCCAGATGTGCTCATCAACAACGCCGGTATTATTCACAGCGAGCCGCTTGTGAATATGCTTTCCCGGAGCGAGCGGGTGCATTCGCGCGAATCATGGCGGCGGGTGATGGCGACCGATCTCGATTCGGTTTTTTATGTGTCCAGCCGTGTCGTAGACCGTATGCTTGCGAAGCGCATCAAAGGTATCGTCATCTCTATCAGCTCTATCTCGGCTAAGGGCAACCCCGGGCAATCTGCTTATTCTGCAGCAAAAGCTGCCGTGAACGCGCTGACTTGCACTTGGGCGAAAGAGCTGGGCGGGCTAGGGCTGCGCTTTGCCGCAATCGCCCCTGGTTTCATTGACACACCGTCCACACGGGCTGCGCTTAGCGAGGCTGCCGTTACTCGTTTACAGCAACAAATCCCTTTGCGCCGCCTGGGCGATTTGGAGAGCGTCTATCTGGCCGCTCGCTATATCATCGAGAGCGACTATCTTACCGGCACTGTGCTGGAGGTGGATGGCGGACTGGTAATTTAACGGGCGAACTTCTCACATGGCCTTTGTCTCGAATCTTGGTATTGCTTTCCAGGGAATAGCACTTCGACACGCAGACCGGACGGCATTGATCTATCCCGCCACGGGAGAGCGTGTCACCTTCCGAGAGTTGAATCAACTGGCAGTTGGTATCGCCAGCGTTTTATGGGCGAATGGTCTTCGTCAAGGGCAGGTGGTGGCCATGTTTCACGACAAGTCGCCCGCTGCTTATGCGGCCATGCTTGCTTGCCTGCGGCTCGGCATTATCTACACAAACCTTGATCCGGATAGCCCTTGGGAAAGGCTGCGCAAAATTCTCGGCACCTGTCAGCCTAGCGTGGTTATCAATGCTTTTCAGGAGATGCCTTTCGGTGCCAATCTGGAAGCAGCGGGTTTCCGGAATGCCTTGCATCTCCGTGATATGCAATTGCCAGCAGGGGATGAACCGCTTCCAGATTACTGCAAAATTGGCGGTGGATCACCGGCATACATTATGTTTACTTCCGGTTCTACGGGGATGCCCAAGGGGGCGGTCATGTCCCATGCAAACCTGTTAGGGTTTATCGCTTGGGCCAGAGACCGTTTTGCCATCACGCCGGATGATGTGCTGACGAACGTCAATCCAATCTATTTTGATAACTCCGTTTTTGATTTTTACTCGGCAATTTTCTCCGGGGCTGCGCTGGCTCCCATTACTTCTGATCAGGTGCGGGATACGCGTCTTCTCGTTCGGCTCATTGATGGCGCGGGCTGCACGATCTGGTTTTCTGTGCCGTCCCTGCTTGTTTACCTGCTGACGACGCGTGCACTGACAGAAGCGAACTTCCCGGCTGTCCGCAAGATCATCTTTGGCGGCGAGGGGTTCCCTAAAACCAAGCTGCGCCAACTCCACCATTTATTTGGTGCGCGCGCAGAGTTGGAAAACGTATACGGCCCCACTGAATGCACCTGCATTTGCTCAGCTCATACTATCAGTGCGAGTGATTTTGAAGATATGCAAAATCTCGCCCCGCTTGGCTTGCTTGCACAAAATTTCGATTTTGAAATCCTTCCATTAGACAAGGCAGCTCCGAATTTCGGCGAGCTTTTTCTGCGCGGCCCGCAAGTGGGCCTTGGCTATTACAACGACCCGGAACGCACCGCCAAGTCATTTACCCAAAATCCGCGCCACTCGCTTTACGCAGATATTGGCTACCGTACCGGTGATCTCGTGCGCAGGGATACGCACGGCTGGCTGCATTTTAAGGGACGCGTAGACTTTCAAATCAAACACATGGGTTATCGCATCGAGCTGGAAGAGATTGAGGCCGCGCTCGGAACACTGCACGATATCAAGGAGTGTGCTGTTATCTATCAAAAACTCGGTGATGGCCTAGGGCAAATTCTTGCTTTCGCCGCCATGACGAACACAACACAGGCATCTGATGCGCTGCTGCATAGAATTGCTGCCATTGTGCCGCCTTATATGGTGCCCAGGCGTGTAATTGTTATGGACTTGCTGCCGAAAAATGCCAATGGCAAGATTGACCGCGCCGCACTTCAAACCATCGCAGCCTCTCTCTAGCAGCCCTGTCGGACGTATCACGGATAGCCGACACGCTCAGGCAATTCGGTTACATGAGCTGCAAACGCGCCGACAAGTGCGTGCTGCGGCAGTACCTGCTCAAGTTGACCGGGCTATCCCGTGCGCAGGTCGCGCGCTGCGCTTTGCAGGTCGCCGGTGGCGGACAGATCAAGGTCAGGCATCATGCGCCTGCCGTACCGTTTGCACGACGCTATACGACCAAGGACATCCGCCTGTTGGACGAGATGGATGCGCTGCGCGGCACGCTATCCGACACCACCACCCGCAAACTCTGTGGTGGGCGTTCAAGATGCATGGAGATACCAGCTTTGAGCGGCTGGCGGGCATTTCCAACGGACACCCGAAAAACCACCGGATTTCATTGCATTCCATCCAAGCTCGCTTAATTTGGTTCATTTTCCGGCTGGTTGCCGGTCACAGTGGTTTGCCTCGTTTTTCCGGGCCTACCAACCGCTGTTAGACTTTTTGGTTCATCGCGTTTTTATCGGGCAAGGTTGGGAAAAGTTTAGGGGGATTTTGAAATTCTTTGCTGCAGGAGCACGCGCACCGCGCTCCTGCAGCAAGCCGGGCAAGCCGGAACCAAACGTGTGCATCTGGCTGGCACGTAGCCATGCTTTCATGTCAAACTACACTCCCTTTTCCGTTGAACGCACCGGCCTGCCATGACCGATAAAGATATGAGGGCATTTTCGCTGAGTCAGATACGGCAATATATAAACGGGTGACAGCAATGGAAGCGGCATCTCAATCTCGGCAGGCAATAAATACGCAACTCAAGGAGGCGTTCATGAGATTAAACAGGCAAATGTTCAGGTAAGCAACGGGCAAAAAACTGCGCCATTCCCGCCTTCGCGGGAATGGCGCAGCTAATGGATAACTTGGGGTAATAGTTTTTGCGGTTAATCGCATAAGGAGCCAACCATGTACGCAGAACGTTTAATACTGGAGACGGATGTTTCCGGGAAACTTAAGCAAGTGCCCAAGCTGCCGCCCAACAAGCAGCTTGAAGCTATTTTTCTGGTGATCGCCGATACCGCGGAAGCTGCAATTATTGGTCGTAGCCCGCACCCCGACATAGCTGGCAAAACAAAGATCATCGGTGACGTTTTTGATAGCGCTCCAGAGCAGAGTTGGGATTTTCCAAAAAGATCGTTCTCGATACTCACATATGGTTATGGTGGGTGAACAAAGATATAAGCGCGCTTGAACCGGACAGGGTGGAAAAGATTGAGCACGGCGATTCGGTTGCCGTGTCCGCGATCAGTTGTTTTGAAGTTGCCTGGCTGGCCCATCATGGACGTATCGTTTTGCCTTGCGCCAAGGAAGAGTGGTTCACGAAGGCGCTGGATGGGTCAGGTATTGTGCTGCTTCCCGTTACGCCAAAAATTGCTGCTCTGGCAGTTGAATTGCCGGAGCATCATAGCGATCCGCAGGACAGAATCATCATTGCAACAGCACTTGCGCACGATGCTAAGGGGCTGTAAAAAAACAAGTTGCGCAATTTATCGAGGGCGAATGCAATAATTCCAATCTCCGTGAAATTCATTGCGTTCGATCTTGATCGCTGCCAAGTCTGCATCGGAGACGGTCAGACCC
>JBAYVP010000003.1:0-65594 GCA_041674485.1 Sulfuricellaceae bacterium
CGAATGTAAATCAATTCCGCTATACTTCATTTCGGCCTCCTGTGGTTATCGCAAGTTCGCAAACTCACTATAACCCCACCGCCAACGGCGGTGGGAGGCCGGCTAGATGATTTTCAGACCACGATTTCTATTCGCCCGTCCCCAAACATTCCGCGAAGTGACCTCGGAATTAAAGGGGCCGTGTTCGAGTTAAATTCTACAACTGTTAAATTCTACAACTTGCAACGCTACTCCAAATCCATTAAAGCGCTTCAGCTTTTAATTCTGTCCGTCCAATATCCTGGCTGTCGAGATTGGTGCGCTACTGCAAATACTACGATGCCATTGGCGTGGGGGCGATAAAAGATAGAGAACGGAAAACCGGCAGGCATCACACACCGTGTTCCCGCAACTGAAGGCGAGCCTGCCTCTGGAAACTCAAGCGCCCGATAGGTGGCTTCTTCGACAGCAGCGATAAATCGGAGAGACAGTTGATTCTGGATTCGTTTGTAGTAGGAGGATTCAGCAAGAAATTCGTGCCGTGCCTGTGCCACAAAACGTACTCGCTTCACTGGGCAATTCGCTTTGCTTCTGCAAACACATCTTCAGCGGAGAAAAGGACTGATTCCCCGCGATCGAATGCTGCAACGCGCGCTTCAACCTCTCTTCTCCACTCAGTGCCAAATTGCAACCCTTGCCCTTCATGGATAGATTCGAGCAGCAATTCTGCCAAGCGGGCGCGTTCGCCAGAAGAGAGGGCGCGTGCCTGATTTTCAACTTCGGCAAATGTGGACGGCATGATGTGGCTCCTGTGACGGGTTTAATTGGCTTACATTTTACTCATATGCCAGCAGAAGGCACAATCTTTGGCGCCACTGTGTCTTTGGCGCCGCTGGGGACGACGAACCCTGATGACGAAACGTCGTGCAGAATTAAAGGGGCCGTGTTCGAATTGAATTTTACTGAAATCAAAGATGCCGTGTTCGGATTGCTTTCATTCGTGTATCACCAGCGCATCGCGGGTGATTTCGATAAACCGGCTGGATGCAAAGGCGGCTTCAATGCCGGGCAAATTCGCTCGGAGCACCTTTTCCAAATCTGCGTTGTTGATGTTGCCTGTTGAGATCAATAGCAGCGATGGCTCGTCAGTAATCAAAAAGGACAGCACGAAATCGGCATCTTTGCTTACCACGACACGTCCATCCTGCTTGGCACAGGCGATGACTTCGCCGTCTGGAGTAAGGTTCTTTTTGGGTAGGTCGAGGGTGTGCAATGCATCGTGCCCCGCTTCGTTCAGCCAATTGGCAAAGCGCCGAGGGAGCTGCGCATCGACCAGAAATTTCATGCCGCCAAGCGTTCCAGTCGTTTAACGTGCGTCAGGCGTGCGGCATAAGATAGCGCTGCCAAAATATCTTCGCGTTCCAGATCTTCGTAATCGGCTAGTATTTCTTCAGTTGTCATGCCGCTGGCCAACCACTCCAACACGTTTTCCACCGGATAGCGCAAGCCGCGAATGCATGGCTTGCCGTGACATACCAAAGGGTCGACTGTAATGCGGTCACTCATTTTTTCTGCCTCACGTTTCCTTGAAAAACATTCACAGTGCTCATCATATCGCCAGCGGCAGCATCTTACACCAGCTAACCATCTAAACCAAAAGCAGTTCTCGCATATATAGTGGGCGTACCGTTCGCCGTGATCGGCAGTATAACGGCCTGTGCCTCGCCGGTGTCGGGGCACACTTACTTTGCATCTGCCCTTGTACTCACTTATGACCAACAATTGCTTAACCGAGTGCCATGAGAACCCCTTTGTTCTTATTCTTCATAGGCATCGTATCGCTTGGCGTAATTTCCCGGTTTATGGCTTTATAATTCGCCGCATTTGATTTAATCAATCGGGAGCGTTTATGGGTTTGGGGCCGGTGATGCTGGATGTGCTGGGGAAGCGATTGACTGCCGAGGACGAGGCGCGGTTGCGGCATCCTCTGGTCGGCGGGGTGATTCTGTTTGCGCGCAATTATGAGTCGCCCGGACAACTTGCCGAACTGGCTGCGGCGATCCACGCGCTGCGCGCGCCGCCGCTGTTGATTGCGGTGGATCACGAGGGCGGGCGGGTGCAGCGTTTCCGCGAGGGCTTCACGAAGATTCCCGCGATGCGCGAGCTCGGCAAAATCTGGGATGCGCATCCGCAACGCGCGCGGCATCTGGCGCAGCAGGTCGGCTATGTGCTGGCGGCGGAGCTGCGCGCGTGCGGCGTGGATTTCAGCTTCACGCCGGTGCTGGATGTGGATTACGGGCAGAGCAGCGTGATCGGCGACCGCGCGTTTCACCGCGAACCGCAGGCGATTGCCGAGCTGGCGCACAGCTTGCTGGTGGGGTTGAGGCAGGGCGGGATGCACACCGTCGGCAAGCATTTTCCGGGGCACGGTTTCGTGCAGGCCGATTCGCATCTGGACATTCCGGTGGACGAGCGCGCGTTTGTCGATATCGAAATGGGCGACTTGATCCCGTTCCGTCAGATGGTGGATTACGGCCTGACGGCGGTGATGCCCGCGCATGTCATTTACCCCAAGGTGGACAGCCGCCCGGCGGGGTTTTCGCCGGTCTGGCTGAAGAACATTTTGCGCGGGCAACTGGGTTTCGAGGGCGTCATCTTCAGCGATGACTTGAGCATGGAAGGCGCGGCGGTCGCGGGCGGCATCGTGCAACGCGCCGAGGCCGCGCTACATGCCGGTTGCGACATGGTGCTGGTGTGCAACCAGCCGGCATCAGCGGACGAATTGCTGCGGGGGCTGCATTACGAAATGCCCGCCACCAGCAAGGCGCGCCTCGCGCAGATGCGCGGCAAGGCACATCCCGAATCACTGGCGCATCTGCACGAGCAGCATGCTTTCCTCAAGGCGCTGGACGAGGTTGCCGCCATCGGCATGAGCAACGCGGAACTGCCGCTGGCATAGGGGGATCGCCGAATCAGTGGTTCCCTATTACGGCGCGGCTTGAGATAATCCACGCCATTCCGAATATCCTGTTATGGTTATCTTATGAGCGAATTACAGACAGCTTTGCTTGCAATCGGCGCAGGCGTGATCGTCGCGGTGTATGCCTACGGTTGGTGGCAACAGCGCAAGTATCGGCGCAAATTCGGCGCGGTATTCAAGGCGAGCCATGCGGATGCGCTGTATCAGGAAAGTGCCGCCGGACCGGTGGAGCATACCTTGGAAGCCATGGACGAAGAACCTCCGGCCGAAGAGGCGATGGGCGAGGCAATTCCGGTGAGAGATACGCCCCCTATCCAACTTTCCCCCGCGAGCGGGGAGAGCGAAGCGAGGGGGGCGGAGCCGGGCGAACGTGAAATGCAATTTTCAACCCTTGCGGACGCTGACGCCATGCCTGCCGTAGAGATACCCGCCGCCACGCTGCTGGACGGTTCGTGTGCCTTGCTGGACGTGCGCAGCGATTTCATCATCGAATTGCATCTGGCCGAACCCAGCCCCGCTGCCGTGCTGGACGGCCTGTGGCAGCGCAAGTTCGATTTCGGCAAACCGGTGCAGGTATGCGGGCTGACGCTGCCGGGAAAGATGACAACGGCCCGGCAATGGGAACGCGCCATCGCCGAGAGCCAGATACTGTATGAGCATTTCCGCATCGCGTTGCAATTGGTGGATCGCGGCGGCGCGATCAGCGCGGCGAAGCTGGCGGATTTTCGCGACCTGGTGCTGGGCGTCGCGAAGCACATCAAGGCGGACACCACCGTTGCGGATGTCGATGAAACCCACCGGCGCGCCACCGAATTGGACGCATTCTGCGCCGGGGTGGACCAGATGGCCGGCATCAATCTGGTGACGCCCGGCGAGCGTTTGTTGTCGGGCGCAAAAATCGCGCAGGCCGCAACTTTGCACGGCATGACGCTGGAAGCGGACGGCGCTTTCCATGCGCTGGATGCGCAGGGGCATAGCGCGTTCAGCCTGATCAATCAGGACAGCAGGCCGTTCCAGCACCATACCCTGGAAACCTTTGCCACGCCGGGGCTGACACTGCTGCTCGATGTGCCGCATGTGGAAAATCCCGCCGCGCAATTCGACCGGATGGTGGGTATCGCGCACGAACTGGCCAGGGAGTTGCAGGCCAACCTGGTGGACGATCACCGCGTGGTGCTGAGCGACAGCGGGTTGGCGCGCATCCGCGCGCAGATCGCCGAGGTCGAGGGGAAAATGTGCGACAACGGCATTGCGCCGGGCAGCGGCCAAGCCCGCCGCCTGTTCGCCTGATGGATGGGGAATGGCACCGCGATGACCTCTGACACAAAAGCACGCATCGCGTTGTTGCGCGCCGATATCGAACGGCATGCTCACGCCTATTATGTGCTGGATGCGCCGGCCATTCCCGATGCGGAATACGACAGGTTGTTCCGCGAACTGCAAGCGCTGGAAGCGCAGCATCCCGAACTAGTAACTCCTGATTCACCCACCCGGCGTATTGGCGATAAAGCCCTTGCCGGTCGGCGTGAGGGATTTGACGCAGTGCGCCATGCCGTGCCGATGCTGTCGATCCGTACCGAGACCGACATCAACGACACAGGCGCGCTCGCGTTCGACGCGCGAGTGCGCAAGGAGCTGGGGCTGGGCGAGAACGATGCGCCAGTCGAATATGCCTGCGAGCTGAAATTCGATGGCTTGGCGATCAACCTGCGCTACGAGCATGGCCTACTGTTTCAGGCCGCGACACGCGGCGACGGCGAGACCGGCGAGGACGTGACGCAGAACGTGCTCACCATCCACCAGATACCGTTGCGTCTGCAAGGCTGTGATGCGTCAGTGTTGGAAGTGCGCGGCGAGGTGTATATGTCGCGCCGCAATTTCGAGCGCTATAACGAGCGCCAGCGAGTGAAAGGTTTGCCCGCACTGGTGAACCCGCGCAACGGCGCGGCAGGCAGCATTCGCCAGCTTGACCCGGCATTGGCCGCCCGCCGCCCGCTGTCGTTCTTCGCTTACGGCCTCGGTGAGACGCGCGGTTGGGCATCGCCCGCGACGCACAGTGCAATGCTAGACGCGCTGGCGGCAATGGGCGTGCCGGTGAGCGACGAGCGCGCGGTGGTGCGCGGCGCAGAAGGTCTGGTTAATTTTCATCAGCGTATCGCGGCCAAGCGCGACCAGTTGCCGTTCGACATCGACGGCGTGGTGTACAAGGTCAACAGCCTCGCGTTGCAGGCCGAACTCGGCTTCGTCTCGCGCGAGCCGCGCTGGGCGGTGGCGCACAAATATCCGGCAGAAGAGCAGCTCACCGTGGTGCGCGACATCGACATCCAGGTCGGGCGCACCGGCAAGCTCACGCCGGTGGCCAAGCTGGAGCCGGTGTTCGTCGGCGGCACTACAGTTTCCAACGCCACGCTGCACAACGAGGACGAGACGCGGCGCAAGGACGTGCGCATCGGCGACACGGTGATCGTGCGCCGCGCGGGCGACGTGATCCCGGAGGTGGTGGGTGTGGTGCTCGACCCTTCGATACCTCAGGGCGAACGGAAAGAAGAGGGACGATTCGATCTGTTCAAACGGCTGGAAGGCAAATGCCCGGTGTGCGGCAGCGCCATCGTGCGCGAGGAAGGCGAAGCCGACTGGCGCTGCACCGGCGGGCTGTTCTGCCCGGCGCAGCGCATGCAGGCTCTGCTGCATTTTGCCAGCCGACGCGCCATGGACATCGAGGGGCTGGGCGACAAGTTGGCCGAACAACTGGTGGAGCAGCAAATCGTGCGCACCCCCGCCGACCTTTACAAGCTGGGCATGACGTCCGTCACCAGCCTGGAACGCATGGGCGAAAAATCCGCGCTCAACCTGCTGGACGCGATCGAACACAGCAAGCGCACCACGCTGGCGCGCTTCATTTACGCGCTCGGTATCCGCAATGTTGGCGAGGCGACGGCAAAAGACTTGGCGCAACATTTTGGCTCATTGGATAATCTGCTCGCCGCCGATGCGCAGAGTTTGCAGCAGGTGCGCGATGTCGGGCCGGTGGTGGCGCAGAGCCTCGTGGCTTTTTTGGCGGAAGCGCACAACCGCGAAGTCATCGCGCAGTTGCGCGCCAGCGGGGTGCATTGGCCGGAGCACGAACAGCGGCAAATGACAGAGCTGCCGTTCAGCGGCAAGACCTTTGTGCTGACCGGTACACTCACGGCGATGAGCCGCGACGCGGCCAAGGAAAAGCTGGAAGCGCTGGGCGCTAAGGTGGCAGGCTCGGTATCGAAAAAAACCGACTACGTGGTGGCGGGAGCCGAGGCGGGCAGCAAGCTGGACAAGGCGCGCGAACTGGGTGTGGCGGTGCTGGATGAGCGGCAATTTTTAGAGTTGTTGAGAGCGCATGAATAGCATGGTAGGTCGGGTTAGCGCAGCGTAACCCGACAATGACTCTGGAGAATACTTTATGAGATACCGGCGTGCCTTTCTTCCTGGAGGTTCGTTTTTCTTTACTCTGGCGATGGAGAGAAGACGCCCGGTATTTGCATCAGCGGAGGCGGTTGATGTTTTGCGGGGGGCGTTCCGGTCTGTGCTTTCGGCTCACCCCTTCGAGATTGATGCGATGGTGGTGCTGCCGGATCATCTGCATTGCATCTGGACGCTGCCATCGGGCGATGCAGACTTTGCAACTCGCTGGAGGCTGGTGAAAACGTGGTTTACCAAGCACTGCGATCCGGTATTGCGCCTGACGCCAAATTGTGTCCGTGCCGCAAGAAAAGAGCAGGTTATATGGCAACATCGCTATTGGGAGCACATGCTGCGGGACGAAACTGATTTTGCGCGACATGTCGAGTACATTCATTTCAACCCGGTAAAACATGGCTTGGTTTCATCAGCGATGGATTGGCCATATTCCAGTTTCCGCCAGTATGTCGAAGCGGGTGTGTATCCGCCCGATTGGGGGCAAGGAACAATTGATATTGAGGGAGTGGGGCGTGAATGAAGGGATTGTTGTCGGGTTACGCTGCGCTAACCCGACCTACGCACTGGGTGTGGCGGTGCTGGATGAGCGGCAATTTTTAGAGTTGTTGGAGAGTGCATGAAAAAAATCACTAAAGCCGTATTTCCTGTAGCGGGGTTGGGCAGCCGTTTCTTGCCGGCCACCAAGGCCAGCCCGAAGGAGATGATGCCGGTCGTGGACAAGCCGCTGATCCAGTATGCGGTGGAAGAGGCGGTGGCGGCGGGCATTACCGACATGGTGTTCATCACCGGGCGGAACAAGCGCGCGATTGAGGATCATTTTGACAAGGCCTACGAGTTGGAGGCGGAGCTTGCCGCGCACAACAAGGATCAATTGTTGAGCCTGGTTCAGGAAGTCATTCCCAGCCATATCAACTGCATTTATATCCGCCAGTCCGTGCCGCTGGGGCTCGGGCATGCGGTGTTGTGCGCCCGACCGGTGGTGCAGGATGAGCCGTTCGCGGTGATCCTGGCGGATGATTTGATGGACGGCGATCAGCCCATCATCAAGCAGATGGCCGATGTGTTCCAGCAGCATCAGTGCTCGGTGCTGGGCGTGCAGGACGTGCCGCGCGACAAGACGAGGCAGTACGGTATTGTCAGCAGTGTGCCGCTGTCGGCGGATCTTGAGCAGGTGAACGGCATCGTCGAAAAACCTAAACCGGAAGACGCGCCTTCGACGCTTGCCGTGGTGGGGCGTTACATCCTCACGCCGCGCATTTTTGATTATCTGGAAAAAGTGCAGGCCGGAACAGGTGGCGAGATCCAGTTGACCGACGGCATCGCCGCACTGATGTGGGAAGAAAAAATGCTCGCCTACCGCTTCAAGGGCACGCGCTATGACTGCGGCTCCAAGCTGGGTTATTTGCAGGCGCAGGTGGCATTCGGCCTGAAGCATGCCGAATTGTATGAAGAGTTTTCCGCTTATCTGAATACTTTGGATATGCGCTGTGACGGTTGCAGGGATAAATGAGCGTAGCCATCCAGCATGCACGGGAAGTTTTGCGCGATGCCGAATTGCTGTATTCGGCGGAGCAGGTGCAGGCATCGCTGCACAAGGTCGCGCGGCAGATCAACGCCGCGCTGGCCGAGTCGCATCCGCTGGTGTTGTCGGTGATGGGCGGCGCGGTGGTGTTCACCGGGCAGTTGCTGCCGCTGCTCGACTTTCCGCTGGATTTCGATTATGTGCATGTGTCGCGTTACGGCGATGCGCGGCACGGCGGGCAAATGCACTGGAAGGTCGAACCGCGCGAAACTGTGCGCGGTCGCGTGGTGCTGGTGCTGGACGATATTCTCGACGAAGGCCACACGCTGGCGGCGCTGCGCCAGCGTGTGCTGGAATTGGGGGCGAGCAAATTTTACAGTGCGGCGTTTGCCGACAAGCAGCATGGCAGGGCCAAGCCGATTTATGCCGATTTTGTTGGGGTGGAATTGCCGGATCGTTTCGTGTTCGGTTATGGCATGGACATAGAAGGGGCGTGGCGCAATCTGCCCGCCATTTATGCAGTGAGGGAGTAGAGCAATGTTGGCAATTATCGGCGGTCGCGGTTTGACAGAACTGACCAACCTGAAGATCACCCATCGGCAGGTGATGCGCACGCCTTATGGCGAGCCTTCCGGCGCATTCCTGTTCGGCACGTTGAACGAGCATGAGGTGATTTTTCTGGCGCGTCACGGTTTCGGGCACACCATTCCGCCACATCTGGTGAACTATCGCGCCAACCTGTGGGCATTGCACGAACAAGGTGTCAACAAGGTTATTTCGGTTGCGACCGTCGGGGGCATCCGCGCCGATCTGACCCCCGGCGTTATCGTCGTGCCGGATCAGATTATCGACTATACCCACGGGCGCGATGCCACCTATTTCGATACGCGCGACACCCGCTATATCAACGCCAATTTCACCTTGCCCTATTCACCGGCATTGCGTGAACGTATTCTGCGCAGTGCCAGCAAAGTCCAGCAGCCTTGCGTGGATGGGGGGGTTTATGCCGCTACGCAAGGGCCGCGTTTGGACAGTGCCGCAGAAGTTAATCGCTACGAACGGGATGGAGCCGACATGGTCGGCATGACCGGTATGCCGGAAACCGTGCTGGCGATGGAACTGGAGCTGAACTATGCCACTATCGCCGTCGTCGTAAATTATGCGGCGGGGCGCGGTGACAGCAAGCAGGGCATCAACATGGAGCATGCCAGCGCCACCGCCGGAGCTGCGGTGGAGCGGGTACGCAGCATTCTCGAATGCGTGGTGAGTTGCGATGCCGGTTAGGCAGGTGCTGCGCATGGGCGATGCGCGGCTGCTGCGCCGCGCCGAACCGGTGAGCCACTTCGGCAGTGAAGAGTTGCTCGCCTTGCTGGGGGATATGCGCGACACCATGCAGGCCATGAACGGTGTGGGGTTGGCCGCCCCGCAAATCGGCGTGAATTTGCGCGTGGTGATTTTTAGCGTGCAACCGCCCCATACCGACCAGGAAAAAAATGCCTCGCGTTACCCCGATGCCGAGGCGGTGCCGGAAACCGTGCTGATCAATCCGCTCATCACACAGTCGGGCGACGAAATCGAAGAAGCCTGGGAAGGCTGTTTGAGCGTGCCCGGCTTGCGTGGTCTGGTGCCGCGCCTGCGGAATATCCGCTATCAGGGTTGCGATGAATATGGCGCGCTGATCGACCGCACGGTGAGCGGATTTCATGCGCGCGTGGTACAGCATGAGTGCGATCATCTGGACGGAATTCTGTACCCGATGCGCATCCGGGACATGGCCAAATTTGGCTATAACGAAGAACTGTTTCCCGGCCGGACCATGCCGGACGAATAGGCAGCCGGGCGCGGGCAACGGAGCGGTTGCAGCCTGGAAAAACATGAACACAGGCTATCCAGCTGGTATGGCGTAATCCGATAAAATCGGCCATCAAAAATATTGAAGCTATGGAGAGCCATGGAAGCTGAGACGGCAAGGACCCGGATACAACTCCAGACTGTGCTGGATTCAACACCGGCGCTGATCGTGGCGCTCGATGAAAAAGGGCAGATTACCCTGATCAACCGTTTTGCATTGAATCTGTTGGGCTATACCGAAGAAGAACTGCTCGACCGCAATTGGTTTGATACCTGCCTGCCGCAGCCAGATGGCAGAGAGCATGTATATCCGGTGTTCCGCAGGATCATGGCAGGCGAGATTGCGCCCGTCGAGGAGTTTGAAAATACCGTTCTTTGCAGAAATGGGCGACAACTCTTGATCGCCTGGCGCAACACCAGCATGACCGATGAGCATGGCAGAATCGTCGGCACCCTGAGTTCCGGAATGGACATCACCGAGCGCAAGCGGGCGGAACGCGAGTTGCGCGAACTGAACGAGCATCTGGAAGAGCGGGTCGAGCAGCGCACCCGCGAGCTTACCCAAGCCAAGCAATTGGCGGAATCCGCAAGCCGCATCAAGAGCGAATTTCTCGCCAACATGAGCCACGAGATACGCACGCCGCTGAATAGCATACTCGGCATGGCGCACCTCGCGATGAGCACCGAGGCCGATTCCAAGAATCGCGACTATCTCAAGAAAATCCAGTTTTCCGGCGAGCATTTGCTTGGCATCATTGACGACGTTCTCGATTTTTCCAAGCTGGATGCGGGGAAACTGAAAATTGATACGGCAGATTTTGAATTGAGCCGGGTGCTGGAGAGCGTCAACAACATGGTTGCCGACAAGGCGGCAGCCAAAGGGTTGGAACTCGTTTTTGATATCGATGCAAAGATTTGTGCCAACCTGCGCGGTGACCCGTTGCGGCTGGTTCAAGTGCTGGTCAATTATGTCGACAATGCCGTCAAATTCACCGAAAAAGGCAGGGTGACCCTGCGTGCCAAAAAGATCGGGGAGAATGAAACAAGCTGTCTGGTACGCTTTGAAGTTCAAGACACCGGTATCGGCATGAGCGCTGCGGAGCAAGCCAAACTGTTCCAGCCCTTCCAGCAGCTTGACACATCGTCTACGCGCCAATATGGCGGCACTGGCCTCGGGCTTGCCATCTGCAAGCAACTGGCGGCGGTGATGAAGGATGGGGAGATCGGCGTGGAAAGCGTCCCGGGCCAGGGCAGTACCTTCTGGTTCAGTTTGCGGCTCGATAAGGCATGGTGGTCCAGCAGGGCGGAGAAGCAAGGCAGGATGGATGTGCCGCCGGTCCTGCTGGCGACGATCAGCGGCGCCCGTATCCTGCTGGTGGAAAACAACCTGTTCAACCAACAGGTGGCGACCGAATTTCTTGAAAATGCCGGCGTCACGGTTTGCGTGGCGCAGAACGGAAAAGAGGCGATGGACTTGTTGGCTAATGACATTTTTGATTGTGTGCTGATGGACATACAAATGCCGGTGATGGATGGCTTCGAGACTACCCGCCAGATTCGCGCCAACCCTGCCCTGGCGGGAACGCGCGTGATTGCCATGACGGCGAGCGCATCGAACCGTGATCGTGAGCGCTGTATGGGCGCCGGCATGGACGACTTCATCAGCAAACCATTCAAGCCCTATACGTTTTATGCGGTGATTGCCAGATGCCTGTCCGGGCGGGCATCCGGGCAGACACCGGCTTCCGTTACGCTTGCCGCAGCCGCAGAAAAGGAGACATGGGTGGGCGACCCCGTGGCGGGCGACCCAGGCATCATGGACTTTCGGGTACTCGCCGAACTGATGGGCGGCAACAAGCTGAAAATGCGCGAGTTTGCCCTCAAGTTTCTGGCCTCGGTCCGCCAGGACATGACCGAAGTCGAAGCGGCGCTGGAGCGCAAGGATCTGGCGGCATTGGGCGTGTTGGGACACCACATCAAATCGCCGGCCAGAATGGTGGGTGCGACCAGGTTTGCCGACCTGTGCCAGACGCTGGAAGGTTGTGGCAAGAGCAATGCGAGCATCGGGCAGATTCAGGATGTCTTCAGCCAGATGCACACGCTGCTGGAGCGCATCGGCGAGCAAATAAGCAAGGAGTTTGCATCATTGCCGGATAGCGTTTCCGGGGGCGACCATAGTGAATGAAGGTCGGTTTTTTGGTAATTCCAGTTCCCGATCAATAGAGCAATATCGTAGGGCAGGTTCTACCCGCCGGATACAGATGTCGGGCGGAGCCCGACCTACGGATTATTTTCCTATTGAAGGGGAAATGGAATGATACCCCCCTTTGAAAAAGGGGGGCAGGGGGGATTTACAGCAGGTGGCGAGAGAGTGGCGCGCTTCAAATCCCCCTCATTCCCCCTTTTGCAAAGGGGGAAGCGAAGTGCTCGGCGCGCAGGGGTGGTTGGACGTTGGTATCTGGCGGGGGGGAGACCTGAGTAGTTGCGAAATAAATTGCAAAATATTTTCAACATACTGATTGTGCATGTTTTTTAAAAAAGCGAGAAGTCGGGCAGGCTGCTAGTGTTTGAACGGTTACAAACCGGAAGCTGAGAAATGTCTATGTAGGCTGGTAAAGTCCAACTGCACCCAACACACGATCTATCTTGGCAGTCAGCTTGTCGGGGTCAAAAGGTTTTACCACGAAGTCGGTGGCGCCTGCTTTCAGGCTGTCGATCACGACCTGCCCTTCGCTCTTGCCGGTAAGCATGATCACCGGAATCATGGCGAACTGTGGTGCGGCCTTCAAATGCTGCGTGGTTTCTATGCCGCCCATGTCAGGCATCATGACATCCATGAGGATGAGATCCGGCCGAGTCTTGCGCATAATCTTCAGGGCTTCGATACCGCTGGTGGCAAAAATGAGATGATAGTTTTTCGCCTCCAGAAGTTTGTCTATTAGTTTGTGCTGAAACTCATCGTCGTCCACTACCAATACAGTTGGGCGGATGCGTTCGGCCATCGCATTCAGGGCGCGGGCCGATTTCATGAGTGGCTCGCATTCCTGTCTGAGCCCTTGTGCCCACTGCTGCATAGGCTGGGCGGATACGGTAGCAGCACGGAAGAGCCGCTGAACTTCTTCACGCTTAAAGCGGCTGATTTCCTTTTTGAACCCCTCGGCATTTTTGATCTCGACCGAGTCGGGCAGCGAACCCGAAATGAGCCGCTGGGAAAACCCGTCCAGCGCCGTACCGATTTCCTGTTCGGCCCGCTCCATGGCACGACCGGACGCTTCAATGTGATGACCTCCCAGCCCTATTTGTTGATTCAGCGCCTGTTCCAACTCCGCCAAGTGGCGCGCCTGGGCGGCAAACTCGGCTGCCGACGGACTGTCTGCTTTAAAGGCGGCCAACTCGCGCAGCGCATAGTGAACCGACATGTTCAGGCGTGACGAATCATAAGTCATCGGCCAAAACAAAATGTAATCGTCAAAAAGATCCTTCATGCACAACTCGTAAGCGTGTTTTACTTCGTCCTTGTTGCACAGGATCACGGTGCGGTGCGGATGCCGATGAACTTCCGGGCAAAAGCGATACAAGCTCAAATAGTAGCGTTCCGATTTTTCCAGCTTGTTGAATGCCAGCACCAGCACATCGGGTTGGTGGCGCACGAAGTCGCCCGCTGCCGCATCGGGGTTCGTGGAAACGACGATGTGATTAAATTCCTTGTTCAGCACCTCTGCTACCAGTTCGGCGTCGGTGGCGATATCGGTGGCAATCAGAATCCTAGCCGTTGAGTTAGGGGTAGCCATGGCGGAATAAATTTCTTAAGGAGCGCTAAATGTGCCTATTGGAGGCAGGTGCACCCCTCTGCCAGGACTCTATCCAGCCGGGCAGGTCAGCGGCGGGCATCGGCCTGGCGATAAAATAGCCTTGGGCAATATCACACCCAGATTTGCGTACAAAATCCCAGTCGGCCTGATCTTCGACCCCTTCCGCCACAACTTCCATGCCGAGCTGTTTTGCCAAGCCGAGGCTGTGATCGAACATCGCCCGCAACTTCTCGTTTTCCCAAGCGCCGTGTACGAAGCTCTGGTCGATCTTGAGTTCATCGAAGGGCAGGTCGCGCAACTGCGCCAGGGAAGAATTGCCGATGCCAAAATCGTCGATTGAAAGCCTGAAGCGCTTCAGGCGCAGCCGGGTCAGAACCTCCAGCGGAATACGCAAATCATCCATCAGGCGGCTTTCGGTCACTTCCAGCTCCATCATCTGCGGCGGCACACCGGCCTTGGCCGCAAGCCCGGCCACCACCTCCAGAAAATCCAGCGAGCTCAGGTTATCCATCGACAGGTTGACGGCCACCTGCAACATCAGCCCCGCATCCTGCCAGAGTTTGGCCTGGGCGAGCGCTTCGGCCAGCACCGCACGGGTCAGGTCATCGATCAGGCCGTGCGCTTCCGCCACGCCGATGAACTGGTCGGGAAACACCATGCCATCCACCGGGTGACGCCAGCGCACCAGCGTTTCCACGCCCACTACGCGACGGGTGGCGACCGCCACCTTGGGCTGATAATAATTGACCAATTCGCCATTGGCGATGGCCGCGCGCAACTCGTCTGCGCCGTAAACTGTGCTTTCCTCGCGTGACTCGTTCTGCGAGGGTGGCAACCATTTCCCAATTAACCCTGCCAAGCCTTCCGGTGAGGGGGGTTTATGCAGATGCCCCAACACGGTAATCCTGTGCGCTTTTGCCAGTTTCTCGGCGGCCTGCTGCATACGCTCATCCTCGCCGCTGACCAGTATGAGGCTGCCGGTAAAGTGTCGCTCGACCAGGCGGCGCACGAATTCAAGCCCGTCCATTTCCGGCATGTTCAGATCCAGCAGAATCAGATCGGGGCATGCTTCCGGGCTATCGATCAATTCCAGCGCAGCGTGTCCGTTGTCGCATGCGGAAGCCGAAGTGAAGCCAAGATTGGCCAACATGCGAATGAGCAGCTTGTGCATGAACGGCTCGTCATCGAGGATCAGAATTTTGATTGTGGAATTATTCATGGTTGGATACCTCAAGGTTGGTCAATTCGTTATGTTTCTTTAGCGCACACACTTCAAACACTCACTCAGCCGCACGCCGCAAAGCCTGGGTAGCCCATTGGTTCAGGCTCTGTCCGCTCACCTGCGCCGCCACCAGCGCGGCGGTATGCACTTCTGGCGGCACACGCAACATCAATCGGCCGCTGGCGGGCTTTTGCGCTGCACGGCCCAATTTGGCGCAGGTTGCCAGATAATCTTCTACCGCCTCTTTAAACGCGGCACGCAGCTTCGGCACGGTGTTGGCATGAAAACCAACCACGTCGACAACCCCCGCAATATGCCCGATGAAGCAGGCATCCTCATCGCTGTATTCAATGCGGGCCGCATAGCCCTTGTAAGTCATCGTATTCATGGTTTTACTCCAGCTTCGATTCAGGTTTGCGGTTGTTGCGAGCGCAACTGCTCAACCTTTAGTAATAATCCCGATTCAATATCCCGCAAGAAAACCCTCCACGCCCGCCAGCTCCTGCTCGAACCTGGGCAATAGCACCGCCAGCGCTTCCGTATCGTCAGCTTTACCAGCCTGTTCCATCGCGGCGCACAGCTCGCCCAGCGCCAGCGCGCCTACCGAGCGAGCAGAAGACATGAGATTGTGCGCCAGCGCACTGGCTTCCGCTGTTTTTTCCGATGCACAGGCAGCGCGCAGCTCGACTGCTATCTTCGCCGCGCTGTGGCGGAAGTCATTCAGGAAGTCGCGGATGATTTCCTCGTCATCGCCCACCAGCTTTTTGAGCACATTCACATCCACCGGGGCGGGTGCCGAAGCGCCGTAGGTCGGGTTAGCGGAGCGTAACCCGACATCCGCAGCCGCCTCTTCGTGTCGGGTTACGCCCGATGGGCTAACCCGACCTACGTCTGGCGTGTACCCTGCGACCGCATCCGGCATCCATTTTTCCAGCATCGCTTTCAGGTTGACCAGTTGCACCGGTTTGCTCAGATAATCGTCCATGCCCACGGCAAGACAGTGTTCGGCTTCGCCCTTGAGCGCATTGGCGGTAAAGGCGATGATCGGTATGCGGGAAGCATGTGCGGATGATTTTTCGGCGGCACGAATGGCGGTGGTCAGCTCGTAGCCGTCCATTTCCGGCATGTGCAAATCGGTGATCAGGATGCAGTAATCGCCGTTCCGCCACCGCTCCAACGCCGCTTGGCCGTTATCGGCGATGTCTGCGGTTTGCCCGAGCAACGTGAGTTGCTGTTGAATGACTTTCTGGTTGATCTCGTTGTCTTCGGCAATCAGGATCAGCCTGCCCCGGCGGCGCGCTTCCTCGCGGGACAGCGGCGCGAGTGTCGTTTTGCCATCGCCGGCCCCGGCATTGTCGGGCTCGCCTTCCTGATCAGGCGCTTTAGCCCGCCCGGCAGCAATCGCCACCGCCTTCAGCAGGGTCCTGCGGGCAAGTACATTGCCATCCACCAACACCAGGTCGGCATCTTCCAAACGCGGCTCCCGGCGCTGCCCGCGCCGGATGATGACGAAGCGGGTTTCCTGCTCCGGGTGGGCGCGTGCTGCGGCGCGTAACTCCTCCAGCGGCGGGTTGGTGGCCGCGATGTCGATAACCACGATGCACAGGCCGGGTGGACGTCCGGCTATCCATTCCTTGACATGCCCCAAATCCGCCACCCGCCCGACCTCTGCACCGGCATGCACCAGATAGGCGGCGATATCTTCGGCCATTCCACCCGTGCCGCCCACCACCAGGCAAGACAGCCCGGCAACCGGGGAGGGTATTTTGTTGGCATCCGGCTGTTCCGGTAGCAGCCTGAAAGGCAGGTATGCACTGAACATCGAGCCTTTGCCTGGTTTGCTCTGCACCGTGATCTTGCCGCCCATCAGTTCTACCAGATGGAGGGCGATAGACAGCCCCAGCCCCGTTCCGCCGTAAATCCGTGTGGTGGATGAATCTGCTTGGGTAAAGGGGGTAAACAGCCGCGCCTGGGCCGCTTCATCCATGCCGATGCCGTTGTCGGTCACGCGAAACTCCAGCATCACCTGCTCTGGCGTGCTTTCGGTCAATATGGGGTACACCGACACCTTGCCATGCCGCACCTGCCCGCTGGAGAACTTGACGGCGTTGCTCGCCAGGTTGATCAGTATTTGGCGCAACCGCCCCGCATCCCCCATGACTATTGCGGGAATAGCGGGGTCGGTAAACAGCGTCAACTCCACCCCTTTCTTCAAGGCGATGCGACCTATGGTTTCGCACGCTCCCTCCACCACGTCGGCGACACACATCGGCGCATAGTCGATCTGGAGCTTCCCGGCCTCGATCTTGGAAAAGTCGAGAATGTCGTCGATGATGGTAAGCAGGGCAAACGCCGAGTCGTGGATGATATTGGCCATCTCTATTTGCTGGCTATTCAGGCTGCTCTGCTGCAGCACGTCGAGCATGCCGATCACACCGTTCATCGGCGTGCGGATTTCGTGGCTCATCGCGGCAAGAAAGGACGATTTGGCCTGGTTGGCCTGCTCGGCATCAAGCTTGGCATGCTCCAGATCGGCGGTGCGCACCGCCACTTTGTTCTCCAGTTCTGCGTTGAGTTGAAGCACCTCTGTCTCCATCCGCTTGCGCTCGGTGATGTCGCGCACCGTGGCTTGCAGCACCGGCTTACCGTCCAATTCCATGGCGGTCAGCAATACCTCGGCGGGAAACTCCGTGTCGTCGAGCCGTCGATGCATCCATTCGAACAGAATGCTGCCGCTTTTGAACGCCGTGCCGATGTGTTGATTGGCCAGGCTCGTCGAATCCTCGCCGCTGGGCTGGGTGGGCGGGGAAATCTCGGCAGGATGTTTGTTGATAAAATCGTCGCGCGATTGGCTGCCGAATATCCGCAGGGTGGCCGGGTTGCAGTCGAAAAAGGCTTTCTCGTCGAGCAGCATGATCGCATCGGAAGACGAATCGAACATGGCACGGTATTTTGTTGCCATGCTCTTCAGCGATTCTTCCGCCTGTTTGCGCTTGGTGATGTCATGCACGATACCTATCAAATAGCTTGGCTTATTCCCAGCGTCATGCTGCAATTCGCCGTAACCGTTGAGAATACGCACCGTGCCATCGGGTAAGGTAACGCGAAACTCCAATGCATCGGGCTTTTTATCTGCCACACAGGCACCTATCCATGCCTGCATTGCCGGTCGGTCATCAGGATGTATCAGGTTGAGAAGAGACTCAACGTTCGGGGTGAAAGTGTCCGGTGAGACACCGTAAATGCGATACGTCTCGTCAGACCATGATAACTGGCTCGATAAATCGAAGCGCCAACTGCCAATATGGGCGATTCGTTGTGATTCCAACAGGAGAAACTTTTCATCGCGCAATGCATCCTGCGCCTGCTTAAGTAGAGTGATGTCCTCACTGATGGCCAGGTAATTAGCCACACGGCCATCGGGCTGGCGCACCGGCGAGATCAACATGGACCCGATGTATTCGCTGCCGTCTTTGCGCCGGTTGATGAGTTCCCCATTCCACGCTTCGCCGCGGGTCAGGCAAGCCCACATGTCGTCATAGGTTGCCTTCGGTGTCTTGCCGGATTGCAGTATGCGCGGATTCTGCCCGATAGCCTCGGCCAAACTGTAGCCGGTTACCTTGACGAAGGCTGCATTGGCGTACTCGATGTTCGCATCGAGGTCGGTGATGACGATGGAATCGGAACTCTGCTCCACCGCCTGCGAGAGCTTGCGCAAGGATTCCTCCACTCGCTTGCGCTCGGTGATGTCGCGAATAATCGCGGTGAAGAACTGCCCCTCGGCGGCCTGCCATTGCGCCAGCGAAAATTCCAGCGAAAACTCGCCACCGTCCTTGCGCAACCCGGCAAGCTCTACGGTTTTGCCGATTATATGCGGCGTTCCGCCAGCTACCATCCTCGCCAGGCCTGCGCTATGCAAATTGCGGAAGCGTTCCGGCATCAACACCGTGATGGGCTGACCGATAATTTCGGCCTCGGTGTGGCCGAACAACCGCTCTGCACTGTTGTTCCAGCCCACTACCTTGCCAGTGCTGTCGGCACTGATGATGGCATCGTTGGCCGATCGCATGATCGCGCGGAAACGTCGCTCACTCTCCTCGGTTACCACCGCCGACAGCGCACGTAGCGCCAGACGT
Organism: Sulfuricellaceae bacterium; assembly: GCA_041674485.1. Classification (GTDB taxonomy): domain Bacteria; phylum Pseudomonadota; class Gammaproteobacteria; order Burkholderiales; family Sulfuricellaceae; genus JAGXQV01. Next base: position 18,956 of record JBAYVP010000003.1, read on the forward strand.
TGTGTGCGCTGCTGCTGCCGCCACAGCAGCAGCAATACTGCCATGATCGCAGCGACGGCGGCAAGAGCGATCAGGGTGACCCAGTACACTATGTCCCACATTGACTGCAATACCTCGTCATGGTCAATTTTGGTGATGACATGCCAGTCGGTGCCTGCCACAGGGCGATAAGCTGCCAGCACTTCCACGCCGCGGTAGTCCTTGCCACGCACCATGCCGGGCCGGTTAGCGCGGATGGCGATAGCAGCCAGCAGCTCCGGCTCGGACATCGGCAGCTTCAGGGTCATGGGCAACCCCTTGTAGTGGCGCAAGTCGTTGAGAAAAACGGCGGATTCGCCTTCGCGGCGCACCAGCATGGTTTCGCCGCTGGCACTGGCAGTCGGCCAGCTATGGATCAGCGGGAAAATAAAGTTCTGCGCCCTGATGCGCAACACGACGACCGCCACCGCACGCACGCCGAGTGCGTCCGGAACGGCCAGCGGCACTGCCCACTCCAGGTGGATATGATCTTCTTCGTCACGATAAATGCCGCGCAATTGCACTTGTTTGCTGTCCAGCGCTTGGCGCAACAGGCTCGGAAGAACAGGCGCTGACGTCACATCCTCGCCCGACGAGAGCAGCAACCGCCCGTCGGCATTGAACAACAGGATTTTTGCGTAGTTGTAGCTGCTGCGCAGTTTGTCGAAGCGCTCCAGAATAAGCCTGGATAGTTCTGCATCCTGCTCTTGCTGCACGAACCGTCCGACCTGTGCTGCGAATGCCCTGTCGCCAGCCAGCACCGCACAATCCCCATGCCGCTCACCCAGCCAGTTTTCGATCTGCCCGGTCTTGAGCTGGGCAATGACTTCCAGGTTAGCGTAGGCCGTGTGCTCGGCTTGCGGGCCATACAGCTTGGCAATGGCAAATCCGATCAGCGGCGCGACCAGCGCCAGGGCAACAAACACCAGCACCAGCCGGGCTGTTTTAGGCGGTGCAATGTCGTGCGCCCGTGCGGTGACAACACCATCAATATCCGCCAGAAATTTAATGTCATCTCCGGTATGCGCGTGGTCAGTGGGCATGAGCAAACTCCTTGTTGTGAGCGCAAAAACGGGCAGTATTTATCCCAGATAGTTCGTTAGGGTTGTAGGTCGGGTTTTAACCCGACATGTCGGGCTGAAGCCCGACCTACGTCCAAATGGATTATCTGGGTTTATCCGTGTCAGGCTAACATCACCCTATCACCCTATTCGGTACGCCAACACACGTAGCGCCATGGCTGGAACAAAACTCAATATCCCTCAAGATAACCCTCAACGCTCGCCAGCTCCTGCTCGAATTTCGGCAGCAACAACTCCAACGCTTTTGTATCACCCGCCTTGCCCGCCTGCTCCATCGCGGCGTACAGCCGTAGGGTTAGCGGAGCGTAACCCGACATCCGCCGCCGCCTCTTCGTGTCGGGTTACGCCCGATGGGCTAACCCGACCTACGTCTGTTGGATCAATGTAGCACGGATGCAATCTGGGGATATTCCCCGCATTATCATGCGGGCTAACGGGTTGTAGGTCGGGCTCTGCCCGACTTTCAGTAGCTGCCGCCGGATTTGTTCTGCTCCTACACTCATACAGCCTTCTTGTTGGCGGGTTGCTGTACCGGCAGCCAGACCCGGAACGTCGATCCTTTGCCCACTGCGCGATGCACTTCGATTTCGCCGTGATGTTTGGCCACGATAGTATAGGATAACGAGAGTCCCAATCCAGTCCCCTGGCCCACCGGCTTGGTGGTGAAGAACGGTTCGAACAGGTGCGGGATATTCTCCGGCGGAATAGCTGCGCTCAAAATGCTTTGCTGTTCATGGCGCATGTACCACGCCAGCGCCCCGGCCACCAGCGCGCTCCAGAGGACTGTCACGAGGGCAAACATTCTCACCGCTCTCGCAGCGGTGCTCAATAACGTCGGCAACTTTTTCATAAAGCCCCCCATTTCAGCCGTTCACCGGCGACGGGAAGCAGGTGCAACAACGCTGTGAGGGGTATTGCTACAAGGTGGTCGCGGCGGCATGCTGAACGCCTGATGTCAAGCGTGGCGGCAAAAGAAATCGGGATGATGCGAAGCGCAGCCGAACAGGCATGGCAAATATGCCGCACCTGATGATGAAATCCGCCATGCCCGTTTCCCTCTCCTCAATCCTCTCCCGCTTGCGGGAGAGGAAGCGAACGAATCGCTGCGCGAGTTTCACGTTAACGGGTGTTTTCAACAGAGCTGCCTCAGGTGCATCCACGCAGGAAATACAGCACCACCAAAATCGGGATCGGGACTCCCACAAGCCAAAGTAAAATCCACCCTATCTTTCCTTCTTCTTTGTTACGCATAGCTCTCTCCCGTTTTTTCAAAGTTGAGTTTTTTCTGATTTTTAGTATTGCTTTTATACAAGGTTCGAACGGGCTTTTCCCGGTCCCATTGGCGCGTCTTTGTCGCAGCAATATAATATGCAGCGAACCAAACAGCGTGTATTTGTCCCGCTGATGGATGGTCATGAATGAATGCGCTTCAAGGTTTTTGACCTTAAGTGGGCAGAGCAAATACGTCTGTACGGTGGCGCACAATATGTAATTTTATGTAACTACTCAGGTCAAAGTAGTATGCTCGAAAATAGCTACAACGCCAGCCCCTTCCCCCTGCAAGGGGGGAAGGGGAAAGGTGGCTGCACCTGAGTAGTCACGATCTGAGTAGTTATTTAGAATAAAAGATGCCAGCAGGCGACAAAGAATGTACAGTATTATTGTTCCGGCTGACCGATGGGGCATCCCATACCATCGCCCTTGCAGAGTGCTGAAACGGGTACGTCTCCAGTGAACAATTCTGGATTATGGCGGGGGTTGGGCTGATGTATGCCTGTGCAGGTCTGGCGGAAAATACCAGCATCGTTGGGTAAATTAAATTTTATAAGGAGAAAAAAATGTCATTAGTGATTGATACTTTGCGCACTTCACCGATTGCCGAGGAGTTGACCGATACCGAATTGCAGGTTGTCGCCGGGCTGTTCGATGTTCAGGATTACAAGACGGGTGATGTGATCGTTAAGCCTGGTGACAAGCATCCCGACAATTTGTATATCCTTGCGCATGGTGAAATACAGGTGAATATCCAGAGCAGTGAAGGGGAGTCAGCAATTTATGTGCTCAAGCCGGGTGATTTGGCCGGCGTTATTACATTTGTGGGCGGCCCCGCTTCGCAGCACAGCGCTACGCTTGTTGCCAAAGGCGATGCCAAAGTGCTGAGCTTGCCCAGAGCCAAGTTTGAAACGCTGCTCGTTTCGAACCCGACGGCCGAATACAAGGTAATGCGCGGAATAGTGCGCTATGTGCATGGCATCGTGCGCAACATGAATGCGAAGTCGGCAGAGTTGAGCAATTATATTTATCGCAGCAGCGGCGGCTACTGAAAATTGGCCTGCATGGGATAGGTTGCGCAGATTAAATGTTGTTGGGCGGGGCAAGCGCATGACTGTCTAGCGCACGACTATCCTGCCGCGTGAAATGGGGGGCATGGAAAATTTTTCGAAAACTACTTGTTAATTTTTCACAAATATCTTTATAATTTGCCCAGTAGAAAAAATAATAGCAGTGTCGGAGCTGACTGGTTCACTTCACTCAACGCAATCCCCCCTGATTCAAACTATATTTTAGCCCTGGTCGCATTGCGTCCGGGGGATTCCGATGCGGGAACAAGAAAAAGGTTATCTAATATGACAAGCGTGACGGCAGGGTCGGCGAAAACATCGTCGGCTTCACAGGTTGATGGAAAGCAACGCACGGCAGCGCAGCGCCTGATCCCGATTTCGATCATGGGCAAGGCCTATGAGGTGCCGGACGATGCGACCATCATGGGGGCTATCGAATATGCCGGGCACCAGATTATCCGTGGCGCCGGTTGTCGCGAGGGCTATTGCGGCGCTTGCGCCACTATCTACCGCCTGCCCGGCGACTACAAAATCTATACCGGCCTGGCCTGCATGACCATGGTCGAAGATGGCATGACACTGGCGCAAGTGCCTTACGTCCCGGCCGAGAAGGCCATCTACGATATCGAGAAGCTCAAGCCCAACGTCACCGCGATTCAGGAGATGTACCCGACGGTGTTCCGCTGCGTCGCGTGCAACACCTGCACCAAATCCTGCCCGCAGGGGTTGCAGGTGATGGACTATATCCAGGCCGCCAAGCGTGGCGACATTGCCACGGTGATGGATTTGTCATTTGATTGCGTGGTGTGCGGGCTGTGCATGTTGCGTTGCCCCGCCGAAATCACCCAGCCTCTGGTGGGTATCCTGGCAAAGCGCCTGTATGGCCGCTACCTGCGCAAGGATAGCGTGGAGCTGACGGAACGGGTCAAGGCCGTGGAAAACGGCGCGTATAACGCGGAATACGCGGAACTGATGTCGATGGCCCGCAAGGATTTATCGGATCGCTACTACGCCCGAGATTCAGAATAAGAATCATTCGGAATAGTAGGTTGGGTTAGGCGCGGTTTTTGCGCCGTAACCCAACATAAGCTAGTGTTGAAAATTTGTTGGGTTACGCGATAAAGCCGCTAACCCAACCTACATGAATCGGAATTAGAGAGGGTTCAAGATGTATCCAGATTACATGGCAGAATCGTTGCTCAAGGTAGTTCAGACACGACCGAAGCGTTTGGAGTTGGCCAGGAAGCCCGACCCGGTTTACCCGCCGATGAGCGCGGAAGAACGCCGCACCGTCCTCGAGGGTTTTCACCCCGATTTTGAAGCCAGCGCCCGCCGCAAGGTGCGCGTCGGCCCCAACCGCGACGAGTCGCTGACCACCGAAGTGGCCGATCTGCTGGAGTCGCATGCCTGGTTGCGCAGCAATCAGGTGGATCTCAAGAAACCGGATTTCGAGACCGATCTGTTGATTATCGGCGGCGGCGGCGCGGGCTGTAACGCGGCGCTGGTCGCGATGAAGGAGCACGGGCTGCGCTCGATTATCGCCACCAAGCTGCGCATGGGCGATGCCAACACGATGATGTCGCAGGGCGGTATGCAGGCCGCCGTGTCGCGCACCGATTCGCCGACGCGCCACTATCTCGACGCCATCGGCGGCGGCCATTTCGAGAACAAACCCGAGCTGGTCAGGGCGCTGACCGAGGACGGCCCCGGCGTGGTGAAGTGGCTCGAAGATTTGGGCGTCTGCTGGGACAAGGAACAGGACGGCTCGCTGAAGACCATGCACGGCGGCGGCACATCGAGGAAGCGCATGCTTTCCTGCCGCGACTACACCGGCGCGATGATCATGCGCACGCTGATGGACGAGGTGCGCAACCATCCCGACATGATCGAGGTGAAGGAATTCATGCCGGCCGTGGAATTGATCATGGACGACAAGGGGCATTGCGCCGGCGCAGTTCTCTACGACATGGAAAGCGAGGAATTCTTCACCGTCAAGGCGAAGTCCACCGTCGTCGCCACCGGCGGCTATGGCCGTCTGCACATTCGCGGTTACGACACCACCAACCACTACGGCGCTACCGGCGACGGGCTGGTGATGGCCTACCGCGCGGGTGCGAAGCTGATGTATATGGACTCCGTCCAATACCACCCGACGGGGGTTTCGTTCCCCGAGCAAATTGCCGGCTTCCTGGTCACCGAAGCGATTCGCGGCGCGGGCGGCCAGCCGCTCAACAAGGACGGCGAGCTGTTCGTCTTCCCGCGCGAGCCGCGCGACATCGAGGCTTCGGCCATCATCCGCGAATGCGTGCAGAACGGCGGCGGCGTTCCGACACCGTCGGGGCGCGTCGGCGTGTGGCTGGATTCACCGCTGATCGATATGCTGCACGGCGAGGGTTACACCGAAAAGCACTTCCCGGCGATGTATCGCCAGTTTATCCGCTACGGCATCGACATCACCAAGCTGCCGATGCTGATCTACCCGTCGCTGCACTACCAGAACGGCGGCATCGAAATCAACGAGCGTTGCGAAACCGATCTCCCCGGCCTGTATGTGGCGGGCGAGGCCAGCGGCGGCCTGCATGGCCGCAACCGGCTGATGGGCAATTCGGTGCTCGACTACAACGTGTTCGGGCGGCGCGCCGGCAAGTATGCCGGCGAATACGCCAAGAAGGTCAAGCTCGGCAAGCTCAGTCTGGCGCACCTCGATTCATATGAGAAAGAGCTGGCGGATGCCGGCGTGAAAACCGACCTGGTGACCCCGGTGCTGCTGCCGTCTTACGCGCCCGAAGATGTCAGGAAGCGCCAGTTGCTGCGCGCCGATAATGAGTTGCCCGGCACATCGGTGCTGCACAACCGTCTGCATGATGAAAGGTCTGGCGCTTGAGGCGTCGGAGTCAGGCTGATGACGCACATTGACGACAAGATAATCGAGCTGGCGCGCACCGCGCTCAGCTTTGAGTATGGCGAAGAACATTTCTATCGCCATGCCGCCGAGATGACCAAAAATCCGGGCGGAAAAGCCATGTTCCTGCGGTTTGCGGAAGAAGAGTCGGACCGCATCGAGGATATGCACACGCTGTTCGGCGCAGTGATGGGGCAGGAATTGTGGCAGCAACTTGCCGCCGAAGAAGCGGCGAACGCACACCCGTCGAAAGTCATTGCCGAGATGGAAGCGGCCGTCATCCATCGCGGGCATGCGGCGCTGGTCGACGATGCGCAAGCCGTGCGTTTGGCGATGGAACTTCAGCGCCGCATCATCCATGTTTTTAAAGGCATGTCTGAGCACGTCAGCGATCCGGATATCGTCAAGCTCGCCGACAAGATGGTTCAGGAGGAATGTTCCAGATATGACGCCCTGCAGGCGCAACTGGACAGCTTGCAGAACGTCGGGTTATGGCTGGACACCCCTGAGTTCCGCATGGATGGAAGGTTCTGAACGGGCAATCTATGGATACTACCCTACGCATTACCTCGACTCATGCTGGCAGTTCTTTTGTGGCGCGGATTGAAAAAATCAGCGGCCAGAAGTTGCTGGCCTGTTACCAGTGCGGCAAGTGTTCCGCCGGCTGCCCGATGGCCAACTTTATGGACGTACTGCCCAACCAGATGATCCGCATGGCGCAACTGGGGATGCAGAAGCAACTGCTGGAAACGAAAGCCATCTGGATGTGCGTGTCCTGTTTGACCTGCAACTCGCGTTGCCCGAAAGGCATAAAAATCGCCGAGGTCATCGAAGCCCTGCGCAATGCGGCGTTGGGCGGCGTGGAGCGCAACGATCACCTCGATATCATGGCACTGACCCCGGAGGCGCGCAGCGTATTGCCGCCCATCGCCACGATCAGCGCCATGCGTAAATTGACCTCGTGATGGGACGCCCCTGATGGGAAATGAAAAGATGGGAAATGAAAATAAACCGATGAAACTCGCCTACTATCCCGGCTGTACGCTGAAAAACCAGGCCACCAACTTTGATGTTTCCACCGTTTCGTCGATGCTGAAGCTGGACGTGGAAGTGGAGGAGCTGGAGCGCTGGAACTGCTGCGGCACGGTGCATGCGCTGGGCTCCGACAACGTCATGAACCGCGTGGCGCCGATCACCAACATGATCCGCGTCAAGGAAGCGCAGGCCAAAACTGAAGGCATGGCCAGCGAATTCATGACGTCCTGCGCGATGTGCTACAACACGCTCAAGCGCGCCAACATCGACGTGCAGCAGCGCGCCGATGCGCTGGAGACCATCAACGAGTTGCTGTACCTCGAAGAAACCAAATACGAGGGCGATGTCGAAGTCCTGCATCTGCTCGAATACCTGCGCGACCGCGTCGGCTTCGATAATCTGGCGAAGAAGGTGACCAAGCCGCTCAAGGGTTTGCGTGTCGCCAGCTATTACGGCTGCCTGCTGATGCGCCCGAAAGAGGTCGCTTTCGACGATGCGGAAAACCCGTCGGTCATGGAAAATCTGATCCGCGCCCTCGGCGCGACGCCTGTGGAGTTCTCGCACAAGATGGAGTGCTGCGGCGCCTACCAGACGGTCGATAAGCCGGAAATCATCGCCGACCGCACCGACAAGATCATGGGTTCGGCGTATGAGGAACAGGCCGATCTGGTGGTGGTGAGCTGCCCGCTGTGCGCCTTCAATCTGGACTTCCGTCAGGATGACGCCAAGCGCCTCAATCCGGAATTTCACAACATGCCGGTGCTGTACTTCACGCAGTTGATGGCGGTGGCGTTCGGCTGCGACGAATCGGCGCTGCGCTTCGATCTTCAGCATATCGACCCCCTGCCGGTGCTGAAGGCGCGCGGACTGGACTAAGGAGGAAACATGTTTTTCAATGACCTTAAGCCGACACGCGGCGAAGTCCACATCAACGCCACCTGGTGCAAGGGCTGCGCTTTCTGCGTGCAATTCTGCCCCACCGGCGTGCTGGAGATGTCCAAGGAATATAACGCCAAGGGTTACCATCCGCCTTATGCGAAGAACCCGGAAGCCTGTACCGATTGCAAATTTTGTCAGCTCATCTGTCCGGAGTTTTCCATCTTCGTGAACAGGGTAGAAGATAACAACATAGGAGAAACGCAAAAGTGAAAACGAAGCCAAGCGGAGTTTCAGGGCAGACTCATGCTCGCGTTAGCGGGCGTTATGGCGGGACTCAAACTGTCGCAGCCGATCCCAAAGGGGTCGATTCCGGCCCACATTTCATGGATGGCGACCACGCGATCGCCGAAGGCGGGCTGGCTGCTGGCTGCCGGTTTTTTGCCGGCTATCCCATCACGCCCTCGACCGAGGCCGCCGAGCGTTTCGCCGAACGTGCGCCGGAAGTCGGCGCGCTGTTTATCCAGATGGAAGACGAACTCGCCTCCATCGCCGCGCTGATCGGTGGGGCATGGGGTGGGCAAAAATGCATGACCGTGACCTGCGGCCCCGGCTTCTCATTGATGACGGAAAACCTCGGCCTGGCTTGCATGACCGAAACCCCGATGGTGATCGCCAACGTGCAGCGCGGCGGCCCGTCCACCGGCCTGCCCACGCTGACTGCACAGCAGGACATGATGCAGGCGCGCTATGGCCCGCATGGCGACAACATGATCATCGCCCTGTGCCCGGACAGCCCACAGGAATGTTTCGACCTCACCATCGAGGCGTTCAACCTGTCGGAATACTACCGCGTGCCGGTCATTATCCTGACCGACGAAACCGTCGGACACATGCACGAAAAAGTGGTTATCCCGCCCGCCGATCAGATCAGGGTGGTGCCGCGCAACAATTACAGCGGCCCGAAAGAAGCCTGCCGCCCCTACAAGTTTGACAGCAAGGGCGGCCACCCGATGGTGCGCGCGGGCGATGGCTACAACTTCCATGTCACCGGCCTGACCCACAACGAAAGGGGCTATCCGGTGATGACCGCCGATCAGAACAAGATCGTCGTGACTCACCTGATGGAAAAGATCAACAGCAACGCCGACGACATCATCCTTCTCGACGAGGATCAGATCGACGGCGCCGATGTGGTGGTGGTGTCATACGGCATCACGTCAAGGATCGCCGTCAAAGCGATCCAGGATGCGCGCAAGGAAGGCATCAAGGTCGGCTCGCTGCGTTTGATCACCATCTGGCCGTTCTGCGAAAAACGCATCCGCGAAATATCCGCCAAGGTCAAGGCCATCGTCGTGCCGGAAATCAATTACGGGCAGATGGTGCTCGAAGTGGAACGCAACGCGGGCGGCCGTTGCAAGGTCGTCAGCGTGAATCACTGCGGGGGCGCGGTGCATGATCCCGAGGTTATTCTGGACGCCATCAGAAAGGCAATGCTATGAGTACTGAAATCGAAAAATTCAAAGCCGGCAGCCCGATGGCCGACACCTTGCGCATGGACCGGATGCCGCATATCTGGTGTCCCGGTTGCGGCATTGGCTCCGAAGTGAACTCCTTTGCCGAAGCGGTCAAGCGCAGCGGCATCGACCCCAAAAAACTGGTTGTGGTGTCGGGCATCGGCTGCACCGGACGCGTGGCGGGCTACGTCAATTTTGACTCGATGCATACCACCCATGGCCGTGCCATTCCGGTCGCCACCGGCATCAAGCTGGCCAACCCCGAACTGACGGTGGTGGTGTTCAGCGGCGAGGGTGACCTGGCCGGTATCGGCGGCAACCATTTGATTCATGCCGCGCGGCGCAACATGGACCTGGTGGTCATCTGCAACAACAATTTCACCTATGGCATGACCGGCGGGCAAGTGACGCCGACCACGCCAGGCTCGGCGATGGCCTCGACCACGCCTTACGGCAATTACGAATATCCGTTCAGCCTGCCGTTCCTGATGGATGCAGCCGGCGCTACCTATATCGCGCGCTGGACATCGATGCATTCGCGCAACGTCACCCAGTCGATCGAGGAAGCGCTGCTGCGCAAGGGTTTCTCTTTCATCGAGATTATTTCGCCCTGCCCGACGCTCTATCTGCGCCGCAACCGCCTCGGCGACGGCGTCGATCAGTTGCAGAATTATCAGGACAACTCGATCCTCAAGCATGGCGTCGATACGCGTGAGACCAATATCGACTTCCAGGGCAAGATCGTGGTCGGCAAGTTCGTCGAAAAGAACAAGCCTACCTATCTGGAAGCTTCCCTCAAATGCGCTATCAAGCTGGTAGGTGACGATTATCAGCTCTACGGCAAGACCATACCCGAACGCGAGGCCGAAGAAAAAGCCGAGCAGGAGAAAGTCGCCGCGCGCCGCGCCGCCATGCAGGCTGCGACGGAAGCCGCTGCCGATGCCGAAGCTCATCAGGAAGCTGCGCCCGCAAAGCCCCAGCCAGTCTCCATGCCCAAGGTTACAGTGAAGGTGGTTTCCGCCAAGGATGTGATGAAGGCTGCTGCGGCTAAGACGGCTCCAACTAAGACGGCTCCGGCCAAGGCAGCAGCTAAAAAAGCGCCCGCCAAAGTCGCGGCGAAGAAGGCTCCCGCGAAGGCGGCTGCCGCCCCCAAAGCGGTCAAGAAGGCTGCGGCAAAGGCATCATCCAAACCAGCGAAAAAGGCGGCGACGAAAGCCAAGCCAGCGAAGCCGGCAGCAGCCAAAGCCAAGCCAGCGAAGCCGGCAGCAGCCAAAGCCAAGCCGGTGAAGAAGTCGGCGACGAAAGCGGTTGCCAAGGCTCCGGCCAAGAAGGTTGCTGCCAAGGCGGTCAAGGCTAAAGTAGTGGCCAAGGCAGTCAAAAAAGTCGCGCCCAAGGTAACGGCCAAGACCAAGGTTGTCGCCAAGGCCGCGCCTAAAAAGACCCGTAAGTCTTAAAAACCGTAAGTAGGAATCGAGCGCATGAGCACAACAGAAATCAGGTTTTCGGGATTCGGCGGTCAGGGCATCATTCGCTGCGCCCTGATCACCGGCAAGGCACTGGCCTTGTACGACGACAAGTTCGCCACCATGACCCAGAGTTTTGGCCCGGAGGCGCGCGGCAGCGCCTGCGCCGCGCAGCTCGTGGTTTCCGACGAGCGTGTTCTGTATCCCTACCTCACCCAGCCCAGCATTCTCATGGCGCTGTCGCAGGAGGCCTACGACAAGTATTACAGCGAGCTGCCCAAGGGCGGAACCCTGATCGTCGAGCATGAGCTGGTGAAATTGCGCGGCGAACATCCTGATCTGCGCCTGATGCGCGTCCCGGCAACCCGCTATGCCGAAGAGCTGGGCAACCGTTTGTTCACCAATCTCGTGGCGCTGGGCTTTTTTACCGCAGTCACCGGCGTGGTTACCGCCGATGCGATGAAGAAGGCGCTGCCCGGCCTGGTGCCCGACCGCTTCCTGAAAATCAACATCAAGGCCTTCGACAAGGGCTATGAGCATGGCCTGAAGATGATGGACCAGAATAACGGTGGCCAGAATAACGGTGGAGAGGCGTCATGAGCAAAAAGCGCACCGGCGTTTTCGTTTGCCACTGCGGCACCAACATTGCCGCCACCGTCGATGTGGCGCGTGTGGCCAAGGAGATGGCCGACGAAAGCACCGTTGCTTTTACCCAGGAATATGTCTACATGTGTTCGGAGCCTGGCCAGGAATCGGTGGTTCAGGCGATCAAGGACAACAAGCTGGACAGCGTCGTGGTCACCTGCTGTTCGCCGAACCTGCATGAAAAGACTTTCCGCGATAACGCGCAGCGCGCCGGCATCAACAACTTCACCTGCGAAATCGCCAATATCCGCGAGCAGTGCAGTTGGGTGCATGCCGACAAGGCCAAGGGTACCGAGAAGGCGATCAAGATTTCGCGCAGCATGGTGCGGCGCGTCAACCGCAATAAGCCGATGGATGCGATTGCGGTTCCCGTCACGCGGCGCGCGATGGTTATCGGCGGGGGCATTGCCGGTATTCAGGCGGCACTCGATATCGGCAATGCAGGCGTGGAGGTGATCCTGGTCGAGAAGCAAGCCACCATCGGTGGCCGCATGCTCCAGCTCTCCGAAACTTTTCCGACCCTGGACTGCTCGCAGTGCGTCCTGTCGCCCAAGATGGTCGAGGTGAAACGCCACCCGAAGATCAAGCTGATGACTTACAGCGAGGTGCAGGAAGTCTCCGGCTCGGTGGGCAACTTCCGCGTCAAGGTGCTGAAGAAACCCACTTATGTCGATCCCGACAAGTGCAAGATCTGCGACCACTGCACCGAGGTCTGCCCGCAGGTGGTGCCGAACGAATACGAGCTCAACCTGAACGCGCGGCGTGCGATCTACATCCCTTATGCGCAGGCCATCCCGGCCAGCTTCACGCTGGATATCGACGCCTGCCTGGGCCTGAACCCGGTCGTGTGCGGCAAGTGCAAGGACGTCTGCGAGGCGGGCGCCATCGATTACGACATGCAGCCGCAGACGGTGACCGAGGACGTCGGCGCCATCGTGGTGGCGACCGGTTTCGACCTGTACGACCAGGCAAATATGTACGAGATGGGCGGCGGCAAGGTCGAGGACGTGCTCGACGGCTTGCAGTTCGAGCGTCTGATTTCCGCATCGGGTGCGACGCATGGTCATATTCTTCGGCCTTCCGACCACAAGGAACCCAAGGACGTGGTGTTCATCCAGTGCGTCGGCTCGCGCGACCCCGCGAAGCATTGCGCCTACTGTTCCAAAATTTGTTGCATGTACACCGCGAAACACGCGCGTCTGTACAAGAAGCATGTCCCGGATGGACGCGCTTATGTGTTCTACATCGACATCCGTTCCGGCGGCAAGGGTTACGAGGAATTCGTGCAGCGCACCATGGAGGACGACGATACCCTCTACCTGCGCGGCCGCGTTTCCAAGCTTTACCGCAAGGGCGAAAAGATCAAGGTGATGGGCACCGACACCCTGACCGGGCAGAACGTGGAAATCGACGCCGATATGGTGGTGCTGGCACTGGCGATGGTGCCGTCAAAGGGCACCGTGGAAATCGCCAAGACGCTGAAGATCGGTCGCGACAAGGACGGCTTCCTGGCCGAGGCGCATCCCAAACTCAGGCCGGTAGAGAGCGTCACAGGCGGCATTTATCTGGCGGGCGCAGCACAGGCTCCCAAGGATATTCCAGAGACGGTCGCCCAGGCGGGCGCGGCGGCCGCCAAGGTGATCGCGCTGCTGTCGCAGGCGATGCTCAGCCGCTCGCCGCTGATCGCCAAGGTGCGCCCTTCGCATTGCACCGGTTGCGGGATGTGTGTCGATGCCTGCCCGTTTATCGCGATCCGCCTGGAAAACGGCAAGGCGATCGTGAACGAGGCGCTGTGCGAAGGTTGCGGCAGTTGCGCGGCCACCTGTCTGCGCGCCGCCGTCGATGTCAAGAACGTCACGCAGTTGCAGATCCACGAAATGATCGAGGCGTGCCTGGCTTGAGAGAAAATTGTAGGTCGGGTTAGCGGTTTTATCGCGTAACCCGACATGATCGGCACATGCGTCGGGTTACGGCGCAAAGAACCGCGCCTAACCCGACCTACAGCTAGTTTGATAGAGGGAAAACAGATGTCTGAACCACAAGCTGATTTTGAACCAAAAATCGTCGCCTTCCTGTGCAAGTGGTGCTCGTCTGCGGGCAGCGATCTGGCGGGCGTTTCGCGCATCCAGTATCCGGCCAATGCGACGCCGATCACTATCCCATGCACTGGCGCCGTGTCGCCGATGTACATCCTGTCGGCCTTCAATAAGGGGGCGGACGGCGTGCTGGTATCGGGCTGCCATATTGGCGATTGCCACTACATCGAAGGCAATTTCCTGGCGCGGCGCAAGATGCACCTGACCGTGGAATTGCTCAAATTCATCGGCCTCGAACCGGATCGTTTCCGCATGTCCTGGGTGTCGGCGGCAGAGGGCGCCAAGTTCGCCAAGGTCGTCACCGACTTCGTTCATGACATCGAAAAGCTCGGGCCGCAAGACAAGCTCAAGAAAGTGGTCAGCACATGATTAATATCCAGGACATTCGCGATACGGCAAGGGACATGCTCGCGAAGGGCGAAGTTCGCGCCGTCATCGGTTACCGGCGCGGCACGCGCGGGATGCTCGCCGAGCCCGCTTTTATCACCGATCCCGAGCAGGCCAGCGAGCTGGTGTGGGATCCGACCTGCTTCCATAATCTTTCACTGTATCTGGTCGAGGATCGCAAATTTCTGACACACATCCGCAAAACTGCGAACGCGCCCATCGCGGTCGTCGCCAAGGGCTGCGATGCGCGCTCCATCGTGGTGCTGCTGCAGGAACACTATTTCAAGCGCGAAGATGTGTACATCATCGGCGTGTCCTGCGAGGGCACCGGAGTGGTGGACGAGCGCAAGCTGGCTCCGCTTCTGAACGGCGTGCAGGCTACCGATGCCGCCTTCGACGGCGATGATTTTGTATTCACCACCGCAGCAGGCGAGAAGCGCCTGCCGGCTCGCGAGGTGATGGCGGATCGCTGCCTGGAATGCCGTATCCCTTATCCCAAAGAGCACAACGTGGTGCATGGCGAAGACAAGACCGGACGCCAACTGGCGGAGCCGTTTGCCGCGCTGACGCGCTTCGAAGCGCAGAGCGCCGGCGAGCGTTGGGATGCGTGGAGCCGCCATTTCGACCGCTGCATGCGCTGCTTCGCGTGCCGCTCGGTGTGCCCGATGTGCTATTGCGAAGAATGCGTGGTGGACAGCATCACTTTCCCGGTCACTCCGGCAACCTCGGCAGAGGAAAAAGCCAACCGCATCCGCTGGATCGAGCGCTCGGCGACGCGTTCCGAAAATATCACCTATCTCATGACGCGCGCCATGCACTTGGCCGGACGCTGCACCGATTGCGGTGAATGCGAGCGCGCCTGCCCGGTCAATGTGCCGATCCGGATGCTCAACAATAAAATGGAACGGGAAGCCCGCGAAAAATACGGCTATGAGCCAGGGGCGAGTATCGGAGGGCCATCGCTGGTCGCCTCCTTCCTCGATAGCGATCCCGGCGATTTCATCAGATAAATAGCCTTCAGGTAACAGCATGGAAAAAATTCTAGACAAGAAGCAGATCGACGGCTGGGTTGCCGCGCTGACTGCCAATTCACCAGATGAGTGGGAAGTTCATACCCCGGCACTGGAAGAGGGTATCTGGACCTATCAGCCGGCCAACGGCACGGTCAGGCTCGATCATCCCAACACCAAGCAGTCGCCCAAGGAGTTTGCCTTCCCGCAGCGCGAGATATTTTTCTCGTTCGAACAGATCAAGGGCGAAGCGCCGCGCCTGACGCAGATCATGCCGAAGGAGCAGCGCCACGCGGTGTTCGGCGTGCGCCCGTGCGACGGGCGGGGCGTGCCGCGCATGGACAAGGTGTTCAACGACCATGTCGAAGATAAATATTACACTTCGCGCCGCAAGAACATTGCCTACGTGGGCCTGGCCTGCAACAAGCCGCCCAGCCCGAACTGCTTCTGCCTGTCAGTCGGAGGCTCGCCGGTTTCGACCGACGGCCTCGACGTACAGATGACCGACCTGGGTGACCGCTACTTCGTGAAGGCTATTACCGAAACGGGCAAGGCGATGATGGCGGCAGGCGGGAAGATTTTTGCCGATCCGTCCGCCGCCGACCAGAAGCAGGTGAAGCAGACCCATGCCGATGCGGTGGCTTATCCGCAGCGCAAGATTAACGACCCGGACGGCGCGCCGGCCAAGCTGAAGGCAAGTTTCAATTCGCCGCTGTGGGAAGAAATGGCGCGCGCCTGCATCGGCTGCGGCATATGCACGTTCCTGTGCCCGACCTGCCATTGCTTCGACATCAACGACGAAGTGCACAACAAGGCACCGTTGAGCGGCCAGCGGGTGCGTACCTGGGACAACTGTCAGTTCCCCGATTTCACCATGCACTCGTCCGGCCACAACCCGCGCGAGAACACCGGCGCGCGGCTGCGCCAGCGGGTCAACCACAAGTTTCAGTACTTCCACGAGAATTTCGGGACGCATCAATGCACCGGTTGCGGTCGCTGCGTCAGCGAATGCCCGGTGGGTATCGATATCGTCACCGTCGTCAACAAGGTAACCGAACATGCCGGATAACATCTATCTTCCGCAACTGGCCAGAGTCGCCTACATCAAAGAAGAGGTGGTAGGCGAGCGCTCCATTAAAACTTTCCGCGTCGAGCCCGTGGACGGCAAGCTGTTCGACCACGAGTGCGGCCAGTGCGCGATGCTGTCTATTTTCGGTCGCGGCGAATCGATGATTTCGATCGCCTCCTCGCCGCTGATCCGCGAATACAAGCAGTTCAGCATCATGCGCGTGGGGCGGGTGAGTTCCGCCTTCCATGAACTGGAAGTGGGCGATGTGATCGGTATCCGCGGCCCCTACGGCAACAGCTTTCCGGTGGACGACTGGCGCGGGAAAAATTTGTATTTCATCGGCGGCGGCTGCGGCCTGGCGCCGATCTGGCCGGTGATTACCACGGCGGTGGCGCAGCGCGCCAACTTCAAAAACATCACCGTGTTCTACGGCGGGCGCACCTCGCGCGACATCATGTATCGCACGGAACTCGAAAAGCTGCGCGAATCCGTCGATGTGCATTTGTCGATAGACAAGGCCGAGGAAGGTTGGAACGGCTACTGCGGTTTTGTCCCGGCAGCCGTGATGGACAAGGACCCGATACCCGACAACGCCATCGCGATTACCTGCGGGCCGCCGATCATGATCAAATTCGTGATTCAGAACTTGAACAATCTCGGCTTCAAGGACGAGCAGATCTACACGACCATCGAGAACAAGATGAAATGCGGCATCGGAAAATGCGGCCGCTGCAACGTCGGCAAAGACTATGTGTGCGTCAAGGGTCCGGTCTATTCGTGGGCGGTGCTGAAAAACCTGCCTGCGGAATATTAACAGTAGGGTGCTCGAAAATAACCACAACGTCAGTCCCTTCCCCCTGGAAGGGGGAAGGTTAGGATGGGGGTGGAAGGGTGGAATCATCGCAAAGTGTCTTTAATACCCCACCTTTCTACCCCCATCCCGGCCCCCTGGAAGGGGGAAGGAGAAAAGTGGCAGTGCCTTAGTAGTTACAAATTTGATAATAAAAGAGGTAATGAAGTTATGAATATCAGTGGAATGCTCCATGGAGCAGGGCTGCTCAAGATCGTCGATTTTCCGGCCTCCGAAGTACTCGGGCCGGAAGCCAGCGAACACGATATCCACAGCCTGATCGAAAAGTGTGGCTCGGTCTTCGTCAAGCCCATCTTCAAGGGCGGCATCGGCAAGAAAGGCAAGTCCGGGCTGATCGGGCGCGCCAGCGATCTGAAGTCGGCATTGGCCGAGAAAGAGCGCCTGTACTTTGCCGAATACAAAGTTGGCGAGGTCATGTACAAGTCGCGCGGGGTCACCTTCGAGGGTGCCGTTCCGGCCAAGCACGAGATTTATTTTTCGATCACCGATTCGACCCGCTACCGCGCGCCGGTCATGACGCTCACCCATCACGGCGGTATGGACATCGAGGAGTTGGACAAGACCCAGATCATCGAAGTCCCGTTCGACCCGCTGACCGGGCTCAAGTCCTTCATCGTTTCCAATGCGCTGTCCGATCTGGGCGCGCCGCGCGAGATTGTGTCGCCGCTGGTGCAGCATCTGCCGAAGCTGTGGGATCTGTACCACCACTACGGCATGTCCACGCTGGAACTCAACCCGATCCGCATGATGGAAGGCAGATCCGGCTCGCTGATTCCGGTAGCCTGCGACTTCAAGTGCGGCTTCGATCGCGATGATCCGCGCATGAACCGTTTGAACCTGCCGGTCGATCTTTTCGTTACCGAGGCCAACGATTTCGAACAGGAGATCAACGAGCTGCGCACCTATCAGGGGCAGAGCGACGTTTACGTGATCAACGACAAGGGCACTATCCTCGCCCCAACCTTTGGCGGCGGCGCGAATTCGCTGGTCACCGAAGTGCTGGGCAACGACGCCATCATCTCTTCCGACTTCGGCGGCAACCCGCCCTACGAGAAGATGTACGAAGTGATGCGCATCTCCCTCAAGTATTATCTCAAGCAGTCGAATGTGCTGTTCATCATCGGCGGCAAGGCCAACAACACCGACATCTTTGTCACGTTCCGCGCGATGGCCGACGCGCTGCGCGATTATTTCAGCGAACACGGCCCGACGCCGCTGTATGTGGTGATCGGTCGCGGCGGCCCCAACGTGATACGCGGCATGGGCGTGTTCAAGGATGTGTGCGATTCGTTGCGCATCCCCTACCGGATTTTCGGCTTCGACTCCGCGATGACCGACGTGGTGAATTACGCGCAGGAAGCGGATCGCTGGATGAAGAGCGGCGGTCGCGCCGAAGTGGCGAAATTGCTGGGCCTGCCAGCCGACGCGTGATATGCGTAGGGTGGGCACGTCGTTTGTGTCCACGCGCCTACCAACGATTAAATCTGTCAGCGTGGGCACAAAAACGTGCCCACCCTACGAATTGAATAATTAGCAAAGGTGAATGCAATGAGAAAGCCTGGTATCGAGAGTTTTAAATATTTTGTCGGCATCCGCTCTCTGGCCGATATTGCGACCCGCGAGGATCGCATCTGCGTGCTCAACATCATGGGCAACGAATCGCGTGCCGTGACCCCGGTCAGCCACGCCTATTCGGGAGGCAACATCGTGTTCGGCACCTCCCCCGGTCGCCGCGGGCAAGTGCTGGAGACGCCAGCAGGCAACATCCCCGTTTACAACAACGTGCGCGAAGGCATGGAGGCCGGGCACAAATTCAACGTCGGCGTGGTCTACCTGCCGCCCTCCGCCGTGCGCGATGGCGTCGCCGAACTGATCCGCATCAACCCCGATGTCGAAAAGGTCATCATCCTCACCGAGAAAATATCGGTGCACGATTCCCGCGAGATACGCGCGCTCGGCCAGCAGCGCGGCGTGGATATTTTCGGTGGCAACTGTCTGGGTGTGGCGGATTCCTGGAACAATGTGCGCATCGGCGGTGCGCTGGGCGGCGACAACCCTGCGGAGACTTTGCGCAAGGGCTCGGTCGCGATCTTTTCCAATTCCGGCAATTTCACCACCACCATCGCCAACTATTTGTCGATCGGCGGATGGGGAACGACGACGCTGGTTTCCAGCGGCAAGGACATCTACATCAACTACGCCGCCCCGGAGTTCGCCTTCGCCATGGCGAATGATTCGCGCACCAAGGCGGCGGTGCTGTATTCCGAGCCGGGCGGTTACTACGAACAGAATGTCGTCTTTGAAAAGCCGGTGGTAGCCTGTGTGGTCGGTCGCTGGAAGGCGAACCTGACACGCGCCGTGGGTCATGCCGGCGCCATTGCCGGATCGGGCGACGATGCGCGTGCCAAGGAAAAATGGTTCATGGACAAATTCGGGGTGAGCGACCTGTTCACGCCGGAGAATCCGGTGTGTTCAAAAAAAGGCGCGGTGGTCACCAATATTTCCCACATCCCGCTGGCGCTGACCGCGGTGATGAAACTGAATGGCATCGAGAAAGATTTCGCGCCGGAAGGCAATCTGGAACTGAAGCCATGGTTCGGCGACGACCAGGGGTTGAAGCTTCCCGCCGCGTTGAGCATTCCCGTGGTCACGGCGATGTCGCCCTACGACGTACAGATCACCGAGCTGCTCAAAAACGTCGGCGCGATTTTCCCGCGCCAGTCGATGAAAGACTGCTCGGGAAGCTCGGTGATGGATGCCAAGACCCAGGTCACCAAGGTCAACAACATCTCCATCCTGGACACTGCCAAGCAGCCGCTGGAATCCAACCTGTGCATGGCGCTGGTGCGCGAGCTCAACGACGCCAACGACAACGCCCTGTTCAATATCGCGGTGGCGGCGCGGGTCAACCTGCACGGCGAAGCCATGCTGGCCGCCGCCGATGCGGCGCGCGAAGCGGGCAACTCCCCCAACACGGCGATCAGCGCGGCAGTCGCGCTGCTCGGGCCGAAACGCATCGACGCGGCACGCAAGGCCGCCGACACGCTGGTCGAACTGTTTGCCCACTCCGGCTTGCTGACCGGCGACGACGAGCAGGCCAAAATCAATCCCGCCACGGCTACCCCGGAACAACTCGCCACCTTGCTGGGCAAAGCGCCGGACGCGCAAGCCGAAGCGATGCTCAAGGCCTTCGACAAGCGCGGCTGCAAGTCGGTGTTCGTGCGTTACCTGCGCAGCCTGAACGGCCATCCGAGCACGGATGCGGTAGTCGCCGCACTGACCACGACCATCGCATGGGAACCGCTGATCCGCAAGCGTATCTCCAAGCTGACCGTGCGCAACATGCCCTGGTATACACACCTGTTCTCGGCCATCATCGGCGCATCGACCGATAGCAAGAACCATCAGCCGGGAAAATTCTGGGGCATCAGCAACGAAGAAATGCTGGAGTCCTGGACCACTACCCAGTTGGCCTACCTCTCCCTGTTGGGCGAGCGCCCGACGGAGGCGAGCCTGTTCCCGTTCCAGGTCATGCTGGGACTGATTATCTCCAACGGCGTCGGCACCATTTCGGCGCAGGGCTGCAAGGGCGCGGTATCCGCCGACGGACCGGAATCGCCGGAGCGCGTACAGATCAACAAGGGCATGATCGGCTTCCTGACCCACACCGGTTTCGCCCACGGCGGCAACGGCTACGAAGGCATCCAGTTCCTGATCGAGAGCTTCAAGGGCACGCCCTTGGCCGATGCCAGCACCGCCAATCACGGCCTCGACCTCAAGGCGATGGCGACGGAATTTGCGCTGGCCTTCAACAAGGAAAAGAAATCCAACAAGGCGCTCGGCGTGCCGGTTCGCAGCATCCCAGGCGTCAACCATCCGGTGTTCAAGGGGCAATCGGTCAACTATGATCCACGCGAGGTTTACATCGCCGATCTGTTCGCCGAACGCGGCGAGAAAAACATTTTCCACGACTATTACCGGACGCTGGTACAGGCCCTGTACGACAACGGTGTGACCAGCAACGTATTCTGCGTCAACATCGACGCCATCATCGCCGCGATGCTGCTGAAGCTCCTGTGGTCGCGCTACCGCAAGGGCGAGTTCAGCGAAAGCTCGATGGAAATGGCGGCGTTCACCGCCTTCCTGTTCGGCCGCATGGCCGGATGCGCGGGCGAAATCGACGACCACATCAACCGTGGCCGCAACATGGACACCCGCACTCCGGCCTCGCAGTGCAGCCACGTTTCGTAGCAAGCTGAACAAGCAACCTACCCTCGCAATGGGCAGGTTTGGGATGGGGATGGGTTTGTTACCATCCCCATTTTTTCGTCCAGAAAAGAAACCTTGAACTTGGAAAACACAGTTGAACGATGCCCGTCTCCTTCGATAAGGTTTACCGCCATAAACAATGCCTGGTGACAGTGCGGCATCGCCGAATAAGGCCGACAACTTGCGCAGTGCTGTCGCACAATTGGCGCTGAAAGTTGCGCCGGATTTTATTTATTGGGCAGGCTACGGGGAGAATTTTGGCATCGAGGCGCTCAAGCGATTGCGGTCAGGCATGCGCGCCTCATTCATGCATTGCAAAAAGCCACTTGATACAGTTCGCGCGAAAGCGGATTGCAATTTATTCGCAGGTTAGTTGCTGTGGTTTTTTATAACTGATTGATTAATTGTGTTAAGCAAGCACTGGCATGGCTTGTGCTTCGCTAAACTCGACTACTCAAGTATGTAGCGAGGAAATCATGGAGTGGTTGACCGGGTTGTTTGGTCGTGGTGACAAGCATGAGCCGTCACTGGCGCGGGAGGAAGATTTGCCCGGCATTGGCCGGGTGCATGTGGCTTGTGTGATCGACTGCATGGGGGCAGTATGTCCTCGACCGCAGTTGCTGATCATAAAAATACTTGCACAGGTCGGCGAGGGGGATGTAGTCGAGATTGTGTCCGATAACCCCGCAGCGGTGGAGGCGTTTCCTTTTTTGGCGGAAGCTTTGCTTTGCTCGCACTTGTTGACGCTGCGGGAGCGGGATTGCTGGCGGCTTTATTTACGCAAGGGGTTTGCGTGAAACAAGGGATGTGCAGTTCAATAGTGACTGACGAATAGAAGGGCATGGAGATTTATGACCGTGAATGCGAAGGCAGCCACAATGGGCAATGCAAGCTGGATGGGCCAGCATCGCCACAAGCTATACTCGGCAGCCATTTTGCTGGCTGTTGCAGCGGGTTCGTTGTGTGCGTTGTCTATCGATACGCGCTTTCTGTATTTGCTCGTCTACGTGTGGTTTGGTGTGGCTTACGGCATTCTTTTGCAATATGGCCGTTTTTGCATGGCAGCGGCGGTGAGGGACTTGTTCGCTGTGAGAGTGCCGCGCATGGCGGTCGGCATGATGATTGCAGTTGCCCTTTATGCGCTTATTGCCGCGCTGGTTACACTGAGCGGTTACAGCACCTTTCACGCGCATTCGCTCGGCTGGCATGTCCTGATTGGCGGCCTTGTTTTCGGGTTCGGATTTGTCTTTACCGGGGGGTGCGCTTCGGGTTCGCTTTACAAGGCGGGCGAGGGCAACCTCAACTCGGCGCTGGTCATTTTTTCCATTTCGTTTTCCCAGGCACTGGTCGTTACGGGTGGTGGCTGGCTGGACGGATTAACGCCAGCGGCATGGACCGAATCCGCTGCCGCCAAAGATATGCCGGAATCGCTGACGGTTACCCAGGGTTGGTTCGACCTGTTTACCGCCGGTTATATCTGGGACTTGAAAGGGCAGACCCTGGCCGAGTCCATGGGCGTGGCAGAATCAGTCGCAGCAACCCTGTTCGTCAACACTTTTCTGAATGCTATCCTGCCCGTGCTGGCAATACTGGTCGCGCTGTACGTTTTTTATTATCGCAAGGGTTACTTGCGCAAGAGCGGCAAAACCAATCTTGCTTTCTCCGATGAACTGACCGGCATGTGGTCCATGTGCATCAGTTCCAAAAATACCGCCATCGCCGGCGCTGGTCTGGGTGTCTTGGCGGGTCTGCACATGTGGGTGACCGGCGTGTTGCGCGAGTACTATGACATATTCAACTTCGGCGAGCTGCTTACCGCCATGGGTTACACCCAGGGCCTGTCGATTCAGGACACCGTATTTGACCCCGGTTACTGGTATATCACCACCCAGGAGGCGCAATGGGGCGGATGGGTGCTGGACAAGCTCGGGTTCAGCATGATGGACAGTATTTTCTTCGGTTTGGATAACGGGCTGCCCAATCCTCTGCTGAATGCGCCCGGCTTTATGTCGATCGGGATTATTCTGGGCGCCGCCATGCTGGCGCTGGCCCGGCGCGAGTTCAAGTGGAAATTCCCTACCCTGGAAACGGCTGCCTTCGCAATCGCCGGCGGTATCTTCATGGGCATCGGCGCGCGCCTGGCAATGGGCTGCAACATCGGCGCTTTTTTTGCTACAGTGACCAACGGCGACCCCAGTGGCTGGATATTCCTGCTCGGCATGGTGGGAGGAGGGTATGTGGGCGTGAAAGTATTCACCCGCTGGATGGACTGGAAGATGTCGCGCGAAGGTGGCTGCGGCCTGTGATGCGGCGACGCTGGCAATTGCGGCGGCATCGGCAATAATGAATCAAAAGGAGAGTTAAGATGGCAATGAGTTTTCAGCAGACCGGTGATGGCGAATGGCGGCTTGACGTGACCGGCTATTCCTGCCCGCACCCGCAAATGTACACGAAGAAAGCGCTGCAAAAGCTGGAGAGCGGTAACGTGTTGACCCTGGTGTTCGATAATCCATCTTCGGGTGAGTCTATCGTGGCAATGTGCGAATCAGAGGGCAACGATGTGTTCGAGCGCGATGATGAGGGCGGCAATTTTGTTTGGAAAATCAGGAAGACTTGACCGATGAAACTGGGAATCGTGGTGACCGATGCCGCCTATCTGCCCATTGCGACGGGCCTGATTGATGCGGCGCGTGCAAGGGAGTGGGAAACCAAATGTTTTCTTACCGATACGGGCGTGATGTTGCTGGCCGATGCCGGTTTTGTCGAACGCGCGCAGGCCAGGCCAAACAGCGTTGCGCTGTGCGAGCATAGCGCCAAAAAATATGCTGGCGGCGCTTTCGATATTTCTGCTTTGGCCGACCGGATCGTGGTCGGCGGCCAGACACAGAATGCAGAACTGGCGCGGCTCTGCGACAAGGTACTGGTTTTCTGAGGAGCCGGCATGAATGCACAGAAACGTATATTGGTGGTGCCGATCAGCAAAAAGGTAGAAGCACTGCGTATGGCCACAGGCCTTACCCTGCTGGACGATCAGGTAACGGTTGCCGTCTGGGGGGAGATGCCGGATGCGCCTGAAGCTGCCGAGCAGTTGGAAGCCCTGGAGTTCGTCGAAGTGCCGCTGGCGCGTCTGGATCGGGACATGGATGGCCTGGCGGAGCGGATTATCAACAGCGACATGGTGTATTTCGTATGAGCGAAAAGAAAAAGGTGCTGCTCATCCATCCACACGCGGATCGGGCAGCATTGCCGGAACTGGCCGGAGCCTTGCGCCGGGCTGGCGCAGAGGTGCAAGAGCATTTCATGGCGGGCGATTACTCGGCCTTGCTGGACAAGCTTGAAGGCGACGTACTTCCCGTCGTGGTCAAGGCCTAGCAATTTGTTGCGGTGCTCGGGTTTTTGAAATTTGGAGTAGAAAAGTAGGCGCATTCGCCTGGGTGTAATGGTGGTTAACTGGAGGGGTCAGCTATGCAATATCGAATCGACATGAGACTAGCAGCAACAGCCGTCTTGGCGGCAGGCACGCTGCTTGGCGGTTGCAGCGGTGGGGGCAGTAGCAACAACAGCGTAAATGGGGTGGTGTTTAAGGTCAATGCTCCTGCAGAAATTGCGCAGGTATCGGCTGACGACTACAACGTCAACGTCAACGGCTTAGTTACCGCAGCGACTCTCAAGCGCTGGAAGGACGACTGGGCTAACCAACGGCCTGTTGGCATTAGTGGCAAGCTGGTTATCCTGCAGGTATCTGCTGGCACAACGGCGGGTACGGAATATATCAAACCGAATGGCACCAACGTGTTCACTTACCTGTCGCCGTCGAGCGAATGGGTGCAGACGCGTAGTAACGGTGTCATCGAAACCACGAGCATGGTGCCGGACGGCGCGTCCGTGGATGCGCTGCTGAAAAAATACAACATCGACCCGAGAAACGACATGATCGTCGTCGCCATGGGTCAGGGCAGTACCACCAACGCCATGGGCCAAGGTCGTATCTGGTACGCCCTGCGCTATTGGGGCGTGGACAAGGCCAACCTGGCCATTCTTAACGGCGGCAACCAGTGGATCAACGCCAATGGCATGACCGCTGGCGACTTCCAGGTAGACGCGAGCGTGGCACCCAACAGCGGCACCATTTCCGTCAAGAGTCTGGCGATCGACAATACCCAATTGCAGGCCACTTTGGATGATATGCTGAAAATAATACCGTCGAGCGACGCTAACGTGTTGAACGATGGTGTGTTCATCTGGGATGCGCGCAACCTCGGCCAGTACAGCGCCGGCCAAATGGTTGAGCTCGGCGAAGATACCGATTCGGATACCACCGGTAGCCAGGCGTGTACAACCGCGTACTGTGCGCCGCTCAATCCGAACAACTATATGTGGAGCTTCCAGAACGGCGGCGCGCGCCAAGGCCACCCGTGGGGCACGCTGCAACTGCAGTTCACGCGCCTGCTGGATTCCACCAAGGGCTTCAGCTACTTGCCCAAAGCGCAACTCGCCAGCTTGCTGGCGGGCGGCACCAATGCCCAAGGGGTTGGCTTCGTCGGCTCGAATTATGCGCCGGTCGGCCAAGGCAACGCTTACCAGGAAGGCGATACCATCTACACTTATTGCGAGACGACTTTCCGTGCGATGATTACCGGCGTCGTCGGTGCGGTGATCCTCGGCAAGCCGACCCGCTTCTACGATGGTGCGATGATCGAGTGGAGCTCGCTGACCTACACAACCGACAAGAACGGCGATTACATCCTGCCGGCTAATTCAGCGTGGCGCAGCGATGTCGTGTCCTTCTCGCGCCCGGCCACAAGCAATACTCTGGTCAATGCACGCACCATTACCAACCCGCATTCCAGTAACGCAAATGCCATCGTGAATGCGGACAAAGGTTACAAGACTGGAGAGGCAGTTTCAGCCGGCGGTGGTGGATTGCCAGGCAACCCTTGCGGCGGCTGATAAAACCCCGCAAACTTGTGGCCCACGATTTTCGTGGGCCTTTTTTATTTGTGATGCCGACATGAAATTGCATGTAATGGGCTTGCCCGGTCTCAATAGTCGGTTACGGCTGCTGTTTTGGCTGGTTGTCACAGGCATGTTGCTCGGTCTGGCCGGTTGCGGCCAGAAACCGCCTGCCGTGCCCGATGTTGACAGCTTCCTTGCAAAACACTGGAGCGATCCACTGGTGCCACAGGGAGAGCCGCCGGCCGGCTTTGGTTCGCTTGAAGCCTCGCTGGCGCCCGAGGCTTGCGGGGCTTGCCATGCCGAGCAGTACCGGCAGTGGCAAGGCGCGCTGCACAGCCATACTATGGGGGCGGGCATACTCTGGCAATTCGAGTTGCTCGGCCAAGAAGAAACCAATCGTTGCCTGCGTTGCCATGCCCCGCTGGCCGAGCAGAAGGCGCTGGTCGCCCGTGCCCGCGGCTGGAAAAATGCTCCAACCTCGCCTCTGCCCGCCTATGTCTCACCACATCTGGATAGCAGCGGCTTGGTATGCGCGGCTTGCCACGTGCGCAGGCATCGGCGCTACGGGCCGCCGCAGCCGCGCAACATGCCGACCGGTCATGCACCGCACGACGGATTTGTTGCATCGAGCGCATTTCAGGACAGCCGTTTTTGCGCCCACTGCCACCAGTTCCCGGAGCAAGGCCCTTCGTTGGCGGGCAAGTTGCGAGAGGACACTTACCGGCAATGGTTAAGCAGTTCCTTTGCGCCTGAACAGC
The DNA here is from genome assembly GCA_041674485.1 of Sulfuricellaceae bacterium. Classification (GTDB taxonomy): domain Bacteria; phylum Pseudomonadota; class Gammaproteobacteria; order Burkholderiales; family Sulfuricellaceae; genus JAGXQV01. The sequence goes on from JBAYVP010000003.1 coordinate 46,252, forward strand.
CTTGTCAGTCCTGCCATATGCCGGGCCGGAAACACCTGTGGCGAGGCATTCACGACCCTGAAATGGTGCGCAAGGCGCTGGCCGTTGAATTGAAGCTGACCAGGCTGGACGGAGGCAAATACCGAGCGGAGGTGGTTGCACGAAACCAGGGTGCGGGCCATCATCTACCCACCTACATGGTTGCCAAGATTGACCTGGTGCTTTCTCTGCGCAAGCCCGGTGTACCCGATGTCGAGTTGGCGCGCGACGTTATCGGCTGGAAAGCAGATGTCGATATCAAGCAGGAGGAATTCGACACCCGTATCCCGGCAGGAGAAAGCCGTCGCTACGCACATGAATTCAAGGCGCCACTGCGTCCGGGATGGAATGTGGAACTGCGGGTGGATGTGGCGCCACGGGAGCACTACGAGCGCATGTTCAGCTACAGCATGGCTAATGTTGCGATGTCCGGGGAATCCAGGAGGTTGCTGAAAACCGCAATAGAGGAAGCGGCGGCGGCACGGTTCACTGCGCTGCGCGTATTGGCAGAACCCTGATTGCATTATGAAACATACGCCCTTGCAAAGCGGATAGTGCAATAAAGTTTGCCCGCTAAAGAAATGTAACTTATTGACGCATCGTATGTTTTGTGTTGGCACACAACATGCTTAAGTATTTTGTGAACTGAGAGGCGAGGGCGGTATGAGCAGAGTGCTATTGCAGTGCTGTACCGGGATTATGATGGTTATGCTATCGTTGGCTGCAACCAGCGCGATAGCCGCAGAAGCCGCAGAAACCCAGCCGCGTCTGAAATACCGCGCCAAGGGTCCGGTGTGCATGTGTGCCTCGGGTCTGAGTGAAGAGGAAATCAGGCGCGGCATGGCACAATCGCTTCTCGATCGATTGCAGGGCAAAGAGCAGGCTACCCAAGATCTGCCGGAGAAAGATTCTACGCAACCAACCAGGAGAAATACAAATGAGGATCGGAAATAAATCTGGGTCGTTTAAGAAGCTGCTTCGGGCAAGTGCGATATTTACTTTTCTCGGTGTTGCCGTTGCCTGGCTGGCCGGCAACGAAAGGGCGGCCGAGCCGGTTGAAGTGCATGCAGCAGGCTGGGGGTCGGAATCCTTGATAGTGCTGCAGGACGGATTGAGCAAGGTGTCGCCCATTGCGCTGGCGAATGCTTGCGGCATGGGAGCGTCCAGCTGCTTCAAGTGCCACAATGGAAAGCGTGCCGGTGCGCCCAATATGGACGAAGCAAAAGCTCCTTGGCATACCCAGCACAAGAAGGTCAATAACTCCTGCGTCGGCTGCCACAAGGGTAATCCGCGTCTGATGAAAGAAGATTTGGCGCACGCCCAAATGGTTAAGTCCCCCCGAGGCGGTGCCGAATTATGCGGCGGCTGTCACAAGGGCGACCTCAGCAAGTTCGAAGCACCTTACAAATCCATAACCAGCGGGAGCAAATAAGATGAGATTGAATGCATTTATAGCGAAAAGAAAAGCATGGGGCGCCCTGTTGGGCGGCATCGGTTTGGCCTGCGCTGCGCCGGTGGCTCTGGCGGGCCCGACCATACAGTTTGGCGAACAGGGGTCGTTGACTTTTACCTATGCGTTGCAGGCTTGGGCGCAAAATGTCGATTACAGCGCCAATAACCGGGTGAGCCAGACAGATTTCTTTCTTCGCCGCAACCGGCTGGCGTTTTCCGGGCAGTTCAACGATTACATCGGTTTTTACGCGCAATTGGAAGGCGGCGGCAACCCGGGTGCCGATAACAAGGTTTACTTCCGCGATAGTTATCTCACTTTCGATTACACGGATGAATTGCGTTTCATTATCGGCGAATTCAAGAACACCTTCTCTCGCGAGAATCTGGAAGCCTGCCTGGAGCCCCTTACAATGGATCGCTCCGAGAATCTGGCCTACACCCCGTTTGGCGGAACGCGGGACAAGGGCGTGGCGATGTGGGGCAACCTGCTTGACGCCAAGTTGCAGTATCGGCTCATGGTCGCTCAAGGACGCGATGACGGCAACAAGGCGAGCGACAATCCCCGCCTGACAGCGCGGATGCATTACAGCTTTTTTGACCCGGAATACAATTATGGCTATTTGGGTACTTATCTGGGCACGGCCAAGGTGTTTACCGTCGGCGTCGCCTATGACCAGCAGTCCGACGTAGTTTACGCCAACTACCCGATGCGCCACGACCCTCAGGACTACAAGGCGTGGACGGTGGATGCCTTCTTCGAATACCCCGCTGCGAGCGGCGTGTATACCGTTTCGGGCGCTTACTTCGAATATGATACCAACAATGTCAGCAATAAAATGCCGGATGCCAATTTCCCCGTCAGCGGTGACCTGAAGGGTCATTATGTGAAGGCGGGATACATGTTCCCGGATAAGGTAGGCTTTGGGCGTTTGCAGTTTTTTGCCAGGAACGAAAAGTCCGACTACGGTATCAAGACGGGTATTGCGGAATACCATGACCGTACCTGGAACAGCATTGGCGCAAACTATTATCTGGATGGACAGAAGCTGAAGCTTACATTTGAAATAGCCGACATCTCCTTCGATACGCCGCATCCGGTGACCCCGAAATTGGGCGATTACAAGCAGGCGACTCTCGGCCTGCAATTCATCTTCTGATTCAAACCGGAATCCCGCAGATTCACACAATATTTCAAGCGGCCCACAAGGCCGCTTTTTTTACGGTAGTATCAACCCGGAAAAAGCAGTTAGCCGCAGAGAGCACAGAATTCTCAGAGAAAACTGAACGGTTGTTGAGAGAGGTTTATTCACCTTTGGGGTGAAACCAAGCAATGCGGGAAATCCTTGCCCTCTCTGTGAACTCTGTGGCCCGAACCAAGGTTTTTAGGATCAATGCCACCATGACGGTCACCATCCTGATTTCGGCGCTGGCGCTGACATGTTTATATGCGCTTGCCAGCGGACGCACCCCGCACGGCATCGATCCCGCCTGGCTGTGGTCAGGCGTGGCCGGGGTAATTTTAATCATGGCATTCCGCCAAACGCTTGAAAATATCGCCTTGCGCAGGCTGAGGCGCGGGCTGTTCAAGGCGCGTGAGGGCTTGCTGGATCCGGTGCCGGCCGGTCGCCTGGGCTGGCTCATGGCGGGCCGCATTATCGGCGAATACAACGTCACCATCAGCACCTTGCAGTCTATGTTTCGCACGGTGGAGGAGTGCCAGGGCCGCTTGCTAAATCAGCGCAACAAGATGGGCGCTCTGCTGCAAAGCCTTCCGGGCGCTCTGCTGAGCTTATCCGACGATCTGCAGGTCATCATGGCAAACAAGCAGGCAGAAGAGCTGTTTTCCAGCCATCCAACGCCGCTAATCGGCGCAAACTTGTTTGACGTCTTGCGCTTGGGCGAGCGTGACCGGGAGTTGCTGCGCGATACATTCCTGAACAAATTCCCCATCCGCAGCCAGGAAATCAGCCTGGACACCGATACCGGGCCATCTTATTACTCGCTCAATCTGGAGTTTTACAACGACGAGGACAATGATATCGGGTGTGTGCTGATTCTTCAGGACATCTCAGAGTACCGCCAGCTGCAGGACAGCATAGCCATGCGCGAAAAACTGGTTGCCATGGGGCAGTTGGCTGCCGGCGTTGCCCATGAATTGAATACCCCGCTGGGCAACATCCTGGGTTATGCGCAGCTGCTGGGCCGCGCGACGGAAAATCCGCAAAAACTTACGGAATACGCACGCATTATCGGCGATGAGACTAAGCGCTGCTCACGCATCGTTCAGGATCTTCTTAACTATGCGCGCGAGGATCGCTGTACCGGGGAGACATGCGAGATCAACCAGTTGATTCGCGAGCTGATCGAAACTTTCCTGAATTGCCGTTTGAAACGCTATGACATCGAGGCCATGCTGGAGCTCACCGAGACGCCCTTGGTGGTTGAGGGCGGGTGCGGCCAACTCGACATCGTCCTGACCAATTTGATCCTCAACGCCATCCATGCTCTCGACGGAGTCAAGAATCCGGTTATCGTCGTCAGCACGCGCGTTGATGAAGACTATGCAGTAATCGGCGTTGCGGACAACGGCCTTGGCGTGCCCGTGGGCATCAGAAACCGTATCTTTGACCCATTTTTTACCACCAAGGGTATCGGCCAGGGCAGTGGATTAGGTTTGCCTATCAGTCAGGCGATACTGGGAAAAAGAGGCGGCTTTATTGTTTACGACAGCGAATACACGGATGGGGCTCGTTTTTTAATTAAAATTCCTGCTGTCGATATGCGTCGCGCCGGGCTGTAAGCGAATAGGAATACATGGACTTGCCGGACTATCTCAAACCCGGCGCCACAATGAGGTTTGAATTATGAATCAGCGCATCCCCGGATCAAAGCAGGAACAAGCTGGTAGCCGTCCGACCATACTGGTTGTAGAAGACGATCAGAACATGCGCACGCTTATCGCGACCGTGCTGGGTGAATCCGAAATGGCCTTTGATGTTGCTACCGTGGAAAACGGCCATGAGGCTATGGATTATGTCGAGCATAATGACGTTGCCGTGGTAGTCACCGATTTGCGTATGCCGTGGGCAAATGGACTCGATCTGCTGAGTTTCGTGAAGGCCAATTCGGTGCTGACGCAGGTGGTGCTGGTGACAGGGCACGCCACGGTAGAGTCGGCAGTCAAGGCTATCAAGAGCGGCGCTTATGATTATGTGCTCAAACCATTCGATACGGAAGAACTGCGCTGCATTGTTGAACGCGCTCTGGAGCATCACCTGCTTGCCACAGAAAATCAGCGTTTACGACATCAGCAACGCTTCTACATCGAAAGCGGCGAGCTGATAGGGCAATCCCAGAACATGGAACGAGTGCGTCGCCTTATTGACGCGACTGCAGCGCATGATTGCGGGGCATTTATCTATGGTGAAAGCGGCAGCGGTAAGGAATTGGTCGCACGGCAAATTCATCTGCGCAGCAAGCGCAGCGGATATCGGTTCATTGCGGTGAACTGCGCGGCAATTCCTGATAACCTGATCGAAAGCGAACTGTTCGGATACAGAAGGGGCGCCTTCACAGGCGCCGACCGCGATAAGGCAGGCTTATTCGAAGCGGCTAACGGCGGCACAATGTTCTTGGACGAGATCAACAGCGCCTCGCTGGCGCTCCAGGCCAAATTGATGCGAGTGCTGCAGGACGGCGGCTTCTATCCCATGGGCGCCACCACGCCGGTGACGGTCGACGTCCAGATACTGGCAGCAACCAACAGACCAGTTCGAGAGCTGGTGGAAAAGCAGGAGCTTCGGGAAGATCTTTATTTTCGCCTGATGCTCATGGAGATCAACGTGCCGCCGCTGCGCGAGCGGCCGGAGGATATCGCGCTGCTTGCCTATTATTTCCTCAACAAGCACGCTACCCGTTTGAACAAGCCATTCACCGGCATCAGCACCGACGTGCTCGGAGCCATGATGCGCTACGAATGGCCGGGTAACGTGCGCGAACTGGAAAACATCGTCCAGCGCATGATCATCCTGACGGAGGGCGATCGGATCGAGGTCGATACCTTGCCCGACAGCTTGGCCAAACAAAGAGAGACCAAGGGTAGAGCGCTGGACTACCTGCTGCCAAGAAGCCTGGATGAAGTGGAAGCTTATTTCATCCGCAAGACCTTGCGTGAAACCCAAGGAGACCGAGCGTTGGCAGCAGAGATTCTGGGTATAGATAAATCCACACTGTGGCGCAAGATCAAGCGCTATGAAATTGAATAAGCGGCATCGCTTGATTCTGGCGGGGGGAGGCCACGCGCAACTCAGTGTGCTGCATGCGCTGGCAAAAGAGAAGCCTGATGCGGAAGCTGTGCTGGTCACACCCAGTCCTTACCTGATCTATTCCGGCATGTTGTCGGGTTGGATGGCGGGGCATTACTGTCTCGATGAATGCCGCATCGACCTGCGCCCGCTGGCGGAAGCGGCAGGGGTGCGTCTGGCCATCGGACAGATCGTCGGTATTGATGCGGAACAAAAATGCGTCGCGCTCGCCGATGGCGCGCATCTGGATTACGACAGGCTGTCGATCGATGTCGGCAGCGAGACCGACAGCTCGATGCTGCAAGCGGCCTCTTCGCGCCTGCTGCAGATCAGGCCGCTGGGGGAGTTCGTGCAACGCTGGCCGGACGTTGTTGCCGCTGCAACCAGGCAGGATGATTACCGGCTTGCGGTGGTGGGCGGCGGCGCGGCCGGCGTCGAGCTGGCATTCGCTGCGCAACATGCCTTTGTCAATGCGGGCTGCAAACGGGCATCGGTTGCGCTGGTCGCCTCGGCGAGCGGTATCCTGCCGGATCATGCGTCCGGTGTGAGGCGGCGTGCCGCCATGCTGTTGCGACAACGCGGCATCGCGCTGTATCAGGCACAGGCAGCAGGCAGCGCGGAAGGGGTTGCGCTCTCCGGCGAGCACATCCTGCCGGCGGATTGCGTCATCGCGGCGACCGGCGCACGTGCGCCCGCATGGCTGCGACAAAACGGACTTGCGCTGGATGAAAGGGGCTACATCCTGGTCGATGCCCATCATCGTAGCGTTTCCCATCCCGATGTATTTGCCGCCGGTGATACCTGTTCACGCGCCGATACACGGATGGCGCGTTCCGGCGTGCATGCGGTATTTGCCGGGCCGGTGCTGGCGCACAATCTGCTTGCCAGCCTGTGCGGGCGCAAACTGAAAAGCTACCATCCGCGCAGGCGCTCCTTGTACCTGCTGACGACAGGCCCGCAACATGCCATCGCATCCTGGGGGACGTTCAGCGCGCAAGGGCATTGGGTATGGCGCTGGAAGAGCTGGATCGACCGCCGTTTCATGCAAAAGCATGGCACGCCGGCGCATGCGCCCGACGGATGCAAATCATCTGCTGGAACAATGAATTAATTCTCCTGTCAAACGCGGCACGTGTAAGAAGTCGTTAATCATTTTGCAGGCTCCGGGGTTTGGATTGCAGTTTCAACACTGAACGGGAGATCATCATGAACCGTAGAATCTTCATACAAAACCTGGCCATCTGGCCGTTGCTGCTTGCGGTGCCGATTATTGCGAAGGAAGCGATGGCTGCTGCGATAAAGCCGTTGCTCAAGAGCAAGGAGGCGTGGCGCGCATTGTTGCCCGCCGACCGTTATGCCGTATTATTCGAAGATGCGACCGAACCGTCGCGCAGCAGCCCGCTCGATCGCGAGAAGCGCGCCGGCACCTTTATCTGCGCGGCCTGTTTTCTGCCGCTGTTCTCCTCCAAGCAGAAATACGACAGTGGCACGGGCTGGCCCAGCTTCTGGCAGCCGCTGCCGGATGCGGTCGCCACCAGGAAAGATTTCAAACTGATCTGGCCGCGCACCGAATATCATTGCGTCCGCTGCGGCGGGCATCAGGGGCATGTGTTCGATGACGGCCCTTCTCCCACCGGGTTGCGCTACTGCAACAACGGGCTGGCGCTGCAATTCGTGCCGGAGGGCGAGACGTTGCCGGAACTGCGTACATGAACGCCCTGGCGAAAATAATACTGGCCTGCTGCATCGCGGCTTCCCCTGCGGCGCTGGCCGCCGAAACCGCCACGGCGATTTTTGCGGGCGGCTGCTTCTGGTGCATCGAGGCGGATTTCGAGAAGCTCGATGGCGTCATCGACGTGGAGTCGGGCTATATCGGCGGCAGCACCGCCAACCCGACCTACCAGCAGGTGAGTGCGGGCGGTACGGGGCATGCCGAGGCGGTGCGCGTGCGTTACGACCCGCGCCGGGTCGGCTATGAAAAATTGCTGGATTATTTCTGGCGCCACATCGATCCGACCGTCAAGGATCGGCAATTCTGCGATATTGGCTCGCAGTACCGCAGCGCGATCTTCTATCAGAACGATGCCGAGAAAAAGCTGGCGCAAGACAGCCTGCGGGCGTTGGAAAAGAGCGGCAAGTTCGCGCATATTTATACCGAAATCGTTGCTGCCGCCACGTTCTATCCCGCAGAGGATTACCATCAGGACTACTACAAGAAAAATCCCGTGCGCTATCAGTTCTACCGCACCAGTTGCGGGCGCGATGCGCGCGTGAAGTCGCTGTGGGGCGATCATTGATTCCATGCAGCAAGGGCGCATGCGATCGTAGCGATACGTGGCACAATCGCACAACCTCATTTGATCGGAAGCGCTTGCCATGCATGCTGCCATGCCTGTTGCTTCCTTGCGCGCAATTGGGAGCGTTTGATGATCACCAATAAATTCGCCAACTGGCTCAAGGCGCGCTGCGTGTATGCCAAATGGCAACGCCCGGCGCATTTCGCTTCAGATTCAGTCTTGGGCGGCTTTACCTCACGCATCTTCTACCAACCCTCTGGAAAAACAATAGCCATGAAATTGTTTGGTATACGGGATGGGCCAAAAAAAACCCGGTTCGTGATTAACGTAACCGGGTCAAGTGGGAGGGGGAGATACCCGAGCGCATTATCAAGTTCAGCTTCGGGATGCTCTGTTCGTTAGCCCACGCAACTCAAAAAACAAATTGCGTTTGAATTCGGAGTAGCATGGCGATGTTTACAGGCAGTTCATGAACAAAAGAGGGCTCCGTGACAACCAAAAAACTTGTGAAACCCCCCAAAGCGCCAGCCGTCGCTGCCAAACCTGACCAAGCGGTAGGCAACGAAATCGATACCGGCTTCAACATCGTCGGCATTGGCGCTTCCGCCGGCGGGCTGGAGGCGTTCGAGCAGTTTTTTCGCAACATTCCGCCGGACAGCGGCATGGCTTTCGTGCTGGTGTCGCACCTTGACCCGGATCACGACAGCATGCTGACCGAAATCCTGCAACGCGCCACCACCATGCCGGTGGTCGAAGCGCAGGATCAGGTGAAGGTGGCGCCGAACCACGTCTATGCGCTGCCGCCCAACCGCGAAATGGCGATCTTCCACGGCGAACTGCAACTCAGCACACCGGAAATGCCGCGCGGACAGCGAATGGTCATCGACGCTTTCCTGCGTTCGCTGGCCGAAGATCAGGGTGAGAAATCCATTGGCATCATCCTTTCCGGCACCGGCACGGATGGTACGCTGGGGCTGCGCGCTGTTCAGGGCGCAGGCGGCATCACGCTGGTGCAAGACCCGGCCACAGCCAAGTACGGCGGCATGCCGGGCAGCGCCATCCAGGCGGGCTATGCATCCTACATTCTGCCGGTGGAAAAAATGCCGGAGCAACTGCTGAACAATACGCGCCATCTGAATGCCCGGCAGGAGCAGTCGCAACCTGCTCCGGCAGGGGTGGGCGGCATGAGCCGGATATTGATGCTGTTGCGCTCCGGCACCGGGCACGACTTCTCGTTGTACAAGAAAAGCACCATCGGCCGCCGCATCGAACGGCGCATGTCGCAGCACAACATCGACGACATGGAAGTCTATGCGCGCTACCTCAAGGAGCATCCGACCGAGCTGCAAGTGTTGTTCAAGGAATTGCTGATCAACGTCACCAGCTTCTTCCGCGATGCGGAGGCATTCGCCGTGCTGAAGCAGGATATTCTGCCAAAATTGCTGGAAGGCAAAGCGGAAGGCTATGTGTTTCGCGCCTGGGTGGCGGGCGGCGCCACCGGCGAAGAGGCTTATTCCATCGCCATCCTGCTGCGCGAAATCATGGACGAATCGCATCGCGAGTTCAAGACGCAGATCTATAGCACCGACCTCGACGAAGATGCCATCGCCGTGGCGCGCACCGGAATCTATCCGCCGAATATCGCCCAGGATATCGCGCCGGAACGGCTGCGCCGTTTCTTCATCAAGGACGATGCGGGCTACCGGGTAAAAAAGGAAATACGCGAGATGGTGGTATTCGCCACCCAGAGCGTCATCAAGGACCCGCCCTTCACCAAGCTGGACCTGCTCAGTTGCCGCAACCTGATGATCTATCTGGAGCCGGAGCTGCAAAACCGCGTCATTCCGGCGTTCCACTACGCGCTGAAACCGGGTGGCGTGCTGTTCCTCTCGCCTTCGGAGAGCATTGGAAACCATGTTGAGCTGTTCACTTCGCTCAACCGCAAATGGAAGTTGTACCAGACCCTACCCTCGGCCGCTTCCACGCGCGCGGTGATGACCAGCGGGCTATCCTGGGCCAGCGACAACATGAAGAAAGGCTCTGACGAGGTGACAGCCAGGATAAAAGAAACCGACTTTGCCGAATTGACCAAGCGGATGCTGCTGCAGGCCTATGCGCCGGCCTCGGTGGTGACCAATATCAAAGGGGATATTCTTTTCGTGTATGGCGACACCGGAAAATATCTGCGCCCGGCGCCCGGCCAGGCCACCCTCAACGTGATCGACATGGCGCGCGAAGGCCTACAAATGGAATTGCGCGCCGCCATCCAGACCGCCGCCGACCAGGGCGCGCCGGTACTGAACCGGGAAGCGTCATTCGGCAGCAACGGCGACTTCCACAGCGCATGTTTCAGCGTGCGGCCGTTGCCTCACCCCAACGCCGGCAGCGGCTTGCTGCTGGTGAGCTTCCAGGATGTGCCGGGCATCAAACCCGCATCATCCCCAGCGGCATACCCCGCGTCGGGCAAGGTGGCGCGGGGCAAATCCGGCGCAGGACCAGACTACTTGCACCGTGTCGAGGAACTGGAACGCGAGCTGGCCTACACCAAAGAAAACCTGCATGCCACCATCGAGGAACAGCAGGCCTCCAACGAGGAACTCAAATCCACCAACGAGGAAATGCAATCCACCAACGAAGAGCTTCAGTCCACCAATGAAGAGCTGGAGACGTCCAAGGAAGAGCTGCAATCCGTCAATGAAGAGCTGATCACGGTGAACGCCGAATTGCAAGACAAGATCGAACAACTGGCCGGCATGCAGAACGACATGAAGAACCTGCTCGACAACATCAATGTGGGCACGATCTTCCTCAACAACACACTGAACATCAAGCGTTTCACCCGCGAGGCGGTGCAGGCCTATCGCCTGGTTGTTTCCGATATGGGGCGCCCGCTGGCCGACATCAAATCGAACCTCAAGGATGATGACCTGCTCGCCGATGCCCAGGCCGTGCTCGATACCCTGGTGCCGCGCGAGCGCGAGGTGCGCACCGCCAGCGGGGCATGGTATCTGGCGCGCATTCAGCCCTACCGCACGCTGGACAACGTGATCGACGGCGTGGTGCTGACTTTCACCGACATCACCAAGCGCATGCTGGCCGAATCCGCCATAAAGGATGCGCGCGAATTGGCCGAAAGCATCGTGAACACGGTGCGCGAGCCGCTCATCGTGCTGGACGGCGCGTTGAAGGTCATTTCCGCCAGCCGTTCGTTTTACGAAAATTTTCGGGTTGCGCCGCAGGATACGGTGGGCCGCCAACTATACGAATTGGGCAACCGCCAGTGGGACATCCCAAAACTCAGGGAGCTGCTGGAAACCATACTGCCGGGCAATGAGGTGATAGAAAACTTTGAAGTCGAGCATGACTTTCCCGGTATCGGCAAACGCAAAATGCTGCTCAACGCCCGGCGCATCACCGGCAAAACGGACGGAACACAGTTGATTCTGCTGGCGATCGAAGAAGTCGCCGGGCAGGGCTAGGGGCAAGCGTTTGCCGTATGTGCGATAACGCACATAATTGTGCGGGATATCGTGCTAAAACGCTGGCCAATATAGTTGGCTTTGCCGCAATTACTCAGGTCGAAATCGTATGCTTGAAAATAGCGACAACGCCAGTCCCTTCCCCCTGCAAGGGGGAAGGGAAAAAGCGGCAGTACCTGAGTAATTACTATCTGGGTTTATCAGTTTCCCTATCAGCCGCACACTCCGGAGACAAGAATATGGTTGCTGCGGTATCAGCACAGAAAACGCCCATGCAGAACCATCTTCTCGCGCTACTGCCCCAGGAGATATTCGAGCGTATCGCCACCCATCTGGAATTGGTCTCGATGCCGCTCGGAGAGGCGTTGTATGAGCCTGGCGGACAATTGCATTACGCCTATTTTCCGACGACCTCCATCGTGTCGCTGCACTATGTCATGGAAAATGGCGCATCGGCGGAAATCGCCGGAGTGGGCAATGACGGCGTAGTCGGGGTGGCGCTTTTCATGGGTGGCAATACCACGCCCAGCCAGGCCACCGTTTGCGCCGGCGGCTATGGTTACCGGATTAAAGCGCGTTTGATGATGGAGGAATTCAATCGCGCTGGGCCGATGATGCGCTTGATGCTGCGCTATACCCAGGCATTGATCACGCAGATGTCGCAAACCGCAGTTTGTAACCGGCACCATTCGATGGAGCAGCAAATGTGCCGCTGGTTGTTGTTCACCCTTGACCGGTCGGCTTCGCATGAATTGGTCATGACGCAGGAATTGATCGCCGGCATGCTCGGCGTGCGCCGCGAAGGGATCACGGAAACTGCCGGAAACTTGCAGCGCGCCGGTTTGATCAGTTACCGTCGCGGCCATATCACGGCACTGGATCGCCCCGGCCTGGAGTCACGCACTTGTGAATGCTACAGCGTGGTCAAGAAAGAATTTCAACGCTTGCTCAGCGATGTATAAGGATATGGTAACTACTCAGGTATGGCTGTTTTCTCCTTGCCCTTTGCATAAGGAAGGCTGGGTGATCCCCCCCTTTGAAAAAGGGGGGCAGGGGGGATTTGCAGCATGTGTCGAGAGAGCGGCACACTTCAAATCCCCCTCGGCCCCCTCGCAAGCTCTCCCCCTTTTTCAAAGGGGAAAGCGAAGCGCCCGGCGCGCAGGGGTGGTTGGACGTTTGTTACCGGATCAGCATATAAGCTTTGTAGGATACATACCCTGCATCAACTTTGCGCATTGCACAAAAATTAGCCATGTTTGAAAAAACACACAATTCTGTCCTTTTCAATCCTGCTGCCGATGCCCGGCACCAGGAGGCTTTGCTTAAAACCGGCGCTCTGCAGAGCGCGATTCTCAATAGCGCCAATTTTTCCAGCATCGCCACCGACGACAAGGGCGTGATTCAAATTTTCAATATCGGCGCCGAGCGCATGTTGGGCTACGCGGCCGACGATGTGATTAACCGGATTAAGCCAGCCGATATTTCCGACCCGCAGGAAGTCGTCGCGCGGGCAGCCGCGCTGAGCGAGGAGTTGTCCACGCCGATTATGCCGGGCTTTGAAGCGTTGGTGTTCAAGGCCTCGCGCGGCATCGAGGATATTTACGAGCTGACCTATATCCGCAAGGACGGCAGCCGTTTCCCGGCAGTGGTGTCGGTTACAGCATTGCGCGAAGCTCAAGGTAAAATAATCGGTTATCTGTTGATCGGTACCGACAACACCGCGCGCAAGCAGGTCGAAGCGGAGAAGCAGCGTTTGCTCGAAATTCAGGAGGAGACCCATAAACAGCTGCAACTGGCCAACACCACCTTGCAGATCAGCGAGGAAAGGCTCGCCGTTACGCTTCACTCCATCGGCGATGCCGTGTTAACCACCGACGCCGAAGGGCGCGTAACGTTGCTTAACCCGCTTGCCGAGAAACTCACCGGTTGGACGCAGGGTGAGGCTTCCGGTCGCCAGGTGGACGAGGTATTCCGCATTATCAACCAGGAAACCCGGCTGCCCGCCACGATCCCGGTCATGGCCACCTTGACGCATGGCACGATACAGGGCATGGCCAATCACACCTTGCTGATTGCCCGCGATGGCAGCGAGTGCGCGATCGCCGACAGTTGCGCGCCGATCCGCGACCGCGGCGGGCAGGTGGTCGGCGCCGTGCTGGTGTTTCGCGACGTCACCGGAGAATATGCGGCACAGCAGGTTTTGAGCTCGCAACAGGCCGAGCTGGAGATGCAAAACGAAGAGCTGCGCACCGCGCAGGAGGCGCTGCGCGTCACCCAGGCGCGCTATTTCGACCTCTATGACCTGGCGCCCGTGGGCTATGTCACCGTCGATGAGTCAGAGATGATCCTGGAAGCCAACCTCACCTCTGCCACTTTGCTAGGCATGGGCATGGGCATGGGGCTGTCCAGACAAAAATTTACCCGTTTCATTTTCAACGCGGACCAGGACATCTACTACTTGTGCCGCAAACAGCTCACGGCAACCGGCCAACAGCAGGAGTGCGAACTGCGCATGTTGAAAAACGACGGCACGCCAATCTGGGTGCAACTGTCCATCACCGCCGCGCACGACAATGACGAGCCGGTAATCCGCATCGTGATAATAGACATCAACGAACGCAAGCAGATTGAAGAAGAGCAGAAGAAGAGCAATCAGCGTCTGCGCGACCAGCAGTTCTACACGCGCTCGCTGATCGAATCCAACATCGACGCGCTGATGACCACCGACCCGACCGGCATCATCACCGACGTCAACAAGCAGATGGAGGTGCTCACCGGATGCACGCGCGACGAGTTGATCGGCGCGCCGTTCAAAAATTACTTCACCGAACCGGAGCGGGCCGAGGCGGGCATAAAATGGGTGCTGAGCGAAAAGAGGGTTATCAACTACGAGCTCACCGCGCGCGACAGGGGCGGCAAGGAAACGGTGGTGTCCTACAATGCGGCCACCCTCTATGACCGGAACGGGAAGTTGCAGGGCGTGTTTGCCGCCGCGCGCGATGTCACCGAACGCATATTTCTGGAAAAGTTGCTGATGGATAATAACGCCGCGCTGCAGAGCGCCAAGGCTGTGGCGGAAAAAGCCAGTCTCGCGAAATCGACTTTTCTGTCCAGCATGAGCCACGAGTTGCGCACCCCGCTCAATGCGATCCTCGGCTTTGCCCAGTTGCTCGAGGCCGGTGTGCCGCAGCCGACGGACACCCAGATTGTCAGGCTGCAGCAGATCACCAAGGCGGGATGGTATTTGCTGGAGCTGATTAACGAAATCCTCGATCTCGCGCTGATCGAGTCCGGCAAGCTGTCGCTGTCTCGGGAAGCGGTGTTACTGACCGACGTCATGCACGAATGCCACGCGATGATCGAGGCGCAGGCGCAAAATCGCGGCATCCATATAGACTTTCTCCCCTTCGACAATACCTGGTATGCCAATGCCGACCGAACCCGGTTGAAACAGGTGCTGATCAACCTGCTTTCCAATGCGATCAAATATAACCGCGAGCACGGAACGGTCGAGGTGAAATGCACCTGCACCCAGGAACGCATACGCATCAGCATCAAGGACAGCGGTGCGGGATTGCCTGCGGAAAAGCTGTTGCAGTTGTTCCAGCCGTTTAATCGCCTCGGTCGGGAGGCCGGCATCGAGGAAGGCACCGGCATTGGCCTAGTGGTTACCAAGCAACTGGTCGAACTGATGGGCGGCACCATCAGTGTGGAAAGCACCGTCGGAGTGGGCAGCGAATTCGTGATCGAACTGATCCGCGACATTACGCCGCAACTTGCCGCCGGAAATATCCTGCCCGCAGAATTTGCGCCGCAAGTTCAAGATAATGCGGCGTTGCGCACCCTGCTCTACGTGGAAGATAACCCGGCCAACATGATGCTGGTCGAGCAAATTGTTGAGGGGCATTCACAGATGCGCATGCTCAGCGCGCGCGACGGCAATCTCGGCGTCATGCTGGCACTCACCCATCTGCCGGATGTCATCCTGATGGACATCAATCTGCCCGGTATCAGCGGCATTGAAGCCATGAAGATTCTGCGCAAAACTCCGGCTACGATGTATATCCCCATCATTGCCCTCAGCGCCAATGCTATGCCGCGCGATATCGAAAAGGGGTTGGAGGCAGGGTTCTTCCGCTATCTGACCAAGCCCATCAAGATCAATGAATTTTTGAACGCGATGGAAGAGGCGCTGAAGTTTTCAAAAATGGGATTAGCCCATACAAATGAAACGGAAAAAATATCATGATTAGCGAACAGGAAATTCTTAATGCCAGCATTCTGATCGTAGACGATCAGCCATCCAATGTGCTTTTGCTTGGGGAAATGCTGCGTGATAACGGTTATGCTTGTGTTGCGTCAACCACTGATCCCTTTGCCGTCTGCGAACTGCATCGCAAAAATCGCTACGACCTGATCTTGCTCGATTTGCAGATGCCTGGCATGGATGGCTTCCAGGTGCTGGAAGGCCTCAAGGAAATCGAAACGGATGGCTATCTTCCGGTGCTCGTGATCACCGCCCAACCGGATCACAAGCTGCGCGCGCTTGCCGCTGGCGCGAAAGATTTTATCGCCAAACCGTTTGATCTGGTCGAAGTGCAGACGCGTATCCATAACATGCTGGAAGTGCGGCTGCTGTACAGAAAGCTGGAAAATTACAACAAGGTGCTGGAGCAGACCGTGCTGGAACGTACCGCCGAACTGCGTGAAAGCGAAGCGCGTTTTCGCCGCCTGACCGAGCTGTCGTCTGACTGGTATTGGGAGCAGGACGAAAAAGGGCATTTCACCAAGATTTTCGGTCCGGTGTTGGAAATGCTCGGCATCCGCGTTGATGATGCTCTCGGCAATATCAGTGATGAACAGGGAGTGCGCTGGAACGAGGCAGAGCGAAAAGCGCTTGAGGCGAACCTGGCCGCCAGACGACCGTTCTTGGATTTTGTCTACAGCCGGACCAACCCCGACGGTTCGCTGCAATATTTAATGGTGAGCGGGGAGCCGACGTTCGACCCCTCAGGCCGCTTTACCGGCTACCGAGGGATCGGCAAAGACGTGACCGGAACGATACGCCAACCGTGAATTGTCTAAGCCGGGCGTGTCGGAAACAAATGTAGCCGTCGTAGGTCGGATGAGCGCAGCGTTATCCGACATGGAGGTGTCGGAAGGCGCTACGCTTTTCCGACCTACGAAAACCGCCACCTTTTTGACTCCGGATCGTCCGGCTTAGGGATGCCACATCAACCTGATTCAGGTTTAATGCTATTCACGACTTCAAGAAACAACGCTTTGGGCGGCGAGTAGCGTCACTTGCCACTATTACTTCACTTGAATTTTGAATGAGCGTCGGCTATGCCGGTTTTAAGGTCGTCCCAGATTTTGTCAGCCGTTTCCTTGACCTGTTCCCATGCTGCGCCACTGGCCTTGCCTAGCTCTTGCATCTTTTCCGAGGCCGCATGCTGTTTGGCGCGCAACTCATTAAGCTCCTCGGCGCGCTTGATCCGCATATCGGCCCCGATGTTCTCCATCTTGGCTTCCAATAAATCAATTTGCGCGCCCCATTCTTTCAGTTGCGCGGCCATTTTTTGTTTATATGCGTCTTGAATTTCCATGATTTACTCCTTGTGTGGTGGGTGATAACTCAATCATTAATGGATGAGAACTAGTGTTTTAGCGCCAACTGGTTTTCCACCCGAAGGACGCCGGCAACTGCGCCGGCAAGTGCTTTTGCTGTATCGCTATTCGCCTGCGAATCGACGGAGCCGGTTAATGTCACCACACCGTTTACGGTATCGACACTGATTTGCAACGTCTTGAGGCCGGGTTCGGCAAAAATGGCGGCTTTGACCTTGGTGGTAATCTCGGCATCATTGATGGCTACACCGGCCTTTTCGTTTTGCTCGGACATCTTTACCGCGACTTTGTCGGATGCTTCGCCAATTTGCTTGCCGGCGTCGTTAACCGTCTGATCGATTTTTTTACCGGCGGTCTCGGCAGGCCCCGGTTTGTCGCATGCGGCAAGGCCAACAGCCAGTAGCATCAACATGCCGATGGATTTTAAATTTTTGGATAATTTCATTTTGGTTACCTGTTGATTTGAGTAATAGCGCTGAAAAATAAGCCCGCCATTGGGGCGGGCTAAATGAAGTGCGTCATACGGCTCGCCGAAAGAGGCTCCAGAAAAGCCTTCCAAGGGCGAGCCGATTTGTTACTTGAGTCGCATGTCGTCTTTGACCGACTTGACGCCCGGAACCTTGCGCGCAAGTTCAAGTGCTTTGCGTTGATCGGCAATGGTGCCGACGAAACCGCTCAGTTGGACGATACCCTTGAAAGTTTCGACGTTGATTTCGGCTGACTTGAGTGTGGGGTCGCCAAAAATCGCCGATTTTACTCTGGAGGTGATGACGGTATCGTCAACATATTCTCCGGTGCCTTCCTGGGTGGAGGTCGATGCGCATCCGAGAGCAGAAGCCAGCGCCATGATGAAGAAGAAAGTGGTAAAACGCTTGAAGATAAGTTTCATGATAGTGCTCCTGAATAATGGATAAAAATGGGTTAAACCAAAATGGTTTGCGATGCCTGATACAGCAATTCAGATATTACAAACCCGATACAACAACTTCTATACAACAACTATTTTGATGTTTGCGTAGTGGAAACTTCGACTTCCACGCGGCGATCAGGTGCCAGGCAGGCGATCAGTTTCTTGGTTGCCTTATTGCCTTTGCATTCACCTGGTTTAGTCACGGGGTTGTCGCCATTCACTCCCCTGGCCTCAATCTTGTCGGCGGGGACATTTGCGGATTTCACCAGATAGGCCTTTACCGCTTCGGCGCGTTGTGCCGAAAGCTTCAAGTTGTATTTCTTCGAGCCAATCCGGTCGGTGTGGCCTGTTACCGTGATAACGTCAAAGCTGGCGTTCTTCAGGTCTGCGGCAAATTTGTCGAGAGCCTGTTGGCCGGCAGGTGTAACCGCCGATTTGTTAAAGCCAAAAAGAGCATCTGCTGAGGAATCTGTGGCAAAGGTCGTTTTTCTTGGCTTTGGCGGCGCTGCTACCGCTACCGGTTTGGACGCGGGGGCAGCGGTAACGGGCTCGGGAGCCGATGTTTTTGGCGCGGGAGCCGACGCTACTTTCTTGATCAGGTCCGGATCGCATTCCTTGATCGCCATAGCCGGTGTCCAGAATCCGGTTCTCCAGCATTCGTTGTAGTTGTTCTTGACCACGTTGCCACGAGAGTCGGTCACATAGCCTTCCTTGGTGGCTTCATCCGCGTAAGCACTGCCCGCTAAGGTTAAAGAAGCGGCGGCAAGCATATTAAAAATGATTTTTGATGTTTTCATGTTTTTCTCCAAAAGTTACTGTTAAACAAATAATGATGCATTAAGTCTTTAAATGGGGCGGCATGTTGATTCAAATGCCGGTCAACCGGGAGCAGCGCCAATTTCCTATCACTGGTTATACTTATCCCACATATCGCACACGGCATTCCGTTCGTTAGCGCACATAAAGAAAAATTGTCGGCATCCCCCACTGCAACACAGTATGGCAGCACCGCTTCTGTGTTCTAGCGCACAGAAAACATCTTGAGAGGGGGAGATTATTACTCACACGGTGCGGCGTTCTGGGGGTCGGATTTTGCGATGGGGCTATCAGGCAGTTGACCGGTGTGGCGTTGAACCTAGAAACCTCAGTTGCCACCCCGCTCATGCTTCGATACGCCTTGCTGCGCAAGGCACTCAGCACGAACGGGGTGGTCACCAATTTGGTAAATGGCCGTTCGCCCTGAGTAGCCCGCACA
>JBAYVP010000004.1:0-45509 GCA_041674485.1 Sulfuricellaceae bacterium
ATTCGTCTTGTATTCCAACTCCGGAAATCTGAACGGCTTTTTCCTGGTACTGGGTGCCGAGCTTGATGAGCCTGGTCAGAGATTGTTCTTTTTTTACCGGGTCGTTTTGTCTCGCAAAGTCGTTGGATTGCGCTTGCATCTCCTTCAGCAGCGCCGCTTGGTCGGCGTGCAGGGCTTTTAGTTGAGCTTCGCGCCTTTGCGCGTAAAACGACTCATCACTGATGATCTGTGCCTTGTGGCGACCTTCAAGGTCAGCCAGCGCTATCTTGGCATAGGCATCATCGATTTTCGCGGATTGCTCGTATTCCGCTTTTTGGCGCTCCAGGCGGGCAGCGGCGTAGGAATCTGTTTTGTTGTGTTCTTTTTTGCTGAGAATAGTCGCGCGCTTTTCCGCGTACTCGGCGGCAAGCTGGAGTTGCTTTTCCTGATTGCCGATAAATTTCGCGGCCTCTTTAGCGTAGAGAGCATCCAGCGCACTGAGGTCGTGCTCTTTTTTGCGCTCCGGTGAGAGGTATGCCTTTTGCCAATTATCGCTAGTAGCGGCGCCTGCAATTTTGGCGGCGAGATTCTTCTCGCGCTCCTCGATTTTTTTAATCTCCGCTTCTGCGGCGCTGATTTCTTCCGAGAGACGTCCCATCCCGTATTTTTTCCAGACGTCCGATTTCGCGGATGGGGAGGGTGCGGCGCGGTATTCGGCGGATGCTATCGCGTAGACGCGCTGACGATCCGCAATAAAATCCAGATTAGCTTGCTTTTGGTCGCGCCCGCGCTCCAATGCGTCCGACTGCACTTTAGCCACCGCCGCCGCGCTTTTCTGCCCCGCATCCTCAGCGCTCTCGCCAAACATCGACCACGCCGCAGCCCCAGCGAGCAGCAGCGCCGTCACGGCGCCAATAGGTCCGCCCAGCGCACCCATCACAGCGCGCGCGCCGGTCATGGCTGCGGACGAACCCACCGTCGCGGCGGCTAGCCGCCCCTCTGCCGCCGTTGCCGTCAATTGAGCCTGAGTGCGCTGCGCGGTGGCAAGGGCGATTTCCCGCTCCACCCTTGCCCTGGCCGGGCCATAAACAGACATGGCGGCTAACTGGGCGCGCTCCGCCGACGCTTCGGCTAAGCGCGCAACTGCGGCGCCCT
Organism: Sulfuricellaceae bacterium; assembly: GCA_041674485.1. GTDB lineage: Bacteria > Pseudomonadota > Gammaproteobacteria > Burkholderiales > Sulfuricellaceae > JAGXQV01. Next base: position 1,135 of record JBAYVP010000004.1, read on the forward strand.
CCAGCGCCCGGGCGTGCGCCAGGTCAGCGACGATTTGCGCGCGGGTGGCAGCCGCCTCAACCCCCAGCGCTGCCGCACGGGCAATGGATGACTGTATCGCCAACGCCTGCTTGCCGATCAGTCCGCCCAACCCCACCGATGCGGTCACGGCGGCCACGGCGGTAAACGCCTGTAGATTGCCGGAAATGAATTGAATAGATGACGCCAGTGTGTGGCTGGCGCCGGTCTGCTTATCCAATTGCCCGATAAATTGCATGGAAGCATTGGATAGCATTTGATAAGAGCCGCTGATGGTAGGCGCCATCGTCGCAAACTGCCGTGCGACTTCCGGCGCGGATTTTTCCAGCGCCCCCATAATCTGCTGCACCGTCAACTGCCCCGTCTCACCCAGCATGCGCAGCTCGCCGACCGATTTGCCCATGCCCTTTGCAATCGCTTCGGCAAGCGCCGGCGCTTGCTCCATCACGCTGTTGAGTTCCTCACCGCGCAGCACCCCGCTGGAGAGCGCTTGACCAAACTGGATCAGCGCTGCCTGCGCGGATTCGGCGCTTGACCCCGAGAGCGTCATCGCCTGGCCGATGGTCTCAGTTAGACGCGCAACCTGAGCTTGCGACATCCCCAGCTCTTGAGCGCCCTTGCTCATCTTGTAGTAGATATCGCCGGTCGCGGCGAGTGACGACCGGGTGGATTGCGCGATCTGAAAAACCGCCGCCTGTGCGGTGTGCAGATCGTTATGGCCGGTTGTGACTAATTTTAGACGTGACTCCAGATTAGTCATTGCGTCAGCGGTTTTGACCAGTCCGCCGACAACGGCTGATAGCGCAAATCCCGCACCCAAGAGCTTTAGCATTTCGAGCAGCCGCGCACCACCGCCCGCAGCTGCGGACATACCGGCATTGACCTGCCGTCCTGCTGACTCTCCGGCAGCGCCCAGGCGGTTTACGCCCGGTGGCAGAGCGTTAAGGTCACCCCGGATATTTTGCAATCGGGCGCCGGATCGCTCGAATTCTGTGTTTAGCCGGGCAATTTCGGCGCGATAATTTCGCAGCGCACCTATGCCGGCATTGATTGCGGATGATGCATCTGTTGTACCGGCGGTCAACGCGCGTTGCGCATTGGACTGATGTTGCAACGCATCGGCAGCGGCACGGCTACCGGCCGCAACCTGTCCAATGGATGCGCCAAGGAGATTTGCGTGGCCAGCGCCGCCCGCCATGGCTTGAGAGAGCGCATTTTGCGCGGATGATTGGGCGAGCGCCGCAGTCGCCGTAGCCCTGATTGATGCGTTGAGAAGATTGGCGTGGCCAGCGCCGCCCGCCATGGCTTGAGAGAGCGCATTTTGCGCGGATGATTGCTGTAGCGCAGCAGCTGCCGCGGCTCGGACACCAGCCGCAGCTTGCGCCTCAGCGGCAGCAAGCGCGGTGGCCGCTGCCGCTGCTCCAGCTGTATTGGGGGTCAACGAATTTTGCGCCGCGGCTTGCGCCAGCGCTGCGGCTGTAGCCTCCCGGATGCGCTCAGCCATTTGCGCCTCGGCTTGCGCCAGCGCTTGTGCGGATGATGCGGATGCGCCGGCGCCGGCTTGCGCCGCCTGTGCCAGCGACTGCAAATCAGCGCGATTTTGCGCGACGCCGGCGGTTACGGATGCGCCATCGTAATTAACCCGCAATCCAACACTAATATTAGCCATGCCGACACCGCATTATTTACTGCTTTGATACACTCAATCATTGCTGTTGAGCACTTCCAACGCCGCCCGCTCCATCACTCGCAAGCCCTGCCGCACGCGCTGGCGCCATTCCCTCGGCACCCCCGCTGCCAACATCGCCTCGGGGATCGACTCGTGCCGCAAACCGGTGTAATAAACACCGCCCCAACCCGACACGATCACCCATTGAGTGCCGATTTGCAGCCAGGTGCGCCAGGTCCAAACTGCATCCGGCAGGATGCTTAGCACATCCGGCCGGATGCCGGTCAGGGCGCGCATCGCGGCAACGTCTTCGGCAGTAAAGCCGAGCGCTGCCGCTGCCGCTAACTCGTCGTTGCGACCCGCACCTCGTCCGCCACACCAGGCGCGGGCGAGGTCGGCGAGTTTTTTTCGACTTCCCCGGCAATATTAAAACGCCAGCCGAACAGCGCTTCGTTGAGCGCTTTCGCGACTGCCAATCCACGGGGACCAGTCATCAGGCGGGTTAGCACATCCGCCGAAAACGCCTCATCGACTTCGTCCCAGCCCACCACAAGGTCGCAAAAAATCATCACATTGCGCCGCAGATTATCAGCCAGTGTAGATTCCCGTTCGCCGTTTTCGAGCACCGTGCCGCTATTAGGGCATGCAGCTTCGGCGGCAGCGATGATTTGCTGCAGCTCTATTTCGCCGATGCAACGAAAGTGCGCAACGAATTTCTGGGTGTACTCGCGGAACGCCCCTTCGATATATTGCATCAGCTTCACGTTGACCGGCCACGGGGTGCACGCCAACTCTTCGACCGTAAACATAATTGCACTTCTCCAAAAAATACCCTGTGAATCCGGGTTGGTTGTCAAAAAAATCAGGCCGCGTAGCGCTGCGGCGGGGTGAGGTAGGCCAAGGACACCTTGGTGACCACCTCGGCGTTTTTGTCGGTTGATGGCGTCTCGCCCACGCCCCAGTACGCGTTGACCACGGATATTGCGCCGATGGCCAAGCGGATACGGTATGCGGCCGGGCGACGGGTGCGGCTGGCGGCCAGAGCGGTTTGATACCAGGGCATCGATGGGTCGTCGTACACTTCAACGTCCACCGTGATCGCGGACCGGATGCTCGGCATCTTGCGCTCCCTGGTCTCACCGTCTACCGTTTGCGTCAACCATTGCTGTTCACCGCCACTGGTCTTAACATCCTTTGCCTGATCGAAATCGTGCCAAGCTGTAATACGGCGCAGACTGCCGATGCCTTGGTCCGTCGGATAGTCAACGACGTCGCTGGTGTCAAACCCTTCCAGCGTCACATCGTTGGTCATCACCACACTAACGCGCAGCACCTTGTCCGTCAGGTTGCGCCAGCCGGATTTGATTTCGACGTAATCGCCGACCGCCACGGAATGGCCGGCAGCCAGCGTGACGACGGCTGGCGATGCATTGGTGATCGCGCTGATGGCAACATCAGCGCCGTAGGTCGCGGCAATGCTGCGTGTGCAGCCAACGGTTGTTTGGATGGTCATAACTGTTGCTCCTTTGTTGTAGTTGTGTCGCCGGACTGCGACGGATGAGATTTGTTCACCACGGCATGGCCACTGCGGACAAATTGCGAAAGCGTGGGCGCATCAAAGCCATCCAACGACGCCCCCACCGGATAGGTCTTAGAACGGTAAGTAAATCCACTGCTGATATAGCGCACCAACTGCGGCGCTTCACTGGTCTTCATTTATTAATCCTTAATAAACACTGATCGACGCATGACAAAATCATCATGCCACCAGAGCGCCGCGCCACTCACCTTGAGCAGCCCGCCACCCACCCAAAAGAGCGGCTCATTGCAGCCGGGGGGCGTCCAGCCGACCAGTGATTCGCCCACAAAATTGCGCACGGCGATTAAAGCGCCGCCCTTTTTATCAGCCGGACGATTGCTCACCAGCATAATCACGCGCACATAAACCAAATCATCGCGCACAAATTCATCATCCAGAGATAGCCGCAACGGACGATCTTCCAACGGCGACAAAAACGCAGCAGGTACGGCTTTTTGCGCCCGCTCCGCCTCATCGATATCCGCAACAGACCCCACTTGCCGCAGCAGACGGGCAACTTGATTGGCCTCATCAAGCCGCGCCTCGGCCAGGCTGTCCAGCGCGATAAAGCTCACCGGTAGCTCTCCAGCGCCTCGTCGGTCACCGAGCGCGGCGAAAAGTCAAAATAGACCTCACCAACATCTTCCGCCTGCACATCGCTGCCGAGCGCCCTGCCCGGCAGGCCGCCCCACGGGCAGGAAAGCTGAGTCTTGCCGGCTGCGATGCTCTCCAGGCCTCTCAAAGCGGCCTTGTACCGCAGATACGGCTCACTTTCCGGGCCGATCTGATCGTGCAGCCTATAGCGGGCGATATCGCAAGTGAGCGCCGTCAGCTTTGGCGGCGGCACATACTCGACAGCGCCGCCCACCCCCAGCCTGGCACAGCCGATTAAAGGTAATGCATACACCACCCCGACATAACCATCGACATCAGCCTGAGCATCATCCAGCGCGGTCTGCACCCGCGCCACGGCTATTTCCGAGGGCGGCACATTGTCGAAATCGGTCAAAACCTCCAATTCGAAACGCGGCGTGCGGGCGATCAGGTCATTGATCGTGGCGTAGGCGATAGGCATGATTACGGCGCCACCGGATGGACATGCGGCAGGATTTGCACTTCGGCAAACTGGCCTGCCGCGCCGGCCGCACTCAATGCGCGACCGCAATGGTCGGTCGCCGTGCCGACGATAGCGCGCCCGGTGCCGTCCGCTGCCGGCTTCACAAAATCGCCGTAGGCAATGGCTTCCGCGACCTCAACCGGCGCGGAATAGCAGGTGATAGCCGCAAACGCCTCGCCGGTAAGGGCGGCATACTCGCTCACGCCCTGCGCATCGTGCAGCCCGGCGGCAGAGGTCGCATAGGCGCCGTCGTAGCCGATGAAGCGATAGGTCGCAACATCCGCCGTGGCGATGACGGTGACGGCGTGATTTTTTTGGTAGGAAACAGCCATTTTTTAGCCTTCTTTCTTGGTTTCAGCCAGCGGCTTGATGGATTCATTGGCATCAGCGACACGCTGCCGCGCCGCCTCGAATTCTTTCGCGCCCACTTCGACCGCTTTCTTCCCGGCCTTTGCGATAGCGGCGGTGGCGTCGGTGTCTTCGACGGCGCCGCTTTCCAGCAGTTCGCGCTTATCATGCGCGGCAAGCTTATCGGCGGGGACTTCGTTACCGGGCGGGATTTCAACCCGCTTGTCCCCATCCAGCAGCAACAGGCGGACTTTTGCAATAATCGGCATAGTTCCTCCCTCTATTTCGGATTGGTGAACAGGAAAGCGGCATCGTTGTACGCGATGTTGACCCGGCGCTCATAGGTCGCGCCGTACACCCAGCTTTTGAGTTCGTTGTCGAAGTACGGCGTCTCGGCAAATGGGTTCCCGTCGAGAACACTAGTAAAGCCGAACCCCGGTTCGGCCAGGCTGATATCGCTGCCGCTCCCGCCGATTTTCGGCACGTAGGCGAGGATCGCGTTATTCCCCCACACATCCTGCCCCACATTTGAATCATTCATCCACACGGCATCGCCGATAACGATTTCGGCGACATTCAGGATGGTTTTCAGCTGCTCCAGGCTGGCTGGGCCGGTATTGGTGCTAGGCAAATAGCCTTTTACTTCCGCGTTGGTGGTAATGGCAAAAAACGCATCGGCGGAAAGCGTCAGGAGGTTCGGGCGCTTGCCGGTCTTTTTGCGGATCACCTCAGCGGCGGCGCGTATGTCGGTCACGGGTGTACCGGTCGGCGCCGACCATTTTGTGCCACCCGACAGCGCCACCACATGCCCTGATGCATAGGTATTGCTGTCGATCGCCAGCGTAGCGGCCTCGATTTCATAACCCAGCGCCAACACCTGGGTCGCGGTACTCATCGCCATCCTGCCGACGTCGATGTAACTGCCGACATTGAGCCTGCGCGATTCGTCGGCCTCCTGCAGCAATTCGCGCGGCATTGGTATATCCACCGAGTGTTGATCGACGGTGAATACTTCGCCGTTGAACTGGATATTGATGCGCTTGGTCGCCCCTCCGGGCGCGCGGCGCAAGTTGTATTTCTTCATCATTTCGTTGCTCATTTTGACCAACGTCATACCGCGCAATGCTTGCGGAAGACGCGGAAAAAGTTTTTCGGCGACGAACGCGCCTTGCCCCAGCCCAAGCAACAGGCCGGTCAGGATCGGGTTTTGCTTCAAGCGGATTTCCGCTATGGACATAGCCATGGCCATTGCTCCCGGTTATAGGGTAAAAGAGATGACAGCATCCAGCGCCTGGCTGTAGCTGACGGATTTTTCGCGCATGTATTTTTTTACAGCCACATCCAGCTCGGCATCGGGCATGCCTTTGGTGACCACCCCGCCATCCATATTGGCGGGCGCGTGTTCGCCGAAACTCACTACCTTGCCGCCGGATGCGACCAGCGCCTTGACGACTTCCAGCGGATTGACCGTGCGCTTGGCGTCGCCCTCGGAAAATTCCACCGCGGGCTTTTCCTGCGCCGCCAGATAATCCAGCGTAGCGACCACGCCGGCCTTATCTGCCGGGCGCAACTTGCCCGCTTTGACCTGGGCTTCGCAAAACGAAACATGCGCGGCATGGCGTTCCTTGCCCTGGACTTCGGCAAATTGCGCGAGCTTCTGTTCGAGCGCTGTGGCGCGATCCTGCTCGGCTTTGGTTTTGTCGTTGGCCTCCTTGAGCGCTGCGGCCTGCTTCGCTTCGAGCGCGGTCAGTTCTTCCGGTGTCATGATTGATTTCTCCTGGGGTTGAGCGCCATCGGCGCCGTCACAAAAATTGATACATCCGGCGGCATCCTCGCCTTCGGAAAACTGGATTGGTTTAAGTCCCGGCACTGCGGGCGGTTGCGCACCAAGAAAGGCGATGTGGCGCAAATACCAAGCGCCTGGCACTGGATTGCGGGCGTGATCGGGGGGGTAAAATGATGCGCTGCGATTTTTAAATCGGCCAGCCTTGACCATTTCTGCAAACTGCGGCTCGACCTGGCTGGTATCCACCATCGTGAGCGTGCCGGATTCGGCTGCGAGCGATCTGGCCCAGCCGTAGGCCGGGAGGTTGTCTTTGGGGTGGCCTACACAAAGCGCCGCTTCGTGGATCAAAGGATCGTAGACGGCGGCGGTTCTCGCGACATCCTCAGCGGTGATGTGATGCATGATGCCGGCATCATCCGTGCGCCTGCCGGCTTTGAAGATTTCGATGCCCGCCGGAAGGGTGGCGGCGGGCTGTTGGATTGCGGTTGTCATGTGCCGCATTTTCCCGTTTCGCGCGGGCGGCACTAAATAAAATGTTTTATATTTTACCGACCAAGAAACGCCCTTCCCTGGACATCCGGTAAATCCATTGCCATCCGGCACAACTGCCGGCGACTAGCCCAACAGCGCATGTCGGGAAGCACCGTCCGAGCATCTCTGGCCGTCGCCAGGTTGCCCACAAGTCGGCGATAATCGGCCAGCAGCGCCAATGCCTCCTCTGCCCCGCCGACCTCGCAAACAAAATCGTTAATCTGTTGCATGTAATCGATTTCGGAATCCATTTAGACCTCCACCACATCCGCAGTTTCCACGCAATTTCCTTTCCTCAAATTTTCCAAGTGCTGATTTTTTAGCCTGTTGGCATCAAAGCCGAATTTTTCTTCGTCGCCCGCCAGTGCAGACCAATCAGCGTAGCGGTATGCCAGATATCGCCATGCCGCTACCTGCTCCTCTTCCTCATCGGGGTGCGCGGGGCGCTCATAGATGATGTGCGCATCCCACCAGCCGCGATGCCGCAAGACCCGCTCCGGCCACGAGCGATACCCGTAGATAATCGCAAATGCGCCCATCTTAGACTTCCCGGTTTCAATGACTGTAATCTTCATTACGCGCACCCCAATACTTTCCCCGGCAATCGCTCCCAATCGCTCCCATGCCGACTTGGGAGGCCGATGGCTACACTCGCCTTGTCTAAATATCCAGAACGCCCTGGCGCTCTTTTTTTTCTTGTTCGCGAATTTCGTCGACGATCTGCCTGATCCGCATTTCGGTCAGATTATATTTACGCGCCAACTGGGTCAGGTTTGTGCCGGTGAACTCTTCCCAAATTTTCCGGTAGAGCTTGGACAGTCGGTAGGATTTGCCTTTGTGCATATAAAACCCACCGCCGCCCAGTTCCAGGGATAGGCGTTCCGTTTGCGCCAGCGCAAGCTGCGCAAGCCGGGGCAGCCCCAGCGCCGCCGTGTCGCGCTCCTCGGCCAGTTGGAGATAAAGCCGCTCCGCTATTTCCCGGAGCTTCGCCGGATAATTGGGGGCAAACAGCGCCGCAAGCGGCGCCAGATCGGAAGCGGTTGGGGATGCCGGAATCATGCCGGCCACCATTGGGGGATGCTGTTAATCAGCCCATTCAGCACCGATGTCCGGCGCCGCCAGTTGCCTGCGCGCCCGCCGTCGCGACACAGCCGGGCGGTCACATCGTCGTGCGTCTTGCCGCATGCAGCGAGCAATTGATCGACACTGGCCAGCAATGCGCGCTTGCGCTGCTCGATCACCAGTGCGGTAATGATCCCCTTGAGCTTTGCCGTCGGCACCCACTCCAGCCGCTCGATACGCACATCACCGGCCACCGGGTTTTGCTGCCGAGCGATAGCCTCTGCGTATTTCCACGACAGCTTCATGTCCGCCAGCAACGCCTCTATCTTTTGCAATTGCGGCTCACGATCCAGAGTGTTGGGCGCGCGACCATGCCGCGCCGAAACATCTTTAAACCCAAGCCGGCGAAATTCGGCCATCACGGCATCAATCCTATCAAGCCGACGTATGTCGGCGCTGGATTCGACCCCGGCAGCGCGCCGCAACAGCGCGCGATAGTCGGCATCGTCCATATTGAGCTGGCGGCGAGCGACATGGATTTTTTTGCGGGATGCCGCGAGGCGTTTTTCGTTGCGGGATTGATCAGGAATCATAGCCCCATCCTTTCCCGGTGAGACTGCAAATCTTCAAGCATCCTTTGACGGCGCGCCAGCAAATCTTCGGCGCCGTATCCGGCTTGCCCCAACGCCGATGCTGCGGCCTCGACGTATGCCTCGATATCTTCGCCGGCGATCAGCCCGTCATGGACATTGATATGCAGGTTGATGGCTGCCAGCAGATCGGCCAGCAGCCCCCAAGCGGATGCCGCGCTGGTTGCTTTCGCGCGCTCCATTTCGGCATTCAGTTGTTTTGCCGTTTCGTACAGCGCAGGGAAGCTATCCATCATGGTCGTTGCAAATTCGAGCCAATCGCGCGCACCCGCTTTCGCGATTCGCGCGCGACCATGCAGCCGCTTCAAATCATCCAAATTCACCTGTTTCGTCATTTCAATCCCTTTCAATCTCGGTTAAATCGCTTGTTCGAGGGCGCTGCATCAGCGCCCTCTGGCCAGCGGTTTAGCCGCCCGGCTCTTTTTTCGACCCCGGCACCGGGGGCATCGGCTCCCAGCGAAAATTACTGGGATAAGGATCATCATGGCAGTCGACGCCGTACCGCCCCAGCCAGATGCTCCCGTCATCGCATAGCGCGACAATATTTAAATTGTCGCGCCGCCCACTGGCGCTAATCGAGATAGGCGTCCTCACGTCAGCCACCCACCGCTTCTTTCAGCGCCGTCGCGGCACTAAAGTGCGGCACGATTTTGGCGGGGATGTCTAGCGATGCACCGGTTTTTGGGTTGCGACCCGTGCGCGCCGCCCTGGATTTCACGGTAAACGTACCCAGCCCCGGTACGGTGACTTTTTCGCCCGCTGCCAGCTCGCCTTGTATCTTCCCCACCAGCGCGTTGATAACGGTTTCGACGTCGGTTTTGCATATCGTTTTCCCGGCGAGCGTTGCGGCGATGTTTTGTATCTCGCCAATCAATTTCTGCTTAGTCATGATGCTTTACTCCTGGTTGAAAAATCTAAATGATTAAAATGCAACACCTTTGCACATCCTCGCCACCTCCACCAGCCAGGCCGCCAGCATCGGCGGCGTGTGCTCGCGCTCGGCATGCGTTGTTTCGGGTCTGTATCCAATATCGCCCGGTTGTAGCCGTGATCCGTCGCGCCGTCTCCCCGCGCTGCCGATCCGGCATGGCGCTCTGCCCAGCACCAGCGGCATAGTCGGAACATCCCCCGGATCGCATCCAACGATGTAGAGCAACGACGGTTTATCGGAGCGATGCCCAAACCAGTATTGGTGTATGGGCAACGTCCACCCGCCGTATCCATCGCGCTCTCCGGGGCGGGGAAGCCCCGCTACCGGCCATAGCGTCGATTGTTTAGGATGTTCCAACACCCCGCCGTATTGCCGCACCTGATCAACTGCAAACAGCGCCAAGGCTTTTTCGTCTGGGCGCGGTTTCGCCAGGTGCCTCAATTGCCCCCATGCCCGGCACGGCGGATGCGCCACCACAGGGCAGCCACCCGGCCAACGCCTGGCATCGCGCTCCGCATCCCACACATCGCATTGCGGCAGCGTTTTGTAGATGCTGTCGGCGCGAGCGAAAAGGACGGCGACAGTCGGCATTTTCAAAGCGCCGCCATATCCAAGGAGATGTGTTCCATCTTTTCGGTCTTGTCGTTGTATTCGTAAAACCGGATATAGGCTTTGGACGAAATAACCGTCAGGCTGGCGGTGATGGCGTCCATCGCTTTTTTCCACTTCGGGTGCTCGATTTTGTAGCTACGCAGCTCCAGCACTCGCCGAATATCGATCTTTCCTTCTTTGCTCACCTGGAATGCATTCAAGACGGCCACTTTCAGGTTTTCGTCCGTCTTGGCCGTCACCCATTCCATGAAGCATTCATCAATCAGGTGTTTGGCCGCCTGAAGCTGCTCATCAAACACAAAGGTTTCGCCTATCGCAATCTTGACCATTTGCCGCCCATCGTAGGAGCGCAAGGACAGATTGCCCTTGCTTGCATTGCTTTGCTGCACCACGCCCCATTCCGTCAGTGACAGCCCGATGAATGCATCAATGGTTTCCTTGGCGGCGCGCTTGAACGCCAGCAAGTTTTGCTGCGCCTCTTTGGCGCGCATTACCAAGGCTCTAACGGTCTCGTCGCGGTACAGGTCAACAGGCTTAATCTTGCTGATGGGCACATATCGCCCAGCATGATCCTCACGACAGTTTGCCGGGCAGGTTGGTTTATCGGATTCGTTTGTCACGGTACTACTCCTTTTTGGTCTGATGCTGGTTTAAAATTGGGCAGTGTCTGTTGCAATAGTTTCAAAGAGGCCAGATAAGCCGGGCTCGCCCGAGCCGCAGCGACTGCGTAGGGTGTGTCTGCGGGGCGGTGCGCGCGATTTTCGGCAGCCCCAGGATGGGCAGCAGGATCACGGCGCGCAGCCGGATCGCGCGGTATGCCATGATTCGGCGGCGGCGGGTATGCGGCGCTTTGGATTGCAGCATCGACGGCCATATTGTTTTGCCCACCAGCGTCAGCTTTATCGATGCGGGCAGCGTCCACAAGGGCTTGCGCGGCTTTTTCGGCGGCGTCCCGTGACATGCCCGCATCGAATTGGAGGATGGCCGCGCGCTCTTCGTAGCACTCTTGCCAAGATTCATTGAGCACATTTCGCCCCCCGCTTCGCCGTCTCACCGACCAACCCCGACGTGCGCATCCGCTGTATCCGCTGCCGCGACATCGACAGCGTACTGTTCGGCGCCAGGGAGATGTAATCCAGCCCATCCCACTTCCGGCTCACCAAAATCGCCCCGCACACCCGCTCCATGGGGGACAGTCGACGCAGGATATTGGCAAGCATTTGATGCAAAGCGCTGGAACACAGCCTACGCATGACGCACCCCGCTTTTTATCGATCTTTGCACGCTCCGCCTTCCGCGCCCCCAAGTGCGCCACAGATCGGCAAAAAAATCGGGATAGCAATAAACACTCTCTACTGCGGCGCCGTGGAATAATGCCGCCCCGCCGCAACGACACGCGCGAGCCACAAAATCCGCTTCGCAATAAAAGGTCGCCTTTTGTTTCGCTTTTTGCGCCTGTATTTTTTCAGCGCACCGCATCCCAAGGGCGAAGCCAATCCAGCAAGCGCTAGTTTCCGGGTTTATGTAGTGGCTGAATTGGTCGTTTATCGTCACCACGCCGAGCGGAGTGAGCGCCTTCAGCAAGGGCGTAGTATTCACCGCCCACTCGAAGTATTCGCGCATCGTTTGTACGGTGATGCGTCCAGGCTTATCTACAATGCTCAGCGCCATAATCACAACCTCCTTTCAGCGCCGGCGCCCTGCCAGCCGCGCATGGCCGCTTCAAGCTGCGCCAGACAGGTTTGGCAGGCATGCGCCTGGTATTCGCGCCCGCTGGTTTCGACGGGAAGGTCTTCCGGGGCGGTGACGTCTGGCGCTTCCGCTCCCGGAGCGCGGTATTTGTCGGTTTTGCGCCAGATTTTTATGCCAAACTGACCGACTCGGCACACTACAATCATGCCCTGGCGCTCCATCTCTTTAAGGTTGGCGGAGACAGTGCCTCTGACAGAGCCGGAGCGCTGAACGATTTCGGACTGTGTGAATCTCTCCCCCTCAAACCCTGCAATAGCGAGGGTGACACGGTTCTGACGGTCGACATTGGGTTTCCAGGCCATGACTACACTCCCGCGACAATATCGGCGGTGACCTTGGCAAACCCCGCGCCGGCTGCGGCGTTAAGCGCCCGCGCGAGCAGGTTATTAACCACCAGCGGGTGACAAATGCTCAGGGTGTCGCGCGCCGTGCCGCCGCGCGGGGTGCGGATCAAGCGGGCGCGCAGCGCGTCGTAAACGCCGCTATCCAGCACATCACCAGCAACCGCACCAACGCGGGCAAATTTATGCTCGATATACGCCTGGAGGTCGTTATCCAGCGGTCGCAACTCAACGATTTCGCATCGTTGCACCACCTCGCGCACCTCGGCGCTGCGCTCCGAGAGGCGCTGATGCAATTCGGGCTGCCCGATCAGCGCGACGCCCAGCAAGCGCCCCAATCCTTGTTTAATCTCCAAAAACCGCTTGAGATGCTTGAGTGTCGCCACCGGCAAGCTGTGCGCCTCTTCAATCAACACCAGATGGCTAAATCCAGCGGCGCGGCTGGATATGAGCATGTCGCGCAACTGCCGGTCGCGCGCTTCGGTCGAGCTACGCGGGATTGCGCCGGGCGCCAGGGTGCGGATGATGGCCTCGGCAATCTGGCCGGATTTCAGTGTTTTTCCGGCCTTGTCGCTGGCCTCCATCGATAGCACCGAGGGGCGAATGATAATCACCGGGCGCTGCTCGTCGATAATGCGCTGCTCCAGTTCGTCAGCCAGGGTGGATTTGCCCGATCCCGATTCGCCGATCAGCGCCATAAACCCGCTATTGATCGCGCAATCCAGCAGCGCGGCGCGGGCATAGCGCGTCGCAGCGCTGGCAAAGACGTCGGCGCGGGTGCGCACATCATCCTGGAAGGGGTTGCGCGCCAAGCCGAAATTCCTACGGGCTTCCGGCGTAATCAATTCGTTTCGTAGTAACATAGAGTCCTCCTCCTGTGGGTTGTTAAGCAAGACTGCGGGATCGGCCTCGGCGTGTTCCACCACGACCGGGGCCATTTTTTTGCCGGGTGCAACAAAATCACGTATCGGCTGGACCAGCGCCGCCGCTACACCCCGCGATGCCAAGTAGTCCGCGATGCGCGCCGGCGCGGATGCGTCCAGCAACGGCCACTCGCCGTGGGTCGCGATACGGCTCATCACCGTGCGGGAGAGGTTGCAAGCGCGGTAAACATCGGTTTGCGACACCCCGGCCTGCTGCAAAATTGGCGCAATGGCAAAAGTCATTCCTTTTCCCTCCTTATTAGCCCACCAACCGCAAACGGGCGCGGGCGGTGAGGCTGTCTTTAAGTTTCGGTATATCGGTTTCCGGCACACCGGCGGGATACCACGCGGCCACCTGGCGGTTTTTCTCGGCATCCATCACCACGCCGAGGGCGATCAACGCGCGCGCCGCCTCGAAATGGTTGAGGATCACAGGCGGCGCGTCACGCGCCCGCGCCGCAATGGGCAACTCGGTGCCGCGCTTGGGCAGGTAGGTCGGCGCTTGGTGTTCGTGCTGTACTATCCATGGGTCGATGGCGCCGCCGAACGCCAGTTCCTTGGCTTTGCGCGCCTCGGCAGCGGCCAGCAAGGTATCCACGCCCATCGCCACCATCTCGATTTCCTTGCGGTTTTTCTCCAATTGCGTGTCGGGCAGGGACTGGTATCCTTCGCCGATGACGTTAGCGTCCGCGCGGAATCCGTGTTCATTCCGCGCCACCAGCGGTACTGGGTGCAGCAGTTCATGTCCCTGGGTATCGACATCGACGATATAAACGCTATCGCGCCGAAAAGCGTTGTAAGTGACCCTCAGCTTTTCGCCGATCATTACGCCGGGAATGTCCTTCACATCCCACTCGCGCCCATTAAACTGCACGGTCAGGGTATCGCTCACTTTCCGGGCTTCGGGTTCGTGGGTGAGCAACAGCCGGGCGAGTTCGCCGTCCACCAGCCGCAGTTGCGCGGCGGTGATTTCCATCCATTTGTTGTAGCGCGTGGTTTTGGTGCGCGCATGCACTTTAGCGCCGTTGTACCAACGCGCCCATTTCTGCGCCTCGGCATTGAGTTCATCCAGGCTGCCCACGCGGACGAGCTTGAGGCCGGATTCAAAACTGCGTTCGATAATGTTGCGGGCGTTTTCGACCTGCCCCGTCGCCCTCGCGTTGCCCGCAGCGTGGGGATAGATGGTGACGCCCAGGCGGCGCATCAGATTTTTTACCGGGCCGCTGGTGTTGGCCGACCCCATATCCATCATCAAGTTAAGCGGCACCCCGTGAAACGGGTCGTCTGCCCGCTTACAAATGGCGGTAATGAAGGCGTCGGCCATATTGGCGGCGGATTCCGCACCCAGCACGTAGTGGACGAAGATCGTGCCGGAGAGGTGATCGGTGATCTCGTAGGACCAGACGCGCTCGGATTCGATGCGCGCCAGATTCTTGGGTTTGTTCTTATAAAATTTATCCTTGTCCATCACTTGCAGCCCGGCCTCGTTTGCGCCCCCCTTGAGCCAATAGAGTACGCACAGGCTGGCATCGATCTGCCAGACGTGATTAGGATGCAGGCTCTGCAATTCCCTGCACGGCGACGGGCGCAGCAATTGACTGGGGTGTAGCCCATAACCACGCAAGGCGCGGGTGACGGCGCTGACCGACAAGAGGATGATCGCGCCGGTGGATTCGTCCACCCGCTCGGCGCGGATGCGCCCGTTGGCGCGCAGGATTTCCAGCGCCTGGCCGATCGTGAGCAATTGTTTGTCGTTTTTGCGGTGAGACTCCATCAGTAGCGCCGAGATCAATAGCGCCTCCTCCCGCGTTAGCCCGACCGCGCCCGCATCCACGCGGCGCTTGCGCGGGGGCTTGACGGCGACCTCTTTAATCGCCCGCGCCAGCGTCGCCCGGCTGATGCCCAACTCACGCATGGCGCTCGCATAGACGAGCTCCTTGCCGCCGTGACCGGCTGCCTCGGCGGCGTGGTGGGCGGCCACCAAGCGGCTAATCATCGCGGGGCTGCGCGTGGCCATGATTTATTCCGCCGCCGCGCCGGATTGATCCCGATACCAGCCGGGCTGGCCGTCAACGGGGATTTTCGGCAGCATGCATTCATCGACCAAGGTTCTAAGGCAGTTCTCCAGATTGCCGACCAGCCCGGCCATGAGCATATTGCTGTCGCTCTCAGGGTGCGACTCATGGTGCGCTTGCAGCGCCAAAAACCCCTGGCGCAACTGGCCGATAATGGCGGCCTCAATGGTGAGCGCATAGGAGTTCACCTCGCGCCGTAATTCGCCCAGCACCACGTCCGGCTTGGCTTTCTTGATCCGCGCCAGATTGGCGCGGGCGTCATCCAGCAAGGCGTTTTTGTCGGCCAGTAATTCACGGTTGGCGGCGTTTTCATCGCGGGAATCGCGTAGCGCAGCCTTGAGTTCGCGGACGCTCATGACCTCGATAGCGTCTAGCGTCAAACCACGGGCGCTATCGCCGTTTTCCAGCGCTTCGATTTCTCCATCGTCGAGAACAACAAGTTCAAGCAGCTTGGTTTGCGATCCGACGGACTGCAAAACGGAACTCGAATTCCGATTTGAAAATTTCAATACGGCGGCCATGAATTTACGTGCCATTCGATCACTAATTCCCAGCACTTCCATCCGCCCAATGAACTCGCCGTGCGGCGTGATTTCCTTGAGCAACACCAGGCGCTTGCCCAGTTCGAGACAGGCTTCCACCGTGCGATTCTGGTAAAAGCGGATGCCGTCTTCCAGCGCGGCGACCGTCAGCGTCCCGTCATAACCGATCTGTAGCGCCAGTTCCTGCGCGCCTTGGGCGTCGGCGCGTAGCGTCACCATCGCGTTATCGATTTGCGTCTGATCCACCTCGGCGTGCTCGATTACCTGCGGCACATTGGGCTTGCGTCCGCGCTTGGCGGGTGGTGGGTTATCAGCCATCATTTTTTATTCCTCCTTCTTAATCGGGTTTGCGGGTGAAGCGTTGTTTGGCCTCTTGCACGCGCCGCTCTGAGGCGTCGATTGCGGTAAAGACCTTAATGGCTTGCTGGGGCAGGCGCGGGGTCAGCCGGTAATGGCCGGTCTCTTCGATGCGCTCCGCGATACCGGCCTCAATCAGGTTGGCCATATCGCGCGTGATCGCCGCGGCGCTTGCGCCCAGCGCCTTGACCAGCGCGCCGGGCGGCAGGCCGTTGACCACATCGCCGAACAGCACCAGCATTGCCTTGATAATCCGCTGCTGCCCGGCGTTGGTGTAGGCGCCCATTTACCGCCCACTCCAGTTGTTATGCGCCCAGATGGCGTGCCCCTCGGCGATGCCCGCGTAATACGCGTCGGAGGCGGTGCTGCCGGGCGGGTAGGGCATCGGGATGCTCACCTGATTGATGCGGAATTCCAGCGCCGCGCGCGCGCCCGCTTTGTATTCCGGGCTGCGCGGGTCGCGCGGGATGCCGAACGCTTCCGACATCAATCTATCCACCGTGATGGGGGGCGCGACCCCCGGCTGACTGGCGCGACCGTTGGCGACGGCCACACCCAGCGGGGTCAGTTGCAGCGCCAGCATCGGCGTCCAGCGCTGCACACAGATTAATTCGTGTTCCTCCAGCCATTCCATCGCGGCGCGCAATTCCTCTTGCGTGACCGCATGACCCGATTCAATCAGGCAAGCCCGCAACAGCGATTCGTTGCCCAGGTGATCGGTCATCTTCATCGCCGCCTGCAATATCCGCAGGCGGCGGTCTCTCAGGATTTCAGTTTTCATGCCATTTCTCCCAATTCCAGTTGCGGTTGATCGGCTTGGCCGACGTTGCGGTGATGCCACGCCAGCCCCTCCATGGCGCTGCGCACGGCGGCCAGCGTCTCGTCGGCGTTTGAGTCGCCTTGGTAAAATTTGAGCAATTCGCCCACCGCCGCATTCAGCCCGCTTTGCAGCGCATGCATGTCGGCGTCCCCCGCCATGCGCCCGGTCGGCCATTGGATCAGCAAGTGGCCGCCCGATGCCGCGATCCAGCGGCCAACGAAGTTGCAGCGGCACACGTTTTCAAAAACCGGGATCAGTGTCGCCGGCATGCGCCCGTTGGCCAGCCATTTGTAAAGCAGGTCAGCGGTGACGCCCATCAGTTCCGCGATGCGCTCCACCGAAAGCCGGTGCTTGTCGCGCGCGTAGTCCTTGGCGAGGCGCAGCGCATCGATCAGGCTGTTGGGCTGCACCGATTTCCAATTGCGTCGCATCTTCAGAACGCCCTCCCGATGCGGCGCGGGGACGCCATCCAAACAAAAACCGTTTTTTCACCTGTCGAAAATGGTTTGCATGGATTAAGATGCTCGGCACTTAATTCAAGCAAGGAGAAAACCATGAGCAATACCGAATTGCGGGAAGAAATTGCGCAACTGCGCGCCGAGATCAACGACCACCGCGA
The DNA here is from genome assembly GCA_041674485.1 of Sulfuricellaceae bacterium. Lineage (GTDB taxonomy): Bacteria > Pseudomonadota > Gammaproteobacteria > Burkholderiales > Sulfuricellaceae > JAGXQV01. The sequence goes on from JBAYVP010000004.1 coordinate 18,867, forward strand.
ATGGACGGACGGTGTGTACTCTGTGCTGATCGACCTGCTACCGTTTCTGCTGCGGGGCGATCCGGTGATGGCGGAGCAACTCGGCAAGCGGTGGCGACAGGTCGCAGAACGGTACGATTTCATTACCGGCTCCGGCCTGCCGGACGAGAATGACGAGCCGCCCGAGCGTATGGAGTTGCGAAAAATGCTGTATCGAACTCTCGTTGTTGCAGGATCATGGCCCGGGCAGACGCACGGGTGAGCAGTTGAGTGCCGTCCCGCTTGGTGGCGGCGGCGACTAGGGCGTTTATTTGGGATTCAATATTGCTCACGGCGATCTCCTTAAGCAGCGCGTATCGGGAAAGGAATCCCCTGGTAGTAACTGGGTGCGGATTCAGCATAAGCCGTAAACGCCCGTAACGCGGGAAACCCGATTTCGCGTTTGATTTTCTCAATAATCTGAGCATCGTTGACGCGGGGGTCGTGCATGAGCAGGTGGTTCACCACTGCGGCGAAAGGATGATCGCGGGGAAATTTTTCGCGCAGGCCGGCCATTTCGGCGACAGCCGCCTCCTTCATCGCCAGAAATTCGGCGTCCTGGTGGGCGTTCGCGCGGCGCGAGGCTTCCCCGATAACGGGCGCAGTGGCGGTAAAACCGTGATCATCATGGGTGGTTGGCATGGCGTTCTCCTAAGCTTTGGTTTTGAGGGTGGCGGGGTCGTCTTTCAGCCCCAGCAGGATGGCGGCGCGTTGCGGCAACAGGCCGGCGGCGCGCAGGCGGCGGCGGTTGGCGGTGATGGTGTTGGGCGAGCGGTGGCCGGTGGCGGCGCAGATTTCCAGGCGACTGCGCCCGCTTTCGGTGCCGTCCAGGATGGGGCGCCAGTGCGGGCGCAGGCGGTATAAGGCAAGGCTCTCGCGCTCGACGCGGGACTTGAGCTCGGCCTCCAGCGCGTTGAAGGCGGACAGGAAAGCGATCTGCCAGGCCAGCGCCTCGGAGCCGGTGAAACGCATCGCCAGCAGCGCGAAACCGTCATGGGTCAGGCGGTATTCGGGCTCCTGCCGAACGGCACCGTTAGGGCCGGGAACAGGGTAGAACGTGAGCGCAAAATTGCGCTCACGAAACGCCGGATCGGGAATATTGTTGATCAGGTTTTCGGTGGCGCGCAGTACATCACGATGCCACTTGCCGAACCGTTCAGCGATGGCGCGGGAAGTGGTAAACGGCTGGTCGTGGTCGATGAACAACGATTGACGCGCGGCCAGCGGGTTTGGCAGGTTGAGGGCGAGTTGCATGGCGGTCTCCTAAGCGACGGTTTGGAGGGTTTTTGGGTCGGGCTTGAGGCCGAGGGCGACGGCGGCTTCATGGGACTTGCCCCGCCGACCCTTGGAAATGCCGCATATGAGCTCACGAGCGGCCTGGTAGTCGATATTTTTTTCAGCGCATAAGGCGCGCAGGTTCACGCCATGGGCGATCAGCTCATCGCGTTTTTTCTTTCGTAGTTCAGGAGTCATTGGATGCCTCTCAGTCTTTCGTGTTGGTAAGTCTTAAAATTTGTCTGCTGATGTTTATAAGTGTAGATGTATTTTTTACATTATGCAAGGGGAGAATGTGATTTCTACATTATTGAAAAATCTGATGCTTGACCTACACCTGAACCAAGCTGAGCTTGCAGAGGTAATGGAGGTGAAGCTTCAGCGCGTTAGAGATTTAGCTTCCGGGCGTGCGAAGAAACTCACCCGTGAAGAAAGCGAGCTGCTGATCGGCAAGCTGGACATTCGCGCCGAGTGGCTGATTTCTGGCGAAGGTCCGATGCTTCAGGACGATGAGTCACAGGATGTGTTCGTCAACCGAATCCAGGCGATCAAACAGATGCAGGCAGTGATTGAGACTCTGCCGTTAAACGACATGGACAAGAAGCGTTTGGGCGCGATCATGACTGGCGATCCCGCCGAAGACTTCCCACTGATTGCCGCTGCCATTGCCGGTGGCGGGCCAATGCCCGCCCTGAACCACCGCGAAGCCGCGCTGCTGGACAACTACCGCCACTGCCCGCCGGAGGGACAAGAGGTATTGGAAAAGACAAGCGCTGCGTTCGCGCAACCGAAGTGCGGAAAGAAAGCCGGATGATTTTTAAACCATCTGAAAGAGGAGAACAGCATGAAGATTCAATGGGTCAACGCTCGGGGCGCCACGTTAAAAAAACTCGCCGAGAACGGGAATTTGTGGGTGACGGACCACTTGCCGGAGACGGGAAGCAACCGAATCGAGGTATGGGAAGCGCAGGCGGAGAAAAATGCATCAATGTATAAACTGGTCGGGAAATGGGCGAAAGACCACATTTACGAGCTTCCCCAGGCCACTTATGCCCGCTTGGAACTCTTTTCGAAGACACTGCAACAGATGCTTGACCAGCCAGCATTGGTAATCCACGATGCCGACTTACTCAACGGAGCGGTGTTAGATGCGATGCGGCTTTACGCGGAAAGGGGTGCCTTGGTTATATTGGTCGGAGATGTTACGAAAATAGACATGGCGACCCGGAAATATCCAGGGTTTCATCAGCGCGCATCGTATTGTGTACAAGTCGTCGATCTGTAATTACCCAGAATTTGGGTAATTGGATACCTCCGGTAAGCCCGGCAGGGTGGGCACGTTCTTTGTGCCCACGCGGAAACAACCGCCGCTGACTTCTGTGAGGCTTTTTATTACCTCAGCGCTGTGACGGCGGCGGTGGAAATCAATTCCAGCACGGATTTTTCCGCTTCGGGTTGAATCAGGGGCGCGTCTGGGGTGCCGGTAAACGGCAAATACGGCCTCGCAGGGATATGGATGCCATGCGCGGGGACTTCGCTCCAACTTTCACGAGCAAGCTTATGGGATTCTTTCGCAAAAACCGCGAGATTCTTCTTTTTTCCTTCATCTCCCTGCCGTAAAAGATTGCCTTTCCTGTCGGTGCGCAGCCGGATTTTCCGTGATTGCGCCGGTATTTCGATGTCGCCGCCAATTTGCTGGATAGCTGCGTAATCCTTGGCTGCTCCGCCAGCGCCAACAAGGGCAAAATTATCGCCGTAACCCGTGCTTAAGCTGGCGCCCAATGTTCCCCTGTCCGACAATATTTGCAGCACACTGCTGCCCTTATTCCGCTTCAGCCGGGCGGCTTTGGTGGACGACGCCAGATCCGTCCATTCTGGACGGCCTTGCGCCGCGAAGTTTGCCTCAGCCTCGTGCTCAAGCGTTTGGGCGATTTGTTGCATCAGTGATGGATTTCTGCCCAATACCTGCAACACGGATTTAAATTTTTCATCGGCGGGAGTCAGATCGATTTCAGTGGAAAGCATGATGATAATTTCCTATATTCAGCGCACAGTGGCCACAGCCCGGTAGGGTGGGCGCGTGCGCCCACCCGGAACAACCGCCGCTGACTACGGCGCACCCACTCCCGGCAACACCAGCGCAGCAGCGCCGACCGGCGTCGCCCCCAGCACCGCAGCCGCCGCCGCTCTGGCCGCCGCTTCCACCGCTGTTTGCATCGCGCCGGCTGAAATAGTTTGCCCGCCGAAGGCCTTCACGCCTGTTTCTTCGAGATAGACGGTATAGTTTTCCCCTTGTCTTTGGATCAGCGCCTTGACGCCCGCAATTTCCTTGCCGTTTTTTACCTGGACTTCGCAACAAGTGACGTCCCCGGTTTTTGTGTCGATAAAGGGCTTCACCGAGTATTCGGCGGTGCCGGCATTTTGCAGGGATGCGCAGCCGGCCAGGATGCCGATAATGAGCATCACGGCAATGAACTTGATGATTTTCACGATTTCTCCTTGGGTTGATTGGCATTGATCCGACAAGACCAGCCCAAAGTTTGCCCCTGATTTTCATTCTCAAATAAATAAAACTTTTTATTTATCCCTCCTCCCGCGCGCGCGGCAATATTGCGGCATGCGTAAATTAACCTCCCCCAACGGCATCAACCTTATTAAGTCCTCCGAATCTTTTTCGGCGGTTGTCTACCTCTGCCCGGCCGGCAAGCCCACTATCGGCTGGGGGCATGTCATCCGACCTGCGGACAAGCTTGCGCCACCAATATCCCAACAGCAGGGCGAGACGCTGATGCGCACCGATCTGAGGCCTGTCGAGATTTACCTGGATGCGATTTTTCCCGGCCTGGCACAAAACGAGTTTGATGCACTGGCTTCATTTATTTTTAACATCGGGCTGGGTGCTTTCGAGAAATCAACGATGTTCCGCCTGCTCAAAGCGGGTGACAAAGCCGCTGCTGCCGACCAGTTCCCTCGCTGGAACAAGGCTGCCGGAAAAATCCTGCCCGGCCTAGTCAAACGCCGCGCCGCCGAGCGCACGCTATTTTTGGAGGTGGTCTGATGAGCCGATTCGTAAACGATTTGCGCGTGCGCCTGGTCAATGATGCTGATAACAAGGGGCGCAGAAAATGGGAACTCTGCCTGCCCTTGATCTATGAGTCGGATGTGGCCGGTAAAACCATCACCGTACCCATTGGGTTCAAAACCGACTTTGCGAGCGTGCCGCGCCTTCCCGTTGCTTACCTCCTGGCCGGCGACACCGCGCACGAGGCCGCCGTGGTGCATGATTTTCTTTATACCTCCGGCGAATTCCCGCGCGCTACGGCTGATGATGTGTTGCTGGAGGCAATGGCTGTGACAGGCATACCGCGCTGGCGCCGGGTCGCGATTTATTTTGCAGTGCGCGCATTCGGGGGGTCGCACTTTATCAACCCCACCCGGAAGGAATAATAATGATACTGGGTATGGAAGAAGCGAACTTTGCGCTGGCCGCGCTGGGACCCCTATCTGCTGTCGGTGCGGCGATTTACACCTGGATAGCGACGCAGGACAAGGACAATTCGCAGCACATCAAGGCGGTCGAAACCGCGCTTAGCAAAGCGCTGGCCGAGCACGCAAGCCGCTTGGACAAGGTCGAAACGGCACTAACCTATATGCCGTCCAAGGATGATATGAGCGAGCTGAAAGGCGACGTTAAAGCCCTGAAAGAATCGCAGATTGGGGTGCGCTCCGAGCTTTCGGGGATAAAAGCGTCAGTCGATCGCATGAACGAGTACCTGTTGAACAATAGATAGGGGGCGGCATGATTTTTGCTGAATTTATTAAGTGTGATATTCGTTTGGTTGCTCTGCGCATCCTATCGGAAATGCCCGGTTTTAAGGCCAATAGCTCCGTAATTTGTACTCTTCTGGATCAATTCGGCCATACAGCAACGCGAGACCAAACCAAAACCGAATTGCGCTGGCTCGAAGAGAATGGCTTGGTGGCCATCGAAGAAGCCGGTTCCGTGCTGGTGGCCACGCTGAAAGAGCGCGGCCATGAAGTCGCCGAGGGGCGCGCCAAGGTCGATGGCGTTGCCAAACCCAAGCCAAAAGCCTGATATGGGTCGCAAATCAACCGTCGATCGCCTGGCACCGGCTATCCGCGAGCACATCGAGCGGCGGCTGCGCGAAAACCGCCTGACGTTGGACGAGCTGCTCGACGATCTGCGCGCCAGTTTCCCGGATGAGGCGGCGCCGTCCCGGTCGGCGCTGGGGCGCTATCGCCAAGGTTTTGACGAAGTGATGCGGACGCAAAAAGCGATGTCGTCAGCCGCAAGCGCCCTGGTCGCCGAACTTGGCGAGAATTTCGACGACAAGTCGGGCGCGTTGCTGGCGCAAGCGGTGACGACACTGACCACGAAAGCCACGTTCCGTAAGCTCGAAGATGAGGACGTCGATATCGCCGATGTACTGGATTTGGCACGGGCAGCGAAAGCCGCCCAGGAGACGCGCTCGCTGAGCCTCAAGGAGCGCCAGGCGGTGGCCAGTGAGGCGCGCGCCAGGTTGCTGGCGGAACAGCAGAAGGCACTGGGGCAGGTCGCGAAAAGCGCCGGGCTGTCCGATGCCACGGTTGACATTATCTATTCGAAGATTTTAGGTATTGAGTAATTCCATGTCCATCCAGAATTCTCTTAGCCCCGAAATTGCCGAGTATGCAGCGAAAGCAAAATACAACTTTGAGAAGCGGGCAGCCGGCGTTTTACTGCCACCCCAAAAGCGCTGGGTTGCCGATAAATCAAAGGTCAAGGTGGCGGAAAAAAGCCGTCGCGTGGGATTAAGCTGGACTGAGGCCGCTGACTCGGCACTGACAGCCGGGAAGGCAAAAGGCGGCCAGGATGTTTGGTACATCGGTTATAACAAGGATATGGCTATCGAGTTCATTCTCGACGTTGCCCAGTGGTCGGCGCATTTCGGTGAGGTTGCGGGCGCAATCGAGTGCGGGGAGGAGATTTTTAAGGACGGCAACCAAGAGAAGGCAGTTCTGACATTTTCTATTCGCTTCGCCAGCGGCAACCGGGTGACGGCGTTGTCCTCGCGCCCCTCAAATCTACGCGGCAAGCAAGGCGTTGTGATCATTGACGAGGCCGCGTTCCATCCCGATCTTGCCGAACTGCTCAAGGCGGCGTTCGCTTTGCTGATCTGGGGCGGTTCGGTGCATGTAATCAGTACGCACAATGGTGTGGATAATCCGTTTAACGAGCTGGTAAGCGAAGTGCGCGCGGGTAAGAAGCCCTATAGCCTGCATCGCATCGAGTTCAACCAGGCGATTCGCGAAGGGCTGTATCAACGGGTGTGCCTCAAGCTGGGCACCGAATGGTCGGCGGAAGGTGAGGCGGATTGGGAGGAGGAAATTCGGGCGATCTATCGTCCGAATGACACCGAAGAGCTGGATTGCATACCATCGCAATCCGGCGGCGCTTATTTCAGCCGGACGCTGGTGGAATCACGCATGAGCGCGCTTTATCCGGTGCTGCGGCTGACACTGCCGGACGGTTTTGAGCTGCGGCCGGAAGATGAGCGGGTTTCCACGGTAGATGATTGGCTGGAAACCAACATTAAACCGCTGCTGGCTGGCCTTTCGACCACACTAACCAGTTTTTACGGCATGGACTTCGCGCGCAATGGCGATCTTTCCGTGATTGTGCCGCTGGTTCAGGACGCATTTTTGCATCGCACATCGCCGTTCATCCTGGAAATGCGCAATGTGCCATTTGAACAGCAGCGCCAAGTGCTGTTTTTTGTGGTCGAAGGTCTGCCTAATTTTTCGGGCGGAGCCAACGACGCGCGAGGCAACGGACAATACCTTGCGGAGGTGGCTGCGCAGAAATTCGGCGCGGAGTACATCCAGCGAGTGATGCTTACCCAGGAATGGTATCGAGACAATATGCCGCGCTACAAAGCGGCGTTTGAGGATGGCGATATCACTCTCGCCAAAGATGAGGGGGTGCTCTCCGATCACCGTGCCGTTATGGTTGTCAATGGCGTCCCCAAAGTGCCGGATACAGGCCACACCAAAGACAAAAAAGACGGCGGCAAGCGCCATGGCGATGCGGCTATCGGCGGCTGCCTGGGTTGGTTCGCCTCCCTCAATCCGGCTTCGCCAATCGAATATGAGAGCGATGGACAACGTGCCGCCGACGCGGAAACAGAAGGATTCCTGTATGGCTGATAATCCCACTAATAAAACCGTCAAACCCGAACTGGATACGGAAGTTGCCAATCGTCTGGTTGATCCGTTCGAGATCGATTATCTCGGCATTATTCGCACCAATGACCCTCTGTTGTTGGAGAAAGGCGGCGGCAACAGTTGGCAACTCTATCGCGACCTGAAGCGCGATGGTAAGGTGTTTTCCGGGTTGCAAAAACGGGCGATGGCGCTGGTCGGATTTCCTTGGCAGATCACCCCTGTCTCTGAAAGCGGCGGGTCGGATGCGGATAAGCTGACGGAGATTTTCAAGGGCTTCAATTTCGACAAGTTTTGCATGGATTTGCTCGAAGCGCTGCTGGCCGGGTTTTCGGTGTGCGAGGTGGTTTGGTCGGTCAGCGATGAGGGTTTCATTGTGCCGAAACGTCTGGTGCGGCGCGCTCAGCGGCGGTTTGTATACGTGCAGGCCGACCCCAACGAGCCGCCTGAGTTGCATTTGTTGACCCGCGCCAACATGCTGGCCGGCGAAAGCCTCCCTGAGCGAAAATTCATCGTGCACCGAGTCAACCCGGAAGACGATAACCCCTATGGCACCGGACTGGGGCTGCAACTCTACTGGCCAGTGTTTTTCAAGCGCAAAGGCATTATCGCCTGGAACAAGCTGAATGACCGTTTCGGTACGCCCACGCCGTGGGGAAAATACCCGAAGTCTGCCGGAGTCAAAGAGAAAAGAACGCTGTTCGATGCGCTGAAAGCGATGAGTTCGGATGGCGTGGTCATGACGCCGGAAGGCACCATGATCGAGTTGCTGGAGTCGAAATTGACCGGATCGACCACCACCCAGCAATCGCTGTGCGAATACATGGACGATTGGATAGCCGAAGTGATCCTCGGTCAGGACCCGCGTCGTAAAGGTGGGGGCGGTGCGGTGGGGGCGGCAAGCAAGGAGCGTGAAGCCGTGCGCCTTGATCTGGTGCAAGGCGATTCCGATCTACTTTCCGAAACCATCAACAGTACGCTGATGGCGTGGATTTGCTATTACAACGGGTTTGAGCCATGCAACTTGTATCGCGTGATCAAACCCGAGGATGATTTGAAGGCGGCTTCGGAGACGGACAAGAATGTCTCGGAGATGGGGTTCGAGCTGAGCGTAGAAGCCGTGACCGCGAAGTATGGCGAGGGCTGGAGTAAAAAGAAGGATGCGCCGCCGCCCAAACCCAATGCGCCATCAGGTACGGCCAGCTTTTCAGAGGGCAGCGCCGCACCCATTGCCCCCGGCCAGCAGGCGATCGACGATGCGTTGCAGTCAATCCCCCAGGCCGACCTGCAAGCCGCTATCGCGGATATGTTGGAGCCACTACTTGAGGCCATCGAGGCCAGTTCCTCTTACGAAGAGGCGCTGGCCGCCGCTGAGGCGGCATTCCCGAAAATGGATTCGGCAAAGCTGCAAGGGATGCTCGCCAGCGCGATGTTTGGCGCCGAATTGTTCGGGCGCGTAGGGGTAGATTAAGCCATGGCCGGCTCGTTAATCGCTAATCTCGCCCTCACCCCCAAGGATGCCGTTGCATTCTTCGCGGCCAAGGGCGAGATGCTCTCGTGGGACTGGCATGATGTCGATGCCCAAACGCATGCGCGCGCCTTCACCGTAGCTAAGGCCACCAATCTGGAGGTGCTGCGCACGATCCGTGCCGAGGTCGAAAAATCAATCGCCGGGCAGAGCTTCGAGGATTTCAAGAAAAATCTAAGGCCTCGGCTCCAGGAACTGGGGTGGTGGGGCAAAAAGGAAATGCTTGATGCGGACACCGGCGAAATCACCAAGGTTCAGCTTGGCAGTGATCGGCGGTTACGCACTATTTTTCAGGCGAACGTGCAGTCGGCTTATATGGCGGGGCGCTACGCCCGCTACGTCGATAATGTGAAGGATCGCCCCTTCTGGAAATACGTGGCAATCAGGGATGGCCGCACCCGCGAATCCCACGCCGCCCTAAACGGCAAGGTGTGGCGCTGGGATGATCCGATCTGGCGGGTCATCTGGCCACCGAACGGCTGGGGGTGTCGCTGCCGCGTGACAGCGCTCACCGATTCTCAATTTAAGGCGTCGGGCGAGCAATTGCAGGATGGTCGGGATGCGATTGCCGAAATCGATGTGCCGGTCAACCGCAATGGCGATACCGTAAAGGTCAAAACCGTTAAATTCAAGGACGGGACGGGAAAAGAACGGATTTTCCGCCCCGATCCGAGTTGGGATCATAATCCCGGCGCAACGTGGCCGCGATTTGATCCCGCCGGATTAAAGCAGGACGTTGTCAACGTACCCCCGGTTACGCCGCCCTCGCCGGCAGGCGGAGCAAAGGCGAGGGATAACCTGCCAACCTGGAAAGATTTCGGTCGCCCCGATTTGCGCGCTCCCGGCCTTCCGCGTCGCCCCGATCCCGGATTGCTGCCCACCGCCGAAGGCGTGGATGCGGCCATCGGCCAAATGCGGGATGTGTTGGTGCCAAACGGTACAATGCAGGTAATTCAAACGCCCATCGAAAAAGTTGCAATCCGGCCTGAGTTGCTGCCGCACACGGTCATAAAGCGCGCCGATGCCCGCGAACGGTACGCAAACTATGCGCTCGATACACTAGTCAACCCATTCGAAGTGTGGCTGACCGCCTACGATGATGGGTCATACCGCAAACGGTATATTGGTATCTTTCAGGCAAAAAACGATTTAATGGTGGTGGTGCGCGAAAATGTTGATGGGTCGCTGTACTGGGACGTCTATAATTTGATGCAGCGCGATGCCAAGCATCTTAATAATTTGCGGGCAGGTGCGCTGCTGTACGGCTTGGCCGTGGTGGCGACAACAGAAGGATTGTGATTGTGAGCGCGACTTATCAACACTCTGGCTTTTATCGGCTGCCTCGGCGTAGCTACCGTCAGTCACTGGGGCGCGTCCCTACCGATTTCGCGCCGCGCTCACAAAGTACAGTGTAGCCATGTATTCCGCTGACATCAATATTTCCCCAGCCACAAATGCATTCAATTCCGTTTTGCATGCGCTAACCGGCGCACCATTGCTTCAAAAAATCGCCGGGGTGCTCGAATACGAAACTGAAGAGAATTTTGCTGAACAAGGCCGCCCAAATTGGGCGCCTCTCGCGCCGGCAACAAAAGCCGCCCGGCTGAAGCGCAATAATGGCAGTAGCGTTTTGATGATATTGCAGGATCACGGCGTCATGGCGGCAAGCACGTCGAGTGAATTTGGCTCCAATTTTGCCCTGATTGGCGCTGGTGGGGCATCCAAAGATTATGCCACGATCCAGCAGATTGGCGGCGATGCAGGTAAAAATCATCAAGCGCATATTCCCGGCAGGCCATACCTACCATTTACAGGTACAATTGATGCGCCCACGCTGCAACCCAGCGCCGAAAAAAATATACTGGAACTCATTTCTGATGCCGCGCGGAATTCATTTCGTTAATTTCAGTGAGTAAAAGAGTTTTTCATGCTGCGTCCCGATATATCCCCAGTTATCCCCCAATATCCCGGATTTATCGCGCCGTAGCCCCTGATAATATCTCACAGTCCCCCAGTTTTGCCGGAAGACCGGGGCGAGGCGGATCAGGACATCGTCGGTTGAGCCGTTGGTGGGCCAGAATGTGCCGGGGAAAGGCGCGTAGGCGAAAGCGCGCCAGCCGGTGTAGCCGCCGTCGGCGCGGTGGTCAAAGCCGGCTGCGTCGAAGTTGAACGCTGCGTCCGGCAGATAACCGTCCCAGCGTCCGTTGCCGTTGGCGTCCCAGCCGACGGGCAGGGACGCGGCGAGGGTGCGCGCCGGTTGCGGCTGGCCGTCGTCGCCTTGGTAATTGTCCTGGCGCACGTAGGCGAGGATGTCGGCATCATTGATGGCCGCGACGGCTGCGCTACGATCCTTGAACAGGTTGAGCCACGGGTTGGCCAGCTCGTTGCCGCGCAGTCCGGGAAAATCGTAGCCGAGTTGGATGTCGCCGTCGTCGATGAAATTGGGTTCGCGGCTTGGCTGGTGGCAGGAAAAGCACGGATTATGGGCGCGCCCGGCTGTATCCACAGTCTTGGTGAAACACTGCGAAGTGAGGTAGGCGAGCGGGTTGTCGAGGTTGCGATTGCGCAGATCAACGCTGGCGTCGGCTTGTTCACTGCCGGATGCAGCGGTGCGCGGTCGGGAGGTGGCGGCCAAGCGGGACGGATTTCCGGCATCGGCGCCGGTCAGTCCACCCAACAATTCGTGGTCGAGGTTGCAGCCGGATATGGCTGCGCCGATCAGTCCGGCGAGGAGCAGGTAGCGAGGTTTCATGTTAGCGGTCCGCAGGAATCGATAAATGAAAAACGGCGAGGGTATCCCCCCCGCCGTGGATTGCCGCCCGGAACGTTTAGTCCATGCGCGGGAACGGGCCGATGTAGCCGGTATAGGCGCGGCGTTCCGCCGAGCCGGAATCGACTTTGTCGGTGTCCGATTCGCCATACGGGTGCTGCACCACGCCCATCAGGTAACCCCAGCCGTTGACGTTGGGGTAGAAATACGGTGAAGTGGTTTCTGAACCGTAAGGGGTGCTCAGGATGCGGGTCAGCGATTTGGAACTCAGGTTGTAAGCCCAGATCAAGTCGTTCTGGTGTCCCGAACCAGTGTCCTCGCCGATGATCAACGTGTTGTAACCGGGCAGGTAGGTGAGGTTGTCCGGGTTGGCAATCCCGCTCACGTCGCAGGTGTTGGATTTGTCACCCGTAGCCGCCTTGCCGGCCACCAGCCCACGCATCGCGGTGGCCTGATAATTGGCGTCCACATCCAGTTCGTACACCACGCCGCAGCGGTTTTCGGTCAAGCGGATGTGGTCACCGGCGAAGGCTTCGGTGGTGCTCTTGGCGCCGCTCGAATTGGTCTTCATGCCGAGCGTAACGTCGCTCATGGCAATATAGAGCTTGCGGGCTTCAGGATTGAAGGTGATGCCTTCTTCCTTGTTCAGCTCGGTGGTCGCGCCCTTCATCGCAGCGTAGCGGCGGGTTTCCAGATGCGCCGCGGCCTTTTCGATGGCGGCTGCGGTCATGTTCTTGCCATTGCCGGTTTTCAGCTTCAGGCACTCGTTGTAGGTGTTGCCGGCCTGGCTGGCGTGACCGTGGCTGACGCCGGTGTAGCCGTCGGCGCAGCTATAAGCGCCGTTGGCGTCCTTGCCCGGCACGACGGCGTCGAACATATCCGCAAAGGTGATGCCGCCGTCCACGTAAGCCTGGATTTCCGCATTGTTCGTGCTGCCCAGATTGATCCACGACAGCGTGAAAGCGCCGCCGTTGTCGGCGGAAGTCTGGGTCAGCCTGGCGGCATAAAGCGTCCCGGTGCTGAGATCCTCGGCTTTATCTGCTTTGTACATATACAGCCCGACCATGTTGCCGTCGTCGGTGATGTAAGTCGTCTTGCCGTCAGGCATGACATAAGCCATTTCATTGGCCGTGCGTCCCATCGCGTAGTGGCGGGTAACAGCGACGTTGCTCGCGAAAGTCCCCTCGCCCATGTCTGCGCCGGTGATTTTGGCCTCGACGATGTAGCCGTAACGGTAAGGTTTGACAAGTTTCATGTCGCCGCCGAAATAGTCGCCCATAGCGCCATAATAGCTGTCAACGCCCTTGTAGCCGGCCTGGCAATCGCCAACATTCACTTCGCAGGCATTTCCCTTGACTCCGGTGGTGATGTCGATCATGCGCGCGTCAGGCTCGTATTCCTCGGAGCCGAGATGGCTCTTCCACGGTGTGCGCATCCCGGCGCAATGCACCCAACCGCCGCCCAGGGCGGAAAAATCGATGGGCTTGGTGGAAACCGGCGTCAGCTTGCCGGTGGTGGTGTTTTGGCTTAGTTCGGTAATGTAGAAGGCTGCCGGACGGCTTTCGAATTGCGACACCATGAACACCTTGCCGAACAAGTCGATCAGGGTGGAATGATCGTTGTCGTCGGAGATGCGCGCCGAACCGTCGGTGGCGCGAATGACCTTGCCGGTGCTGTCGTACACTTGGCCGAACACCCCGCTGCCGGAGGTTTGCCCGCTGCGCAAAATGGTGTTGAAAGCGGTTGAGTATGTGTTGCCGTTGACATGCACCTGCGGCGCGGCCATCGCGCTGCGCTTGTCGGCGTCGCTGACCGGATACGGAATGCCGGCAAAGTCAACATTCTTGTCGGACGTTCCGGTCGCGCACTTGGAGGCGCTCAGGAAGTGAAACAGCGGGTCTATTTTTGTCAGTGCGTTGTTGGTCAGCGGTCCCAAATAGTAAAAATAATTTTCGCTGTTCTGCACCCCGAAATAGGCATTGCCGGTTGGGTAGTAACGGTAGCTGAAGCCGTTGCCGGACTGGGTGGCGCCGCCCGCCGGGGCGAAAGCGCCGGGGTAAGTGCGTTCGGCCCAGTTGAGTACGCAATCGGTGGCCAAAACACTGTCGGCGTAAGCCGTGCCGGCCATCATGGCGGCAACGCCGGCGACGGCAAGGGCTATGGTTTTGCGGATAAACATCGGGAACTCCTTAAATTTAAGTGGCGGTGAAGCGCAGAGTATCCCGAGACATGATTGCGTTTGCGTGAAGGAGGCGTGTCAGACAGATGACGGCAGTTGCAGCCTGGATGGCGCCACGCGGAATCCGGGCTACAACAGAGAAAGAAGTAAATTTAACGGTTAACAATCAACAAGTCGTAACCGAAGTCTTAAAGTGAACCCTTATGTTTCGTCATCATTTCATAACCATTCTTCCTTAGTCTGAGAAGCACCGATTTTCTGCTCTTCTAATCTGATCTTCATTAAGGAGAATGAAAAATGAAAATCCTCATAGCGGAATTCAATCCGACCGGGCGCAACCAATTGACCCAAATGTTGGAACTGGACGGTCACGAGGTGTTGCAGGCCAGTCACTGGGGGGAGGCTTTAGCGCAGCTTGCCGCACATCATCCCGATCTGGTGCTGTTGGAACCGACGCTGCCGGGCGCGGGCGGCCATTGTTGCGTGCCCGAGATCAAGCGCTTGAACCCCAACCGTTTTGTGCCGGTTATCCTGGTCACCTCCGTTTCCGACTCTATTTCCCTGTCGCGTTTTCTGGAGAGCGAGGCCGACGATTTCATCGATCCCCCCTACGACCATTTCGTGCTCAAGGCAAAAATCGCCGGCTTCGAGCGCGTGGATGAGCTATACCGCCGCCTGGAGAAGTTTCGCACGCTGACCGGGCAGGAAATCAAGCTCGCCAAACACATGTTCGATGCAATCACCACCCGCAAATCGGAAGAATCTACCCATATTCATCACTGGTCGCTCGCCGCCGGCCATTTCAGCGGCGATCTGCTGATTTTCGAGCGCACGCCTGCGGATACTTTGCACGTCATGCTGGGAGATTTTACCGGCCACGGTTTGGTGGCTGCGGTCGGCGCGTTGCCCACTTCGGATATTTTCTATGCGATGACTAAAAAAGGCTGCGGCATCAGTGACATCGTCGCCGAAATAAACCGCAAGCTGCACCGGCTATTGCCTACCGGGCGTTTCTGTTGCGCCTGCCTGCTCAGCATCTCCCCACGCACCAACCAGGTGGAATTATGGAACGGCGGCTTGCCGCCGATATTGCTGGTCGATGGGCAACACCGGATCGTTCACCGCCTGCCTTCCAACCGATTGCCGTTAGGCATACTGGGCGAGGAATTCGATTCCACCACCACCACAGTTTCCACAGAGGAGGTGTGCCACGCCGTCCTGTATAGCGACGGCCTGATTGAGGCGCAAAACGCGGCAGGCCAGGAATTCGGCGATTCCCGCCTGGCCGACGCGCTGGGCGCCGCAGGCGCAAGCAGTTCGCTGCTCCAGCAGATCAAGGCGGCAGTCATAGGCTTCCTGGGCGGGCTGGAGCCTCACGACGACGTTTCCCTGCTGACCATCAATCTGGAGACTTTGGGGGGATAAATAGAGTGCTGAGTGCCGGGCAGTCTGGCCTTCTACGACGTTCAGCAGGCTTGCCTCCTTCTCCCGCAAGCGGGAGGGGCTTTATCCGCTGTTTTTTGCATTTGCCTGAGCAGTTATTATTTACTAAAGATGTGTATAACGATGAATGCTGGAGCGTGGGAACGATAACCAATTTGCGCCTACGACCACGTCAACGGAGGAATCCAGGATGAATGATCTAACCGCCATGATGAAAACAGTTCCGAGTCCTGAGTTAAAAGTGCTGAGTCCCCCCCTCAATACTCAGCACTCAGCACTCGGAACTCAGCACTCGGAACTCAGTACTCAGCACTCAGCACTCGCCTTTCAGCACTCAAACCAACTAGCCGAGCTCGTCGAGAATTTTTCCCTGATGGCCGGGAAAATGCTGGCGGACGAGGCGCTGTTCCATGCGTTGGTGGAAAAGAGCAGCGACGGCCTGCTGATGGTCGGTAAAGAAGCGGGGCATATCCTGTATGCCAACCCTGCTGCGGAAAAGCTTTTTTATGCCGCGCCCGGCGAATTGGTGGGACGAATGTTCGGCCACCCGATCCGCGAAGGAGAGATTAACGAAATCGAAGTGATCCATCCCAGCCACCGCAAAACCACGGCGGAGATGCACGTTACGCCGTTGGAATGGAACGACGAGGAAGCCTGGTTGTTGTCGCTGCGCGCCACGGACGAACGCCGCAGTCTCAAGGAAGTGCAACTCAAAAACACCGACCGGCTCCATGCGCTGATTAACGCTTCGCCGCTTGCTATCGTAGCGGTTAACATGAGCGGCCACGTCACGCTGTGGAACCATGCCGCGACGCGCACCTTCGGTTGGAGCGAGGTCGATGTTCTTGGCCAGCCGTTGCCGTCCACCGCCGAATACGGTGTGGCGTCGCTCGCGGGCGCAATCGAGCAGGCGCTCCACGGCGCAGTGCTGTCCGGCAGTGAACTCACCGGCCAACAACGCAACGACGGCGCCGATCTCGATCTGCAATTGTGGTCGGCGCCGTTGCATAATTCCCATGCAATCCATCACGGCGCGCTGATATTCGCGGCGGACATCACCGAGCGCAAACGCACCGAAGTTCGCCTGCACAACGTCGATGGCATAGATACGTTGACTGGGCTTATCAACCGTTCCCAATTCCGCGAGCGTTTGCGCCAGGCCATTGAGCGCGTCGAGCATGGCGAACAGCCGCCTTTCGAGGTGATGCATCTCGGCATCGACCGTTTCAAGGCCATCAACCAATCCATGGGGCATCTGTTCGGCGATAAGCTGTTGCAGGAAATTGCCGGGCGGCTCGGTCTTGCGCTCTACGACACCGACCTCGTGGCGCGCACCGGCGGCGACGAATTTTCCATTCTGCTGCGCGACATCCGCCATGTGAGCGATGGCGCGCGTATCGCGCAAAAACTGCTCGATAGCGTGGCCGCTGCAATTACCACCGATGGGGGAGAGCTTTACGCCACCGCCAGCATCGGCATTGCCGTTTACCGACAGGACGGTGCGGATGCGGAAACCCTGCTGCGCAATGCGGATTCCGCCATGCAGCGCGCCAAGGAGCGCGGCGGCAACACCAGTCAGTTCTACACCGAGGATTTCGATGCGCGCGCCAGGGAACAGCTACACATGGAAAGCCGCCTGCATCAGGCCTATGAGTGCTGCGAATTCAAGCTCTATTACCAGCCCCAGGTCAACCCGCGCAACGGTCGCATTATCGGCGTGGAAGCGCTGCTGCGCTGGTTCCACCCGGATAAGGGCGTCATTTCCCCCGCCCAGTTCATCCCGCTGGCGGAACGCTCGGGCATGATCGTCCCGATTGGCGTATGGGTGCTGCGCACTGCTTGCGCCCAGGCGCAAGAGTGGGTGAAGGCGGGATTGCCGCCGGTGCGCGTCGCCGTCAATCTCTCCGCCCGCCAGATCGAGCACCCTCAGCTCGTCGCCAACGTCGCCGCAGCGCTACGGGAAAGCGGACTGTCCCCGGATAGATTGGAACTGGAACTGACCGAATCGATGCTGGTGAAAAATACAGACGATGCAGTCGCGGTTATGATTGCGCTGAAAAAAATGGGCGTGCAGCTCTCGCTGGATGATTTCGGCACCGGCTATTCGGCGCTCAGCTATCTCGCGCGCCTGCCCCTGGATACGCTGAAAATCGACCAGTCTTTCGTGCGCGGCATCGGCCAGAACCCAACCAACGGCAGCCTATGCACGGCTATCATCGCGTTGGCCCGCAGCCTGGGGTTGAACACCATCGCCGAAGGGGTGGAAACCAGGGAGCAACTGGAATTCCTGAGCGCACACGATTGCGATGAAATCCAGGGGTATTTTTTCAGCCGCCCGCTCCCGACGGAAGAATGCACTGCATTGTTGGCCGACGGCGCGGTTTTCCCGGTGCATCATTCCACGTCCACGATGCCGCAGTCGCCCCCAGCATGGCAACCGCGACGGCTATCCGGCCTGGCTTTGGGGCAGGGATTGACAAGTTGAATACCGGAATCGTAACACCATTAGAGAAAACAAAGATTTTGCCATAAAACAGTCAAAAATGAGGGGGATTTGTCCGCCCTCTGTCTTCTGTCTTCTGTCCTCTGTCCTCTGACACATGGCACGCTAGTTGCTTTCCCGGTAAGTAAGTCACAAATCCCAAAAGGAGAATAACACATGCCTGGTTTATTAATTGCCCCCAAGGCGTCGGCTATGACCAACGCCGCACTCGCAACAGGAGCAGCACCGGCGGATGGCGCTACGGAAAGCGCGGGCGCAAGCACGTTCGGCGCCCTTCTGGCCGGCCAGATCAAAGGTAATGCGCAGGGGACGAAAAGCAGCGCGGAGGTGAAATCGCCGGAAAAAACCGCCAATCCCAATTCCGACCAGAAAGAAATCGATGGTTTGGCGATGGATGACGCCACGACCGGCAATGCGCTGAGTGATTTTATGGCGCTGGTCAACGCCGGCGCGGCAGTCATACAAATCACCCCGACACCGCTGGCGCCTGCAAAGAACGATGGTTCCGCAGCCCAGCTCACAGGACTTGCTGCGGATCAAATCGTGGGTTTGGCGGATAGCGTCGCTACGGAAGGATTTGCCGGTCATGGCAAGATATTGCCGAAGAGCGGCCTGCACGGCGTCGCCGCTAAAGCCGATCCGTTTGCCCAAGTCGTAGAAGATACAGGTAGGTTCGCGTTGGACGGAACGCCCGGCAACGGTAAAATAGTGGCGGCAGCCGAACCTATCGCTTTCAAAACGGTGCTGGAGGAATTCAAACCCGGCAAACCGATGCTCAATGCAGCCGGAGTAGGCGTCGGCGACGCGTTCGCGTCGCTGGCCACGCCGCAAGCTGCCATGATGCCGGGGAGCCATGCCGTCGCGACACACGCACCAAACATGGAAATCGCAGCGCCGGTCGGCTCGCCCGGATGGGGCAATGCGCTGGCCGACAAGGTGACATGGATGAGCAACAGTCAAGGCAACCAGGTGGCGGAACTGCATCTCAACCCGCCGCACCTCGGGCCGCTCGAAGTGCAATTGACGATTACCAACGATCAGGCCAGCGCGGTGTTCGTGTCGCCCCATCCCGCCGTGCGCGACGCGATTGAGGCGGCCATGCCGCGCTTGCGCGACATGCTTGCGGATAGCGGCATCATGCTGGGCAATACCATGGTCGGCGCGGAATCATTCCAGCAACAACAGCAGCAACAAGCGTTTGCCCAACACGCCAACGGCAGGGGCGTAGCGGTGGAAACACAGGGAGAAGTCGCCGGCATGGGCGGTGTCGGGCCGACGGATGGGGGGGTGGTAAAAGCCGGCAAGGGAATGGTCGATACTTTTGTTTGAGCGCCGGGCGGGATTTTTTCCCGCTTGCCTGCGCCGTGTCTGCGCATCACTATTCAATCAAAAACTCTTGTTATTTAGCGTTGTTTTCAGTATAAACATTATCGGGCAAAGCAAGTTAAAGCGACTATTCGGGAGTGAGCATGGCCAAGGGGAAAACAGTAGAAAAGCCGGTTGAGGCGCCGCCGGCCAAACCGAAAAAAACCAAGCTGATCATTCTGGCAATTGTGGCAGTGTTGTTGCTGGGCGGCGGCGGTCTTTCGACCTTGTACTTGATGTCGGACGGCAAGAAAAAAGGCGATTCCCGCCATAGCAAGGAAGAAAAGGAAAAGTTGCCGGTTTTCGTGACGCTGGAAAAATTCACCGTCAACCTGCCGTCAGCCGACGGCGTGGATCACTTCCTGATGATAGGGGTGGATGTGATGGTGGAAGACGTAAAAACGGCGGAAGTGATCAAGGCGCACATGCCGGAAATACGCAACGGCTTGCTGCTGCTGCTCTCCAGCCGCACCGTGGAAGGATTGTCCACGCTGGAAGGCAAGAAGAAATTGAGCGCCGACATCGTGAAGCAGGTCAACGAACCGCTGCATCTCAAGGAAGGGGAAAAAGCGGCTTTAGATGCGCTGTTCTCCGAATTTGTGATTCAGTAAAATAAATAATATGTTTGCGGAAAACGCCGGGGGGTAACGTGGCTGACGATATTCTATCGCAAGAAGAAGTTGATGCGCTGCTGAAGGGGGTTACAGGCGAGGCGGACGAAGCGCCGGAAGAGGCGCTGGACGGGTCTAACGTTCGTCCCTACAACCTAGCCAAGCAAGAGCGGATCGTGCGTGGGCGCATGCCTACGCTGGAAATCATCAACGAGCGTTTCGCCCGCTTGTTCCGCATCGGCCTGTTCAACTTCATGCGGCGCACTGCGGAAATTTCAGTCGGGCCGGTGCGCGTGCTGAAATACAGCGAATTCATCCGCAACCTGGTGGTGCCGACCAACTTGAACCTGGTGCATATCAAGCCGTTGCGCGGCACATCGCTGTTCATTTTCGACCCCAACCTGGTGTTCCTGGTGGTGGATAATCTGTTCGGCGGCGACGGGCGTTTCCATATGCGCGTCGAAGGGCGCGATTTCACGCCCACCGAGCAGCGCATCATCCAGCGCATGTTGGAAGTGGCTTTCGAGGAATATCAAAAATCCTGGGAGCCGATTTACGCGGTGAAATTCGAATACATCCGTTCGGAGATGAACACCCAGTTCGCCAATATCGCGACCCCCAGCGAAGTAGTGGTGGTGACGACCTTCAACGTCGAATTGGGCGCAGGCGGCGGCGATTTTCACATCTGTATGCCCTATGCTATGATCGAACCGATTCGCGATCTGCTATACAGCACGATGCAAGGCGAACGTCTCGAAGTCGACGATCGCTGGGCGCGGCGGCTGACCAAGCAAGTACAGGCGGCGGAAGTCGATATGGTGGTCAATCTCGGCCATGCCTCCGTCACTCTGGGGCAGATCGTCAACATGAAGGCCGGAGATGTCATTTCGCTGGATATTCCCGAAGCGGTAGTCGCCGAAGTGGACGGCGTTCCGGTGCTGGAATGCAAGTACGGCGTCCTGAACGGCCAGTATGCGTTGAAAGTAAACAAAATCCTGGCCGGCCTCACGGAGGACATTCCGTTCATGCCGACGCAAGAGGAAGACAAACATGTCTGAAGACAGCGCAGAAGACGACTGGGCAGCGGCATTAGCCGAGCAGGAGTCAGCCGGCAGCTCGGCGGGAGGGTCGGAAATGGACGACTGGGCGGCGGCCATGGCCGAGCAGGCCACCGCCGAAACTGCGGCGCCGGTGCGTGAATCGCCCCCTGCCGGCGCAGCGCCGGTCGCCAAAAAAAACATCTTCGAGCAACTGATCCCCGATCATGCGCCGACCGGGATGGCCAACAACCTGGATATGATCCTGGATATACCGGTCAATCTGACCGTGGAGCTGGGACGCACCAAAATCGCCATTCGCAGCCTGTTGCAATTGGCGCAAGGCTCGGTGGTGGAACTGGACGGCCTGGCCGGAGAACCGATGGATGTGCTGGTGAACGGCTGCCTGATCGCTCAGGGCGAAGTGGTGGTGGTGAACGACAAATTCGGCATACGCTTGACCGACATCATCTCGCCGGCAGATCGCCTGCGCAAGCTGCATCGATGAGATTCCGCGTCAAAACCGTAGCGCTTATCGCGATGCCGGCGGCGCTGCTTGCCCTGCCGTTCTCAGTGACGGCATCGCTGCAACCGGCAGTATCTGCGGTCGCGCCCATGACGCCCATGGCCTCCCCCATATCCTTGGGCGGAATGTTTCAGGTCTTGCTCGGCCTGCTGTTGGTGCTGGCCGCCGTTGCCGCAACGGCATGGCTGCTCAGGCGCATTTCCCTGGGGCAAAGCGTGATGGGCAATGCCGTTCGCGTGGTCGGCGGGGTTGCACTGGGACAAAGAGAACGGCTGGTGCTGGTCGAAGTCGGCGAAACCTGGTTGCTGCTGGGCGTCGCCCCTGGACAAGTGAATGCGCTGCACACCATGCCACGCCCGGAAAACGCCGCCCAGGTGGAAACCCCGTCGTCTGTGGTGGCGGCTTTCCCGGCCTGGTTGATGCAGGCGATGCATAAACGTTCAAAAAATTAGAACCATTCGTTAGAATAGATATATAGACATCGAAACCCTCCGTGAAAAATTTTTGTCGGCTTAATCGTGTGCAATCGCTCCTGAGCGGCATGGCGCTATTGCTGCTGCCGCTCTTCGTCTGGGCGGCGGAGCCTGCCGGTCTCCAGGCTTTCACCAGCACCCCCGCGCCGGGTGGCGGCCAGACCTACACGCTGCCCATCCAGACCTTGCTGTTCATGACGGGGCTGACCTTCCTGCCGGCAGTGATGCTGATGATGAGTTCCTTCGTGCGCATCGTTATCGTGCTTTCCCTGCTGCGCCAGGCATTGGGCACCATGCAGGCGCCGCCTAACCAGGTGCTGATCGGGTTATCGCTGTTCCTGACCTTCTTCGTCATGTCCCCGGTGCTCGATCAAATCTATACCGAAGCCTACACGCCCTACGTCGAGCAAAAGCTGGATTTCATGCAGGCGGTAGAAAAAGGCTCGGGGCCGCTGAAAACCTTCATGCTGCGCCAAACCCGCCAGGACGACCTGGCGCTGTTCGTGCGGCTATCCAACAGCCAGCCGCTGCAAGGGCCGGAAGCGGTCACCATGAAAATCCTGGTGCCCGCCTACGTCATCAGCGAACTCAAGACCGCATTCCAGATCGGCTTCGTGGTATTCATCCCCTTCCTGATCATCGACATGGTCGTATCCAGCGTGCTGATGTCCATGGGTATGATGATGCTCTCGCCGATGGTGATCTCCCTGCCGTTCAAACTGATGCTGTTCGTGCTGGTGGATGGCTGGAACCTGCTAATTAGTTCGCTGGTGCAGAGTTTTTACACATAGGAGAAAACGCGAAATGACCCCGGAAAGCGTAATGACCATCGGCCAGCAAGCTCTCGAAGTGACTATCCTGGTGTCGGCGCCGCTGCTGCTCACGGCGCTGGTAGTGGGATTGCTGGTCAGCATATTTCAGGCCGCCACGCAAATCAACGAAATGACCTTGTCGTTCATTCCCAAGCTGCTGGCAACCTTCCTCGTGCTGGTCGTGGCCGGACCATGGATGCTGACCATGATGATGGACTACACCAAGCGCCTGTACTCCGGCATACCCGGCATGGTCGGGTAATGTCCGGCAGCTTCGTATGCAAACGCCCTCATCCCCGGCGTCTCTCCCGCCTATGGGACACCGTATCCCCACAAGTCAAATCAATCCGTTCGTGCTGAGCTTGTCGAAGCATGAACGGATTGATTTGACTTGGGTTTTTAATCCCACCCTGCAACAAGCTCAAGGCAAACGGATAAAAAATAATAGAGCTTGTAACGTTTCCCGGCATACCCGTTTGAGTGGTTGCCAGCCGTGATCGGTTTTACTTCCGCCCAGTTGACCGCCTGGATGGCGATGTTCTTCTACCCGTTTTTTCGCATCCTGGCAATGGTGACCAGCGCGCCGGTGCTGGGTGCGCGCGGTTCCCCGGCGCGCGTCAAGGTCGGCTTCGCCTTCATCATCACTCTGGTCATCGCCCCCACCCTGAAAGATATTCCGCAAGTCGATCCCGGCTCGGCGCTGGGCTTGATGATCGTCGCTCAGCAAGTAGCGATAGGCCTATCCATGGGGATGGCGATGCGCGTCGTGTTCAGCGCGGTGGAAATGGCCGGCAACCTGGTTGGCCTGCAAATGGGACTGGGCTTCGCCACCTTTTTTGACCCGCAAAATTCCAGCCAAACCCCGGTGGTAGGCTCCTTCCTCGGCATGTTGGCAATACTTGTGTTCCTCTCCTTGAACGGTCACCAGTTAATGATAGAAGCCGTCGCGCACAGCTTCCGCGAACTGCCCATCCTTGCCCAGCCGCATTCCGCCGCCGGCTGGAAAACGCTGGCACGCTGGGGACGCGAAATTTTCCTCGGCGGGGTGCTGTTGTCGCTGCCGGTCATCGCCGCCCTCCTGATCACCAACATCTCCATCGGCATCATGACGCGCGCCGCGCCGCAATTGAACATTTTCGCCGTCGGCTTCCCGATCACCCTGCTGGCCGGCTTCGTCGTGCTGTCGCTGTCGCTGCCCTACTTCATCCCCCTGCTGGGCCGGTTCATTGAGGACGCGCTGCAAATCATGCTGCTAATCTTCCGCCAATCGTTGCCGCTTGCGCCGTAGGGCAGAATAGCGCAGTGCGGCAGTCGGCGCTGCACCATCTTGACTCATGGAAAGACCATACGACACCCACTTTGAGGTAAGAAATCAAACAAGACCGCTCCCATTGCAAAGTAAATTTGCTCTCGCCCAGAAAAAAAATTATTCACCGCAGAGACGCCGAGACGCAGAGAAATCAATGAAAAGGATGAAACCATTCAACCTCAGACCACCTGATCTCAGGATATATAAATCAATGGGTTATTGTATTTTTTCGGATTTATCTTGACCCGAAATTTGTAGAAACTGATTTTATGTGATTGATTATGAGGTAGGCTCGGCACTTTAGGATTCCCGCCTGCGCGGGAATGATGGTGCAACGGTTCTTGCCTGACCGGTTTTGGCAGACGCTTTTCTCAAGATCGCGCGTTCGTCTCAATGCCGCACGTGCGTCATTCCCGCGCAGGCGGGAATCCAGCAGCGGTGGTTAACAGCAACCCGTCGTTTACATTAAACCTAAGCCGGACAATTGCCGGAACCAAAAAACGTACTCACGCGAAGCCGCGAAGAACGCGAAGAAAAACCAAGGCCGGTTTGGTTTTTCTTCGCGTCTTCGCGTGAGAAATTCTTCTCAACAAATGGCGAAGACCTGAGCAGGAACCAAACAGACGTTTAGACAGGATTTACAGGATGAACAGGATAGAAAACCCATCCTGTCAATCCTGTTCATCCTGTCATTGTTTTTTTGCGAAAAAGCCGCTCCAGCGCTTGATCTACGATATATTCTTGTCACAAATTGCTTGTGACTTGGTCGGTAAGTGACTAGAAACCTCCGTTGACCGCTTGCCATGCTTTTTCATTCGCCCCAAGGGGCGGGGAATTGAACCCGTAGAGATTAAAATCGTCTAAAATGCAGTGACAATGCATAATGGACGAACAATGCCGCCACCCTATCTGCCACGCACGCTGGAACGCTTTATCCGCAAGGCCAATGCTCAGTTCCCCATCCTCATGCTGTCCGGCCCGCGCCAGGTCGGCAAGACAACGCTGCTCAAGACCCTGAACGAACAAGCAGGCGCACCGGCACGGCGTTATGTGACGCTGGACAACCCCCTGCTGCTCACCCTGGCGCGGGAGGAGCCGGCCTTATTCCTGCAACGTTTTCCGCCGCCGCTGACGATAGACGAAATTCAATACGCCCCCGGCTTATTCCCCTACCTCAAGGAAGCGGTGGATAACCGTGGAGAAAAAGGCATGTACTGGCTGACGGGTTCGCAACCGTTTCATCTGATGCACAATGTCAGCGAATCGCTGGCCGGTCGGGTGGCCGTCATGCATTTGCAAGGGCTATCCACCGCAGAAACGCTCGGGCAAGGGCAGCGCGTCATCCCCTTCCTACCCGGCCAGCCGGTAGCGGATATTGCGCCGCCCGAACTGCCGGGCGGACCGTTGGCGTGGGTCTTCGAGCGCATCTGGCGAGGCGCTTATCCGGCGCTGTACGCCCCTGGCGAGGCGCAAGCCGATCATGAACTGTTTTACGGCTCCTACCTGCAAACCTATTTGCAACGGGATATACGGGACCTGGCGCAGGTGGGCGATCTGATGGCGTTCACCCGTTTCCTCCGTAGCGCGGCAGCCCGCACCGCCCAATTGCTTAACCTGGCCGACATGGCGCGCGATGTCGGCATCGCGCCCAACACCGCCAAGCACTGGCTATCCATCCTGATCGCCTCGGGTCTGGTATGGTTGCTGGAACCCTATCATACCAATCTGTCCAAGCGCCTGGTCAAGACACCCAAGCTATATTTTCTCGACACCGGGCTGGCAGCCTACCTCACCCAGTGGAGCACACCCGCCACATTGGAAGCAGGCGCCTTATCCGGCGCCATCTTCGAAACCTGGGTGCTTGCCGAACTCCTCAAGAGTTATTGGCACAACGGACGGCAGGCGCCTTTCCATTACTACCGTGACAAAGATCAAAAGGAAATCGACCTGCTAATCGTGCTCGATGGCCGCATCCACCCCGTGGAAATCAAAAAAACCGCCGAACCTGGACGGGACAGCGTGCGCCATTTTCCCGTGCTGGACCACCTCGGGCTGAACACCGGGCCGGGCGCCGTAATCTGCCTGTCCGCCGAAACACTACCGCTAAATGCCGGGGTCGAAATCGTACCTGCTTGGCGCATCGGTTAACCTGGAAAATTCGGGCGGAGTGGGTGGAAATTCAGACCACCTGACCTCGAAACCAAACGAATCCGCCAACATATTTGCGTCTGGCAGAAAATCACATACACATCATTGCGTCATAAGTCAATGTTAACAATGGCGTCAAATAATTGCTGCCAACCGCTCAGGATTTTGCGAAGATACTATTTTTGAAGCCGGGACGCATTACTTTCCTGTTGCGAGGAGTCCTCATGCCACAACTTCATTTGCCGCTGTTCCCCCAGGGTGTTACTCAAATCAGCGGCAGTCTGTCGTTTTTGCGAGAAGGCAACAACATTCACTTACTACCACTATGATCTGCCGCTGTTCACCCATCCTGAAAGCGACCTGGCCACATTCAGGATGGTGACCAGCCAATTCTGTATCAACGGACACGTTACGCAAGCGCAGC
>JBAYVP010000005.1:0-42289 GCA_041674485.1 Sulfuricellaceae bacterium
CCTGATCGACGAAGCCCAAAGCGTTTTCAGTCCTCGTTGGACGGCCAAAGACATAGCCGCCTTGGATTTCCCCGGTGGACACGATGCCGCCGCTGCCGCTGGTCGTCCTGCCACCTGGAATGACGCGCTCGAAATGCACCGCCATTTTGGCTGGGACATGATATTAACCACTCCGAATATTCGTAGCCTGCGCGCTGACGTTCGCGAGGTGGCCGAAGGTGCATATAAACATCGTAACTTGGCCGTAATCGGATGGCGCGGCCGTTACATGGAGGGATTCCATGACGCTCAAGACAGTGGTCTTCCGAACCACATGGTTACGCTTGTTAGTAAAAAAATCTCAAAAGAAGTCTGGAGCCTCTATGACAGCACCGCAACCGGATCCTTTGCCGACACCCTTGCCGGCATCAAACTTTGGAAAGACCCTAAAATTCTGGCTTTATTGGCAGTGTTTGCCTTTGCTCTATTTATGGCTTTCCGCAATCCTTTACCTGCCGTTTTGGGTGGTAAAAAAACTGGTGATCGTCCTTCGCATCCTCCTCCACCCTCTCCTTCGTCCCCTCCGGTTCCTACTGCTCCGCCTCCTACTCCCGCTATTCATGGTAATTCTGATCGCGTGGCTGGTGTCTCTCCTGGTGCGCCTGGTAACGTAGTTTCCCCGCCGCCCAATGAAAGCCCTTGGCAAGTTATAGGCCATTATCAGGCAAACGGTAAGCACTACGTTACTCTTCGTCGTGATAATGTTATGCGCACTATTGTTAATCCGAAAGGTGCTACTTATGATGGAATTCGTACTACTTTACAGCTTGATGGCCACTATGCTACAGCTTACACAGGTGCAATTAATCCCGGTGGAATGGGTATTGGTAAGTTATGAAACGCCTATTTGCGTTGGTGATTTCGATGGTATTTTGTTCGGCATCGATTGCCGATGAAAAGCCTATCGTATTGAATTTTGATCGTGTACCGGTGCTTGAACTGGTTAACGCCGTTTATGGTGACATACTCAAAAAAAGTTTTGCCATCGATCCGTCATTAGCATCTCGGACTGATGTTGTTTCAGTGCATTTCCAGCATGCAGATAGTAATCAAGTCGTTGCCTACGTTGAAACTTTGTTTGATTCTCTCGGCTTCCAGGTCGATCAGAAGCCCGGTTTTGTGTTTATCAAACCAAAGGATGGCGACAGCGAGCGTGAATTGTTCTACTACCGTCCAAAACATCGCACGGCTACCTATCTGACGGATTTGATCATGACGATGTTCGACCGTGGCCGGTTTTCGACCCAGAGAGGTATTAAGATTGGTGCCGGCAGCAACCCCGCTACATCCTCGTCTGTGCCGGTGTCTGATACATCTGCCGCTACGCGCTCAAGTTCATCTTCTACGGGTAGTTATGGCGGTGCGTCTTCTAATGTCGATGTCGGCAATTCCTCCGGCATGTCGAGTCCTGATATTGACTCGTTTATTTTCGAAGGCAGTGCTAAAGAGATTGCCCGACTGCAGAAATTGTTGGCGCAGATTGATACGCCTCCCGGTGAAATCCAGGTTACCGCTATAGTTTATGAGGTCGGTAACAGCAGCCAGGAAGGTGGCGCTTTAAGTCTTGCTGTTGACATTTTGAACGGCAAGCTCGGTATCAAGACCGGTTCGCCTTCTTTGAGTAATTTTATCAGTATCAAAGCAGGTGGTTTTGAAGCCGTGGTTTCGGCGCTTAACTCTGATAGTCGTTTTCGCGTTGTGAGCTATCCTAGCTTGCGCGTTCGTTCCGGTTCGCACGGCGTTGTTTCGGTCGGCCAAGATTATCCTGTGCCATCAGTGAGCTTGGATCGCAACGGTAATCCCATTCAAACCGTTGAATTCAAGCCCTCCGGTGTCATTCTTGATCTAAAGCCCACCATCATGGAAGATCGTATTGACCTGGTCATAGACCAACAGATTTCCAGCTTTGTCCCGGTGGCCACCGGCAACACCAGCGTTCCTAGCTTGCAAAAACGGCAGTTCTCTACCACGGTCGGCATGGTTCCGGGAGAGATTATCGCCTTGGGCGGACTCAACGAGTTCAAGGCCAGTCAGGATGCAAACGGCCTCTCTTTCTTGCCGAAATGGACATACTCTTACGGCCAGGACTCCAGCAATACCCAAATTCTCCTGTTCTTGCAGGTCAACAAGATTTAGTGACCTGTCACGTCTCTGTCGATTAGAAATGTTTATGCGTTTTTGTGCCGGCACAACGCGATCCGGCCAGCGCCGGCGCGGAAACCGATTAAAAAATAGGCAATACCGCGATTTTCCGCCATTTCACCCAAGTAAAATTTATGGCGTAGACGACAACGATGAGTTAATCCGGTGCGCGCCGGCCGCGACGACGAAGAGCGACATCAGGAGCGAGGAGGAGGAGCGACCGGCGCGCACCGGATAGCTGTCTTATGAGGCGAAGAAGCCCGCCATAGGATTTGCTCGAATTTTAACCACAGCCGGTAACGGTTTGGTTTCTCATCAGAAAACCGGGAAATCCTCGGAGTTATCCCCAAAAGCCCGGCAAAACTCCTTCATTGCAGACGCCTTTCCGGTCGTGGACATGCGGCAAGCGACTTGCGACCTTAGGAGCGCGGTTTAGTCGCGGTGGATCACGGCGGCATGCTGAACCAACCTGGACGGCTTTTTGTCCAGGTTGCCCAGGTTTCACACAGGCTTTTTTCAACTTCGTACTGGGACGGCACCAGCCGGGTTCATGCCGACCGGGCGCAAGAGGTGGCACTGAGGGGGTTTTAAGGTTTTCCGGCTGTTTCATCGCCGGTGAAAAACGTAATCCAGCAACGGTAGGATGTATTGCTTATTTGCCTTCCCAGCCCCCTTACACAAAGTCGTTTTCCATCAATGTTCATCGATCTTGGGGGGTAGTTTTGATTGTTTGATGACCGAACGCCCAATCAGGCTAAAAATTGTCGTTACGTTATGAGTAACGCGCGCGTGACATGTCACAAAACCTGCCGAGAGGCGGGAATCATTTGAGTGTAAGGCACGCCATTAATCGTTTTTTTCTGTATCTGCATGGATATTGTTTTTTTGCCATAGTAAGGGTCATTATTAAGGTCATTTTTCGGGCAAATAGCCGTGCTTTTTATAGTGCAAATAATAGAGCTTGAAGTATCGGTCCAGCAAGGAGCGCCACTTCCATCAACCGTTGCGGTAATCGTAATTTTGCACGAAGTGTCGGAAGTAAACGGATCAGATTGGCAATCTCCCTGTCCCGCATCTGTCCTTGAAAGCTGCCATACACAATATTTCAACCCACTTTGCGCCGCAGCCAACGCCATATTAGAGTTATGCACCAATGTATTCGATGCGCTGGAAACGTTAGACATGTTAGCCATTGCATATAGCATAGCTCCTCCAATAGCCATCACAAAGACGACGGTAATAAGGATAAAAGAACCTGCTTGATTAAAATGGTTTTTCATGAGATCGCCTGTTTATTGTTAAAACACGCCTAGAATCGCTTTTCATAACGAACCATTATACGAAATTGGATGAGGCAAATAAAAACACTATTCAATCAATTCGTTAAGCGATTTTTAAAGTCCGCAGTCCGCCGAAGTATTTTTAATAAATATATGGTTGCCTTGGGTGCATATTGCCATCGGTAATCTCAAGGCCTTTTTGCTGGGAACCTATCACGGCGTATCGTCCACATATTTGCAAGAGTATCTCAATGAATTCTGCTACCGCTTTAACCGCAGGCAATGGGAGCCCGAATTACCGCTCCGCCTTCTCGACGCTTGCCTGAACCATACTCAGATAAAACTGAAAACGGTAATAGAGGCATATTCAAAAAAGCTGCGGCTGCAAATGTCGTTTGAAGAGCAGATGCTCCTCTGCACCTGGAAATAATTCCAAAACAACATGCCGTTTTGTTTGAAGAACCTTTGGCGGAGCGGAGGTCGTCGTCACGATGTATTGAAACGGGACAGCACCATCAGCAAACATCAACTCTGCTGCATCGGCCGCAGTCAATAAGTATTCGCGATACAAACGCTCGCTCATATCGGCCTCTCGGGGGCAATCATGGACGGCAAACCCAGGATGATGGCTTTCTATGGCGGTCGCCGCATCGAGCAGGCATGTCATGTCACCAAGAAGCACTTCGAGCACCTGATAGGCTTCCCCGCCCACCGAAATTTCGAATGGATGGTCGTCGGATTCAGGTACGAATCTGCCATAGCCTTCCTCGCCGAGCAGCCTGGCGGCAACTGAACGAGTTAACGACTTGAGGGCCTCTGCCCGTTCGGATCGAAGCTGGGATTGCTTGATCAGGCCTGCCTTTTTGGAATTCAATGCATCTGTGAGATTCGCTTGACGGTTGCGGGCTAGCTCCAGTTCTGGCGACACTTGTCCACCAGCACGTGTATCGACAAGTTTACAAAAATCCGCCCATCTCGATATGAGATATTCGCGCTGCGACTCACTTGTGCCTTTACGAACCTGGAGCCGCCGAATCTCTGCCTGTTTTTCACTGACGAGTGATTCCTGATGGCGTTGCTTGGCTGCGGTTGCGTGCTCAGTCCCCGTTGCCTCTCGTAGTGCCGCTTGACGCCTGGGTTGGTTGGCTTTGGTTTCGAGCAGGCTCATACGCCAAGGTAAACTTGGGGTGCTCCGGCGATTAAGAATGTGGTCACATTTTGAAAAATCGACATCGCCATGCCGGCAATGTCCTTCAAGATTCTCCAATCGCTGCAATTCCGCTGTCAGGCGGGTATATTCAGCCTCATTGGCGTCCAGCAAGGACTGAGCAATCTCCCGCTCTTTTACACGAATCGCAGCTTCGCGGCGCAACTCTTCGAGCCTGACGAGCAACGGCCCCAACATTCCCTCAGCGGCTTTTGTGTCACGCTCCAACACTGCTTCGGCACGCTCAGCGTTGGCCAAAGCACTCGCCACCAATGACTGCACCGACGGTCCATCGGTTATCTCGAAATTGGGAATGCCGTCTTCCGCTTTCAGTAGCGTCCGGAGCCTCTTCTCCAAATGAGCCTGCTCATAAGTTGAGTCTCTTTCCAACTCTGCCAGCTTTTGCGCAAGGCTCTGCAAATCGGATTGCACATCCTCCATATCTCGCATGAGTCGGTCGGTGTCCGCGTCCAACAATCCCAACACAGTGTGGACAAGAAGAGGAGGATCCTGCCGGGGACGGCGAAAACCCAATCCGTCTCCGTCGCGCCAATGGAAAAAGCTATCGAAGCGCGTCTTCTGATCGCGAATACACCACGCCAGCAGATGGCGCCATTCCAGGGGTTGGTTGCTGCCGGGTAAAGCCGAAGCCGGCAGCTTGGCGATGAATGCCTCATGTAGTGCAGCTGAAAATTCCGAGAAATCGCCATCCAAACCTCCGGCAAGCAAGGATTCGAGCCCTTCTCCCTTACCCGCACTGGAGTGGCCATGCAAGCCGTAGGGACGGTAAACGAGCCATGTTGTCCCATCTACGTAAATCTTGGCAGCTACGCCGCCCTTCGGAAAACCAGCCAGAGCTTTCTCGCGAAGCGACGATATCGACGGTGCTTCATCGCCAAGGCAGTAGCGGAACAGCAAGCACAAGGATGTCTTGCCGACACCATGCCCGGCGCTAGCCAAACCCGAGGCCGCTTCGGATTCAGGTTCTCTCGCCCAAATGATATTCAGTCCCGGATGCAGATCAATGGTGCGCACGACCGCAAGAGGTTCCTTGGATTCAAGCAGCCATAGCCGCTCGATCCAGAGGCGCGGAAATGATCGAGGCTTTGAATCAACTGGTAGCCAACTCGCCATCGTGTCCCCCTCAACCTACACCGCTGCCGCGTTCACTCTGCTCGTTGCTTGGCATGTCAGCATTTTGAGCAAGCCGTCGTTGCGCATCAAGCGCCAAAATCAAGTTGGCCAATTCCGTTTGTACAGGGCTCATTCGGACATCCGCCGTAAGCGTATTACCCCCCGGCATGAACAGGGTTGTCTCACCTTTGCGCTCGCGACGGATCGAACTGCTCGATTCCAGTCGTTGAACAAACGGTGGAATCAATTTCAGCGCATCGGGCGAGGCCAGCGCAGTCATGCTCCCGACTAACGACTGAAGCCGTTCGGCTTGCTTCGATTCAAGCAACAGTCCCGGATACCCGGTACGAGTTGCAGAAGCAACCATCTCCTGCAACTCGGCAATGGAAACGCCCACCCCACGTTGAGCCACCAGCGCAGCAACCAGCCCCGCCAGCTCGGCCTCGCTCTCATTCCGGATGACCGCAAGTTCAGAGTAAACAACCGAAATCCCATGATCAGGCAACGCTACGGGAACGAGTTCGCCCGACTCCAGTCTATCCCACGCTTCCAAAACCAGCCGCCGGGTGCGGTATTCACCGAACGCGCGCATCTCGTTGTTCTTGAGCACACGGAAGGTTTCGCTGGGGTAGTCGTCGCCCATGACTTCGGCAGGTTCGAGGATGTAGCGGAGTTCATCACGGGTGAGTCCGTAGAGGCGGGCGTACCAGGCATCGAGTTCGGCACGGAGCTGGGCACGGCGCGCGGGGCTCCAAGCGAAGGGAATGGTTCGTTGCTCGGCCGGGCGGGGATCGTAGGTGGCAAGGTCGTCGGCCCAGGGCTTGAGGTCATGGGCTGTGTAGGTCAGTTCCAACACACGCGGGACGATGAAGGCGAGGTCAGTTGCTGTGTAGCGGCTTGGCGGAAGTGCCGGAAGCTGCTTGTAGATAAAGTAGTTCAGGTGCGTACCACCGACCTTATGCCGGGCAACAAAGTCCAACGGCATAGAATCCAGGTTCCCAAGCAAAGCGGCAAGCCTTGCTGGATTGGCATTTACGTTAAATAACATCAGCGGAAGATTGTTCCCAACCCCTGACCTCGGCACCACCGACGCAATCACCGTGCGCTCAGCGGCCGCATTGGTGATATCACGCCAGCCCATCAGCCAGCGCGGACTACGGCTATCCATCAAGACGTCGAGAAAACCAAGCAACTCCGCTGGCTCGGCATCCAGTCCACCAAGAGCCTCCAAATCCGCTCCATGGAGCCCTACCCCAGCATCCTGCATCGCCCATTTGCCGAACTCAACAAAGGTTTTCTTTCCGCTGATATTTGCCGCCTGGAGTGCCTGCAAAAACATTGGAAACATCCGGGCCAGTCCTGCTTCGGCGGCCTGCATGCCTTGAAGACGTTGGCGGTTGGACCAGTCATCTCCATCTTCTGGAACTCCGACTGCACGGCGAAACAGTTCACCCGCCACCCAGGCGGCGACGGCGACTTGGAGCTTCTGTTCGGCCTCAGCAATTTCACCCGAATTGGCTTTATGCACGCCCAGCCAAGTGCTGGCCACCCGCGCTGGCACTCGGGCGATGCGGGCCAGCACCTCGCACTCGTCCACCCAGTAGCGTGGGCGTACTTCAAAGCCGGGGGCGTTCTTTTGAGTGTCAGTGCAGTCGACAGTGTCCAGCCCGTCCGGCTTGTCTGGCGTATCCACATAGGTGGCCCAGCGGTGGTCAAGTTGGTGGATCATCTTGGCCTCATACAGAGGGAGGCGCTTCATCGGAGGCTGTAGTGCATCACGGAACAGACCACTATCACTGGACATGTGAAACATAGTCGAGAAACGGATGCCCCACGGATTCTTGTCGGTCGCACCCTCCTCGATCAGCACTGGCGCGGCACGGTAGAGCTTTTTAGTTAGCTCGGCGTCACGCTGGCTACGGAAGGTGGGTAAAGTTCGAGTATTCGGATTGAGCAATCCAAATTCAGTCGTACTGAGCTCATACCACTTACGACTTTCTGCCAAATCGCTAATCTTATCCACATCGAAAATGAATTGAGCTTGGGGTGTTGTTCCGACTGTAAAGAGACAAAATGGCTTCCGTTCATCGGTTGCTGGAAACCATCGGCGCACTTCGTAGAAGCTTACGATTTGAGCTAAGCGACCTTCACTCACGACACTGCCGAAGAACGCTTTGGTGGAATCGTCAGTAGCAATGCCGGTGGGCACGATAAAACCAGCGCGCCCGATAAATGAGACCAACTGGAAAAAACTCTCGGCGAACAACGCATAGGTGTTGACGTCACCTACACCCGTCAAGGGATACCTTCCACTATCATGAGCGTAGAGGCTGGCAGCTTCGGCGCCGCGCCGGGCACTGATGAATTCTTCATGCAGCCGCATCTCGGCCCGGTTAGGTGGTGACAGCCCCTCGGCAGCCTCTACGTCAGGAAACAGGGAATGCAGCAAGAGGCCATGGCGCAGCAGTTCGATACGCTGACCCCGTTCCGATTTGTTTTTTGCCATGGCCACCAAAGGGCTGCGGACGGCAAAAAACTCCTCTTCCTGTAGCTTGATACGTTCCCATGGCGGATTGCCCAGCATGACCGAGAAGCCACCCCGAGCCCGAACCTGTGGGAATGCCAGCCACCAGTGGAACACCCTGTGGGTGCGGCAAAGTTCCTGTGCGGCATTATCCACCTCGGGCTTGCTCTGTTCGCCGTTGATAAGTCCCCACAAGTAGCCGGACAGGGGGATATGCAGCGCATCCTGTGGCAGCTTGGGGGCGAGGAATGCAGCAACATAGGTGTCCGCCAATCGCGCCAGTGTACTGTGCCGCGCCTGGTCGGCGGACTGCGCCCAAGCAGCGCGCTTTGCCTTGATGCCAGAGAGGCTATCGTCGGCTAGATGCTCAACGGCGTCGGCCTGTGTAGCCAGATCCGTCTTGGTGAACAGGTCACCTGCTGTGATAGCTTTCCAGCTTTTGAGGTCGGCCTTGTTCTGTTTTTTCAGCGCGCTGGCGGTAGCTTTATCGTCGCCAGAAAGCACAGCGTAGGCTTCGTCGGGTATGCCGTTTTCCAACACCTTGGGATCGAGCACACCGAGTAGCGCATCGCCGACTTGCAGGTGGTGGTCGAGGAAGCTGAGCGGCATGTCGGGCGTATAGGCCTCCAGCCACAGCGCTGTCTTGGCTAGGGCAATAGCCATGGGATTCTTGTCGACACCGAAGATGCAGTGGCTGACCACGTCGCGCAGAGCGTGGCGGTAATCGGTTTGGGTGGGCGCGCCACCGGGAGCCCGTCGCTTGGCGACTTCATCCGCCAAGCGACGGGCGGCGGCAAGCAGGAAATGGCCGGAGCCGCAGCCGGGGTCGCAAATAGTGATGTCGAGCAGTGCTTCAACCGGGCGTTGTGGGTTCAACCGCAAGGTGTCGGCGATGACCGGCACCAGCGCGGATTGAATGAGTTCCTGCACTAAAGGGTCGGGAGTGTAGTAGCTGCCGGTGAGCTTGCGGGTGTTGCCCCGGGTGGAGGCCGCAGTGTCGTCGTCACCCACAAACGCCAGTCGGGCGGTATGCGGCTGCGACAGGCTTTGCAGATCGGGCACCAGTTCCAGCAGGCTTTCGTAGACGCTGCCGAGTTCTTCCGGCCCCATGTCGCGGTAATTGACGCGGGTAAGGCCGGTAGGCTCGCGAAAGTAGCCAAGCTGGAAGATGGCGGTGAGCAGCCAGCGGTTTTCGATCTGGGCTGCGCCGAGGTGGGCGCATTGGTCCGTATCGAACAAGCCGCCGAGCGCAGGCAATGCCAGGGCTGGTTCGCCCCGTCCCAGGGCGTCGAAGGTGATGGACAGTGCCTGCCAAAGGTCGCTGTGGGTGTCGAAGCCACTGCGGCGTACAGCACGTTCGCGCAGCCAGGTGAGCGAATAACCGGCAAGGTAGCGCTTTTGGGTGTCTTTGGAGCTGTTGGGGTGAAAAATAAGCGGCAGGCCGGTGGCGCTATCGGTTCGGTCTTCCACAGTGGCGAGGAAGATCAGGCGATAGACCAGACGCAGCAGTTCTTCAAAAAAGGCCTGTTTGGATAGGCCGTTGTCTTGTTGCAGGGACTGGCGCAGGGTGCTGTTATCGCGGTGACTGAGGAAACCAGTGCCCAGTGCCCGCAACGCCTCGGCGACGCCGTCACGCAACCGATCGCGGGCACGCACGCCAGCTTCCTGCCCGGCATTGCGCCAGCGTTCCCAAGGGCAGTCGGCAGGATTGGACAGCTGTTCCGTCCTGGTTTCTTCCCGAACTGTGGAAGGTGCCGCAAAGCGACTGGCATGCGCCAGCAACCAGAAGGCAACGAAGTCGGCATACAGCTGTTCGGTGAAGAGAGACTCGATGTCGATCTGCAGATAAACCGGGCGGGTGAGACTGGGATTGTCGCGCAGGATGCGGAGACGCAGACCATTGCTGACCACGGCCCAAAGCGCATCGTCCGAGGCATTGAGGGCTTCCTGCGCCAGCATAAAGGGGGAGCGGCGGCGAATCTTGCCGGTTTCCGGGTTCGTCTCACCAAAACGATCGTCCGACGTATCCAACCCCTGGGTATGTGCTGCCAAAATGAGGGGCACGCGCCCGTCACCTGAGAGATAGCCGATATTATAGGCGTGTCCCGATGCTTCAATCCGAGCCCCCTCTTCCAGATCGGCAAAACCCAGCACGCTACGCAACAAAGGCAGTAGGAATTCACGCAGGGTCAGGTCATGAGCATTGAGATCGGCGCGCTGGCGCTGCGACTCGAAGTCGGCCCAGAGGTTCTGGGCGATTTTCCAGTAGCGGGCGGCCTCGTCGCGTAGCTTGAGGCCTTTGGGGATGCTGTAATGGTTTTCGGTCTGCTCGGTCTTGTCCGGCGTTTGCAGGCTGGTGAGGCGCGCAAGTTCGTCGGCGGGAATCAGGCCACCTTCGATACGGATAGCTTGGTAGGCAAATTGGTTTTGGCATCGGCGGGACATGACTTACACCCCCGCTACGACCGGAACCAGCACGTAGACACCCATGATGTCGACAGGCAGGCTGGCGGTGACTTGGTAGGTGCCCTTGGCTTCGGCAGCATCGCGCACCCGGCGATGGTCTTGCAGCAGTGCTTGGGCGCGCTCGCGGGCAAGGCTTTCGAGCTGGGACTGCCAATCCGGGATGGTCTGCAATGCCTGCCTGATGTGCAAGTCGCGCACTGGCGGCGGCATGTTGCGCACCGCTTCGGCGCCAAGCAGTGCGTGGGTTTGTTCGGGTGTCAGCATTTCGGGCGGAGCAGAGCCGGAAGACACAACGGCGATGGTTTCCTCGCACAACATCAGGCGGGTGCTGGTTTCGCGGATCACGCTTAGTTGATGGCGCAGGCGCAGCAGCAGCACGGTGGTTTTGAGGCTGACATTCCCTACGAAAGCGGCACCGGCGCGGGCGACGGCATCGGCATCATTAACCTCGGGATCGGACTCCAATGCCCGCTCCAGGAGGGTGTCGGCCAAGACCACGACCAGCGGATGGGTGCGCTGAATGAAATGTGATCCTTGTGCTGCGGGCTGGTGGAAATCAATACGCAGCGTGCCGGTGAGGCCATCTGCGGCCAAGCGCTCCCGCACAGTAGCTGGTAGGTGGTCGAGGTGAAGCTTGTTGTGCTGCTTGTAGGGTTCCAGCGCGGCTCCCAGCTTGGCGACGGCGCGGCTGACGAAGCGAGCCACGTCGTCCTCTCCGCCTAGTACGGCGGCAGACTTGCGCCACTCTGGCAGCACGTCTTCCGGCTTCAACCGGCGCTGGGCAAATATGGAGCGGTTTTTGGCGGCCTTTTCGCGGGCGCTCTGCCAAGCGGTTTCGATTTCCTGGGCGGGTTCACCGAAGTCAAACGTCGCCTGAGCCATGTTGCCGACGGTATTGTGCTTGCGCAGCAACACCGCATTGAGCAGTGCCTGTGTGAGTTTGCCCTCGTTGTCAGGCATGGGCACCAGCACGCCCAGTTCCTTGCGGATGCTTTCAGCCTTGCGCAGGATGACTTGCAGCACGGCCCCATCGACAGGGTTGTCTTCGCCGTAGAGCATGGTGCTGCGCACCTCGCGTGCTTTCTGTCCGAAGCGATCGACCCGTCCCTCCCGCTGCTCGTGGCGGGTGGGGTTCCAGGACAAGTCGTAGTGGACAACGGCGGTGAAAAGATGTTGCAGGTTGATGCCCTCAGACAGGCAGTCGGTGGCCACCAGAATGCGCTTCTCGGTATCACCCATTTCTTCAATCGCCGCTTCACGCTCTCCGGAGGTCAGCTCGCCGGTGACGGCCTTGATGGTGGCGTCTCTGAACTTGCCGCGAAGGAAGTCGGCCAGGTAGTGAGCGGTGGCGATATAGCGGCAGAACACCACAGGCTGGAAACCTTCTTTAATCAGAGCGACCAGGTGATTCTGCAACTTGGCGAGCTTGGGATCATTGGCAGCTCCAGCCAAGTTTTCGGCAGCGACGATGAGCTCCTGCAAGCGAGCACTGTCTTCCGTCTGTGCGGCGGGCTCGATGTCGTCAGTGGAGAGCGCATCGTCGAGACCGTCTAGAACGCGGTCGCCAGCCTGAGCTTCGATGTCTTCGAGTGTGAACTCGTCACTCCCAGCCTCTTCCGAAGCACCTTCGAGACGGGTGCGCAGTGCATTGACCGCCGCTGCAGGCGACGAGGAAATGCAGCGTAGCAGGGCCAACGCGGCCCACCAGTTCATGCGCTGTTCTCGTTGGCCCCGGCCTTCGGCCCGTTCGACCAGTTCGCGGGCATAGTCCAGCACGTCGTTGAACAGTTGTCCCCAGGCGCCGGTCAGGCGATAGGTCAACTCGGCGGTCTTGCGGTCAGGAAACATCGAGGTGTCCTGCCACTCGGCGATATCCGGGCGACGGCGCTGGACGAAGTGGTGCGAGAGGTTGTCGCGCAAGTCCATGCGCGCACCGGGCGGCAGATCCTTCAACGCGGTGAATTCGGGACGCAACAGACCAAGCAGATTGAAGAAAGCGTCTTCATCGCCACTGTGCGGAGTGGCAGTGAGCAGTACCATGTGCCGGTTGGCATTTTCGGCCAACCCCTTGAGCAACTGGTAGCGCTGTTGGTGACTCTGGCCGCCTTGGGTGCAGGTGTGCGCCTCGTCGACGATGACGAATTCGGGGCAGAAGCGCTGAAAGGCTTCGCGACGGCGCTCGGACTTGATGTAGTCAAGGCTGACCACGGTGAAGGGGTTGGCGTCGAATACCGAGGTGCCGGGCGGCAGATCGCGTTCGAGCCGGGCCGCCGAGGAGGTGCGCACGATCACCGACTGGATATGGAAGCGTTCGGCCAGTTCGCGCTGCCACTGCTCGCACAAGTGCGGAGGACAGAGCACGGTGAGGCGCTGGATTTCGCCCCGGTCCAGCAATTCGCGGGCAATCAGCGCGCCTTCGATGGTTTTACCAATGCCGACGTCGTCGGCGATCAAAAGACGTACCGTACCCAGCTTCATTGCCATCAAAAGTGGCACGAGTTGATAGGCGCGTGGCTCGACTGCGATGTTGCCAAAACTGCGGAATGGCCCGGCGCCATTCCGCAGTTTGAGTTGCAGGGCATCCATCAACAACTGGCTGGCAGCATGATTGCGTGCCTGCTCGGCTTGAGGCCAAGGGAAAGTGGCCGGCTGAACTGGTTGGCGCTCCAGCGGCAGGAAGATCAGGGATTCGTCCTTTTCGCCGCCGCCCAGAGGGCGCAGACGCAGGGTCTCGGCAGTGGATTCCGGCAAGACGATCCATTCGCGACCGCGAGCCGAGACAAGGCTACCGGGATAAAACTCGGGGTTAGGTGCGTTCATGTTTTATGCCGTGGAGCCAGCGCCGAACAGGTCGGCGTAGGTGGAGAAGATTTCCGGCCAAGTGCTTGTGTCTTTGGAAAACCGAACAACGATGTAGCCCTGCTCTTCCAGACGACGATTGATTGCGGCGTCCTTCGCCCGTTGGGTTTCGTTGTCATGGTGCGGGCCGTCGATAAAGATTGCGAGCTGGTAGTCGTCGTAGAAGAAGTCGGCACAGGTCTCTGCTGTGGCGATGGTGTGCTGGCCGCGATCCGGCTTGCGATGTCCATGTGCTTCCATATAAGCCAACCAGGCTTGTTCCAGGGTGCTGCCGGAGACACGAGCCAGCTCGGCACTGTGCTGGTCAGGCGCACGCCCTTGGGTGCCTTGCCTGGTCTGGGCGGTCGTGAGTCGGCAGAGCATGTCGAGCACCAAGCCGTCAGCCTCCTTGTCCTTACGGTCGATAAGCGGGTGGTCTGGCTGATTGTAGTAGGAAAGCAGGCACTTGTAGCAACCGGCCTCGCAGAGGGGCACGCCTTTGGTATCGGCCTCTTCGATCAAACCCGCCTTGGTCCAGGGCTGGCCTGTTGGAGGAGGTTGAAAATGCATGATTTCCAGTGCTTCTGTCGCAACCGCCGCCAGCGCCTGGGGTTCGCTGGCGAGGCGGGTGAGCACACCCGCGCCGCCCTCAGCCGCTTCGTAGAACAGGATGGACTGGCGAGCATCCCGGGTTGGCAACGGCTCAGCCATGAGCTCGCTCTCTTCGAGTTGATAGACCGATTCAATACCGCGCTTGAGTGCATATTGCAGAGTGGTTAGGGACGCTGCCGAAAGCTGGCCCAGCTTGCCGTGGGGGCGCACGATGAGGATGTTGCGGCGGTCTTCCACGTATGGAACGATGCGCTGGGGCGGAGTTCTGTCCGGCGGAGCATTTTCATCCCCCTCTCCTTCACTTTCATCGACCCCGCCAACCCAGTGGCCAGTGACCGGATTGATCATGAACCCCAGCACCGACTTTTCCTTCCGGCGGCGCCAGCCGAAGTTCATGCGCCATACGGTGGCGGCAGCACCATACTGGAGTTCCAGCAGGGGGCCGGTGGTATCCGCAACCACGCAGGTGACCATCTGCGGCTTTCCGTCGACCTCGGCGAATTGCAGCGTGGTTTGCATCTCATAGCCCTGGCGGACGCGCTCTTCCTCGTTGGCTGTGATGCGCTCTGCCCGTTTGGTGGAGACATTCTCGATGCGGTAGAGGTGCTTTACTTCTTCGGCCCCTGAGAGTGAAACACCGCAGGACACACAGCAGTCTGCATCGCGCTGCGAACGGAAATGGCCGTAGCCGCATGCTGGACACAGTCGTGCAACTTCCGTGGATAGCCGGGCACCCTCGGCAACCTGATCCTGGCTGGTGATGGTAAGCAGAGCCTTGATGACGCGGTACTGGCTACCCTCATGGTATATGAGGCTATAGGGACCAAACTCGCTCAGCGCCAGGAAACGTGGCCGGGAGAGAAATCGCTCGCGGCCAATGTTGCCCCGGCGCGCCGGAATATAGGCCATCAATGGCAAGCGGGGGAAGTTGTAGCCGGGCAGGAAGCCTTGACTGGCCAAGTAGCGGTAAGTGTAGAAATCGCTGTTAAAGGCGCTGTCGCCCGCCAGCAGTAGGTCGCGCTGTTTACGCGCCTCATTGTGGCGCTGTTGGGCTTCCCGCCGCTCACGCTCGCTGGCGGTCGGGTTGTTTTCGATCTTAAAGTTGAGCTCGATCTGGCGGGCGGTGGCACGGTAGAGGTCACGCCAGCGCTTGAGGGAACCATCAAGTTCCTTGTAGGCGCGCTGGAATACCGTCTCTGGCCAGGCATCTGTGAACCAGGGGGCGCGCTCGGGGGTGAGC
This sequence comes from Sulfuricellaceae bacterium, assembly GCA_041674485.1. Classification (GTDB taxonomy): domain Bacteria; phylum Pseudomonadota; class Gammaproteobacteria; order Burkholderiales; family Sulfuricellaceae; genus JAGXQV01. Next base: position 15,483 of record JBAYVP010000005.1, read on the forward strand.
TCATCTTTGAGCATGGCCAGAACGGCAAGGCCACGCTGGTGGGCGCGTTTCCTCGCATCGGGCTTATCGAGATCGTCTCCAATATCTTCCAGAATCGCGAGGGCATCGGGCTGATTCATGTCGAGTAGATCGCGAATGCTGTTGCCGAGTCGCTTGCTGGTTTCGGCTAACCAAATCGCGTGCATGTGGCTTTGCACCAGTTCGCGATTGGCCAGGTCGAGGGTAGGTGCCTTGACCTGGCCATGCACCATCTTCACCGGGTCGCGGAAGTAATACTGATCGTGCGGACTCTGGCTGGCACAGTAGGTGATGACCAGTGCTGGCTGGCCCGCACGCCCGGCACGGCCACTGCGTTGAGCATAGTTGGCGGGCGTGGGTGGTGCGTTGCGCATGTAAACGGTATTCAGCGAGGCGATGTCAACGCCTAGCTCCATGGTCGGAGAACAGAACAGGACTGGTAGCCATTCCAGCTCATTGCCATACTTCTCGCGCCATTCCTTGCGATCCTTTTCGGTGAAGCGGAAACGCGCCTCACGCGCCATGCGATCATCCTGCTCGACCTGAGCGGTGTGCTCGCGCGCCTCGAATTCAAATAGCTGGTGAACGGGATTTGATAGCAAGCCCGCAATGTTCCGGTAAAGACCGCGAAAGAAAGCGTTGTCGTTTGCCATTTTGGGGCTGGTTCCTGCACCCTCAGTCCAAAGAAGCGCCGAGCCATTCAGTTGCCAGCCCATTAGGCCGGTATCGGTATCTTCCCTGCGTACCAAGCCATAACTTTCAGCCGCCTTGAGCAGGGCGCTGATGACTTGAGGGTAGGAAGCGTCATTGATCTGGCGGGCGAAGGGATTACCACCTCCCCATGTGCTGGGTTTTTTCAGTTCGCGCCCTAGGCGGGAGCGGCTGGAGCCAATGACCAAGTATTCCTCGATATTGTTCTTGCGCCCGCGCGGACCGCCATCTTCGCGAGGACGGCTGGTGACGAACCACTTGGCAGGAACGGGGCGCTCGTCTTCGGTGAACCCCCAAGGCTCACGCAGGTTGGCGTAGCTCTGGGTACGAAGCTGGTCTAACTCGGCCCGGTCAAGATATCGGGTAGCAATACACAAGCCCTGGCGCATGGTCTCGAACAAAGCACGCAGTGCGTTGGCACGTTCGGCTGGCTTGGCCGCTTGCAAGACGGTGGGTGCCTCTGTCCACTCCGATTCATCGGCGGCAAGCTCGTCGATATCCTGATAAACAATGCGCACCAGACCAAGCTGTTCCAAGTTAGGGTTGTTGAAACGCCAACCGCGCCGTAGGTCAAAAAAACTGCGATAGCCGAGGATGGCGCGCATTGCGTCCTGCACTTGGCGGCGGTTGTTGCCCTTGACCTCGGGCTGTTGCATGTATTCACCCCGAACTACGGGGGCGTCCCGATGAAAACCAAGCGCTTCGAATACCGAATCAGCCACTTCTTTTTCAGTAAGAGGCTGGCCGCTTTTCTGTATGGCGGACAACAACGCGGCACGCATCAAGAGTACCTGCACGAAATCGTTGAAGTGCCCGGCCTGAAGAGCGGCATCCTGTCGGTTGTCGGAAAACCCTAGAACCTTTTTGGCATCGGCGCTGAGCTGCTGATCCTGTTCGTAGAGATAACGTAAGGACGACAGCGTAAGCATGGTCGTCGCAGAACTGCGGCCTTCACCCGACAGCGATGTCAGGCGTAATGAGTCTTTGCCAGAGGTAGTGTGGGTAGTGCCACAATTAAGGCAGAAACGAAAACCGCCAGGGATGAACCAAGCGCTTAACCCGCCTTGGGTAGTTGTCACGCCGTCGGGACGCAATCTGGCAGTCTGGGGAACGAACTTCCTATAGGCTGATTTGATGCGCCACTCACCGTCTGCCCGCTCTTCGATCCAGTTTTCCGGGAGACGCTCGACGGCCTCATCCCACCGGTTGCCGGCATCGGGCATGAGAAAGCCAAATTTGACGCCCTCATCATCGTGCTGGCGTTCGCCGATATCCCTGCGCTCGAAGGTGCGACCTTCCGCACCGTCGGTATCCCATACGGGCACGTACTCCTGCCCGCAGTCACGGCAAAAATGGACGTTATAAAGGAAACGGCTACGGTCGCCGGCGGCAAACTGCTGCCCATCCAACGTAATGTGGCGTTTCCCCGGCTCTTCAAGAGTGGCATAGACCTTTCCACCCCCCGAAATGAACTGATGCAACTTGAAAGCAAAGAGGGAATTGCCGGAAGCATTCTTGACGTTGTATGCACGCAACAGGAACTGTTGCAGATAAGTATTACAAGCTTCCTCGTCCAGGCCCGATGCTTCTGCCAACTCCTTTGCCGCCTGTTTTAGGGTTTTGGGCTTGGCACGACGTGGTTTGCCACTCTCATAATCCAGCCCAAGCGTCATTTCCACCCATACCGACACGGGGTGCTTGGCCATTTCTTCGTAAGTCTGGCTCTGGGGGACACCTGCCTGTATCGCCGCTGCCAATCCGGGGGCTACCGTCTGCGCGGTTTCATTTTCGGGTGTGGAACGTCGCAGGGTCTCGGTAATGATGTTTCGATCGGGAATCGGTACGCCGAATAGGCGGGTGGCAACACGCGCAACAGCGGCATTGCGCTCCATTTCTGTTCCGTCGGTAGCCATGGTGGCAGACGTACCGATACATATCAGCCTGTCAGTCAGCGCCTCACGCACACGGCGTACCAGCAAGGCAACATCGGCCCCCTGCCGTCCTCGGTAAGTGTGGAGTTCGTCGAGCACTAAAAAGCGCAACCCCTTGGCATTGCGCATGACGGCCTTGTCGATGTCGTTCTGCCGGGTCATCAGCAATTCGAGCATCATGAAATTGGTCAACAGAATGTCGGGCGGGTTGGCGGCCATGGCCTGACGCTCTTCGTCGCTCTCTTGGCCGGTGTAGCGGCCAAAGGTCACCGGGCGCGAAGTTGGGTCGCTGCCCAGAAATTTCTTGAGCTCTTCCAACTGGCTGTTAGCCAGCGCGTTCATCGGGTAGACGACAATGGCACGCGTGCGGGGCGAAGTATCTGTTTCCTTATCCTTGAGGCAGGCGTCAACGATGGGGATGAAATAGGCCAATGATTTGCCGGAGCCCGTCCCTGTGGTCAGGACATAACTTTCGCCCGCAGCAGCCAAGCTGATGGCCTCTTCCTGATGTTTAAAAAGATTGAGTGGCGTCCCTTGTGAAGCAGCGGTCTTCCCATACCGAAATATATCCGCACACTTGTGGTGGATATTTCCGGCCTGTACAAGTTCTTCTACTGAATGTCCCGCCTTGAAATTTGGATTGACCTGAATCAGCGGCGCAGGCCAGTAGCGCTCGGATCTATAGGTTTCGTTGACGAAACTGGAAATGTCGTCCGCCTGAATGCGAGTAAAACTACGCGTGAAGTCGGAATAATCCCCGACAAGCTTTTCCCTGAACTCAAAGACGTCCATTAGTTCAGCCGATCCTTATAAGCACGTGGAAGGCGCGGTTGATTCAGAGTCCCCCGCCAACTCTTGGGAAGCATCAAAGAACCTGTCGGCATTTCTGTGATGTAAATGCCCATTCGGTATTTTCTCATCCTTCTGTGTATCCAGGCGCCATAACGGCGCTTTCGACACCGTAAAGCGTGGGCGTGTTTCTTAGCCACAAGTGATGCTCGTTGGACGGCAAACGATGATCTGGCGAGCAGTCGACTGACCAGCGTCGCAGTGCGTAGCCGGCAAGTGCAGCCCGCGTCTGCAATATCAGCATCCCGTTTTCCATTCCATAATCTGCCTCGACGGTTTCCGAATGGGTGATGCCGGGGTGTGGTACAAGTTCCAAGTCAACAATCCGCGCCCATTGAGTATCGGCCATCAGGAGTTCGCTCTCCGAAGTTGTTTCACCCAGGACCTTAGCCTTGGTAATCCGCGTCAAGACAAAGTCGCCGAAGCGCGCTTTTTCCCGATCATAGGCGCGCACGTGCCAGCGCAAACCATTGTCTGCCAGAGCGATCGGGATGATCACACGGCTGGCAGCGCCAGTAGCGAGGGAAAGATAGGTCACGCGCAGGGGCTTCTGTGCGCATAGAGCCCGGGTGATTGCAGCGAGAATCTCCATGTCGGGATTCACCAGACTGCTGGGGCCTTCGCACGGGACAGTCTTGCGAAGCCTCAAATCCAACCCATCGCCAAAACCCAGCAACAACCAGCTGAGCACCCGTTCGGCAGAGAATTCAAAAAGCGCAGAGAACTTGGGGCCAGGACGATAGCAACGTGTGCCGGCGTCATATTCAAGATTGTCCGGCGCAAGCTCCCGGTAGGCGCTGAGATCCCTTGTGGCCGCCGCTGGTTTGATGCCAAAACGGCTTTCGATGTCCGAGCGGCGAAGTTCCCCGGAAAAATAGGCTCGCATCTCCAGATACGCCAAGCGTTCCCGTTGTGTCCGGGGCGTTTTTCTGAGCAATTGGGATGTTGCCTTCGATGTCACACGTTTTTCCCTGATAGGTAAGACCGATGTTTTAATCAACACTCTATCAGAAAGTTGCAGCACCCCCAATCAAAATGATGATGTTTATTTATATCGATACAAATTATCAGCTACTTGCCAAGCAGCATCGTCGTTCAACATCGCGCGTTCCCTCTTTGGGACTCTGCTCAAGCAACGTACTGAAGCTTTTTTCATTAGATTGTCGGGTCGAGGATAAATCAGCCACCATACCCGATCTGAATGTGGCAATTTACCACGGAGCTCAGAGGCAACTTGCCGTCAAGGGAAAGGATATGGTGATCACCACCTATGGACTGCTACGTCGTGACACCGCCAAGTTCAAAAGCAAGGAATGGTCGTTGGTGATCCTTGACGAAGCTCAGGCCATCAAGAATCCTGAAACCGATCAGAGTAAGGCGGTTAAGGGCTTGAAAGCTGGCGCCGGTATCGCCATGACCGGCACCCCGGTGGAAAACCGCCTCTCGGAGTTGTGGAGCATTTTCGATTTCCTTGGCAGTGGTACCGGGCTTAATCTGACTGCGGCCAACCACGTCATCCACTATGACCTATGGTGGAACCCTGCCGTGGAAAATCAGGCAACTGATCGGGTATTTCGCATCGGGCAACAGAAGAATGTGATGGTCAATCGCCTCATCACTCTAGGCACCTTCGAGGAAAAAATCGACGCCATGATCAAGGCCAAACAGGAACTCACCAATCTTACCGTTTCCGCCGGGGAGAGTTGGATCACAGAAATGTCGGATCGGGAGTTGCGGGAGATATTTACCTTGGGCGTCGGTGAACCAGTTTGAATAGGTCATGAACAAGGATGAATGGCACCTTGGCTTTGACACCGTCCATTCTACATACCCATCCTGAACGAGATGGCATTCGCACAAAAACCGAACGAATACTTGTACCTGAAAAAACCGATGCAAATCGGTCGCCATTTACAACATTAAGGTTCGTTTGGTGGAAATCTTAATGATTTACTTCTAAAAATCGGTGGTCAGATTGCTGAAATTCACTTCGGCACACTAGGATGCCCCGACCAGCATCGATATGATTATCGCGATTTACCACGACATCATGACTTCACTTGACGAGCTACACACCCGCGCCTTCAATTACATTCGATATTTTTAAATTTGTTAAGGACTTGGAGGACTCGGGCATCCCGCGTTCACAGGCTGAGGCTTTCGTTAAGGAGCAACAGGAAATATTGTCCGAAACACTGAACACCACTCTATCGCATGCTTCGGTTTGCCTACAAAAACAATCTATAACCAATTGAATAATTGCGTATTTAAACTCGCGACACGCCGGTCAGTGCTGCAAGCGCCCATACAAGCGGTTATACAATCCATCGCTTTTTATCAGATCGTCGTGCGCGCCCTCCTCTATTATCTGGCCGCCGTCGAAGACGTACACCCGGTCGGCCTGTTTCACCGCGCTTAGACGGTGGGCGATGATCAGCGTGGTGCGATCTTTCAGGAATTCGCGCAATGCTTCGTGGAGCTTGGCTTCGGTTTCGGCGTCGAGCGCCGAAGTGGCTTCGTCGAGGATCACCACTTGCGGGTCGGACGGCACCATACGGGCGATAGCCAGCCGCTGGCGCTGTCCGCCGGAAAGACGGATGCCCTGGCGTCCGACGAGGGTGTCGAGGGATTTGGGCAATTCGCGCACGGTGTCGGCCAGTTGCGCAACGGTAAGCGCCTGCCACAATTGCTCGTCGGTCAGTTCGCGCCCCAGAGTGAGGTTCATGCGCACCGTGTCGTTGAATAGCGCGGGATGCTGCAACACAGTGGCGACATGGCTGCGCACCACTTCCATACCGATGTCGGTCATCAGTACGCCGTCGAAGCGCACCGCGCCGGATTGCGGCGGATACAGCCCCAGGATAACCTGCACCAGGGTTGATTTTCCGCCGCCGGATGCGCCCACCAGCGCCACTTTTTCGCCCGCTTGTATCTTGAGGCTGACGTCGTTCAACACTGGGGTGTCGCCGTAGCTGAAGCAGACTTTCTCGATCTCGATGCCGACGGTATGCTTGCCGGCGAAGGGGTTGTGGAGATGCAGGTAATGCGGCTCTTCCTTTAGCTCCAGCAGGCGGTTGATGCGCGCCAGCGCCGCCTTGGCCGCGAAATAGGCATACTGGATGCCGAGGACTTCCTGCACCGGCCCCATCATGTACCACAGGTAGCCGAACACCGCCATCATCTGGCCGACGCTGAGGCTGGAATACACCACCATCAACATGCTGATAGCGCGGAATACATCGAAGCCGAACAGGAATACGGTGAACGACAAACGCCCGGCGGCGTCGCTTTTCCACGAGAACGCCGCCGCGTGGGTGCGGATGCCGCGCGCGCTGTCTATGACCCGCCCGATATAGTGCTGCTCGCGGTTGATAGCGCGTATTTGGTGAATCGCATCCAGGGTTTCCGTGAGCGCTTGACTGAATAGCTCGAAAGCGCTGTTTTCCTGCTTTTTCAGGTCTTTCACCCGTTTGCCCAGCACCATGGTGAAATACACCACCGCTGGATTGAGCAGCAGGATGAACAATGCCAACTGCCAATGCATCCACAACAGCACCACAGCGGTGCCGGCAATGGAAAGCACCGCCACCAGGAACTTGGAAACCGACACGCCGATAAAATTATCCACCGCATCCAGGTCTTTGACGAAATGCGAGGCCACCGCGCCGCTGCCCAGCGTCTCGTATTCCGACATCGCAATACGGCTCAAGCGCAGCAGCATCTGTTCGCGCATACGGAAAGCTACATCCTTGGCGATCAGCGTGAAACTGCGCGTCTGCCACACGCCCAGGATCAATGACCCTAGCCGCAGCAACAGCGTGAACGCCAACACTGCGCCGATGTACAGCACCGGACCGTGCCAAGCGATGGGGAACAGCCCGTTCAGCCCGGCTATCAGCCGCCCCGGCTGGTGCAACAGCACCTCGTCCACCAGCAACGGCATCAGCAACGGAATCGGCACGCTCGCCAGCGCCGAGAAAATCGCGACGACATGCGCGACTATCAGTGCGCGCTTGTGCTCACGGACGATGCCGAGAATTGATATCCAAGTGTAGGTTGCGGCGTGTAGGGCGGGCATTGGTAAGAAAACCTGAAAAATTCATTCTACCGCAGTATTTTTCAGCTTGCTATTTTGTATACCTTGCCTCGCCATAATTTACCGATTTAGCCACGCCTCGCGGGATGCGATGCAAGGCGCAAATTGTTTGTGTGGAACAGCTATACAGCGCAGGTTTGATACAATAATGGCGTATATTTCGGACATACATAACACGGTTTTCGTGCTACACTAAAATCGTGTGAGTTCCATGAAGGGCATAAATATGCGTAACGTCACGGTCACTCTGGACAAAGATGTCGCCGATTGGTCGCGGATTTTGGCGGCAAAACACAACACCAGTGTTTCGCGGATGTTGGGCGAATTACTGGCCGAAAAAATGATGCGGGACGAACGCTATGCTGCGGCGATGGAAGAATTTCTCGCCCCCTCCCCCACCATGTTGAACCTCGCCCCCCCCCTACGGCAGAACATCCTTATCCCGCCCGCAAGACGCTACATGAGCGATAATCCTAGAAACCTCTGTTGACCGCTTGCCAAGATGTGTAATAGGGTGGTTCTCAGCAACTTTGCTGTCTATTTTGCGTGTACCCGTATGGTGAGAACGCTACGAGCTGGGTTGCACGATTTTCCGGGCGCATGGCGGCGTTGCAACTACAAGAGAAGGCAATGGAACGACCATTGCGCGTCGTTGTGCCTCTTGTGCCCATACCCGACAGCCTACGGCTTGGGCACAAGAGCCGTTAGGCTGTCGGGTATGCCCTGCACCCGGAAAACCGCACACTCCAGCCCGTTCAACGGAGGTTTCTAGGATAATTTTTAATTCAACTTCGACAGGAAAGACCTTCATGAAAAGCACGCTAATCGCCACAATATTCCTCGGACTAACGCTAAGCGCTCATGCCGCAACCGAGACCAAGGAAGTAAAGACCCCCTCCGGGATCGTGATAACCACCTTGAAAGAAGGATCGGGCGGCAGCCCGAAATCGACGGACACGGTCAAGGTCCATTATCGCGGAACGCTTACTGACGGAAAGGAATTCGACAGTTCCTACAAAAGAGGCCAGCCGACCAGCTTCCCGCTGAACCGTGTCATACCCTGCTGGACCGAAGGCGTTCAAACCATGAAAACCGGCGGCAAGGTAAAGCTGCTCTGCCCCAGCAACTTGGCCTACGGCGCGCGCGGCATTCCCGGAACCATCCCCCCCGACGCAACGCTGGTTTTTGAAGTGGAATTGTTGGAAATCGTGAAGTAGTTGGGATGGCGTGAATATATGCTTTGCGCGGCCACGATTTACGCATTTATCCATCGTCTCGCAGCAATCGCATCCCGCGAGACGCGGCTAAATCCGCAAATCGTGACCGCGCAAAGTATAAATAATAAGGAATAGCGTGATTTCTGGAAACAGCACAATGCCTTTTCTGCGGCTTTCATGGAAAATGGCATCCTCCCGATAGGAGGTTCTTCGCCGGAAATCACCTTACGACGGGTTTTTAGTCGTCCCGAACAGCGTTTGCCACCAGCGCTTGCGATTGGCGGGGAGCGCCCATTTCGGCTTCAGTTCCGTCGGTGGCGTCAAGCTCATGACCCAGCCGGGCAAGGGTGTCGCGCCGCTCGAACCGCAAGACGAACCGAGATGGTTGGGATCGTAGATTTTCACGAAGCTCGGTCGTTCCAGATCGTCGGCATAGACGATGCCGCAGTAGCTTTCATGGTGGTCGCGGTGCAGCAGCGCATCGATTTCCTTGATGAAATTGCCGACCTGCGCGGCGCCGGAAGAAGATTGCGGCAACGCCTCGCCGACAGCGTACAAATACCAGCCATCGCCGTGATTGATCTTTTCCCAGAAATCGGCAAGCTGTTGCCATGACATCAGGCTGTACAACATGCCGTTGAGTTGGCGCTGGAAGTCGCTATCGGCGGTGGATGGCATGGTTCTGGACGTAGCGGCTACGGGTTACTTTGCGACTTGTTTTTCTCTCAATTCGTCCAGGGTCTTGCAGTCTATGCACAAAGTCGCGGTGGGGCGCGCTTCCAGGCGCTTCAGCCCGATCTCGACGCCGCAGCTTTCGCAGTAGCCGTATTCCTCGGCATCGATCTTGGCGATGGTTTCGTCGATTTTTTTGATCAGCTTGCGCTCGCGGTCGCGGTTGCGCAATTCGAGCGCCATGTCGGATTCCTGGCTGGCGCGGTCGTTGGGGTCGGCAAAAATAGTAGCTTCGTCCTGCATGGTGTGGACGGTGCGATCTATGTCTTCGCTCATCTCTGCTTTCCAGGCTTCCAGGATTTTGCGAAAATGGTCGCGCTGGGGCGGGTTCATGTATTCTTCGTCCGCATTCGGAGTGTAGGGAGTAAATTGCTTATGCAGTTCTGCGACCATCTGGTTTCAACCTGTTTTTGGCAAAACCGCTTTAATATCAGAAATTCGGCTGCGCCGCAAGTCGCAGCTTAGGGAAATAGCGAATGGCGATACTCAAGGCATTGATCTTCGATGTAGATGGCACACTGGCGGAAACCGAACGGGACGGTCACCGTGTCGCTTTCAATGCGGCTTTCCGTGAATTTGGGCTGGATTGGGAGTGGAATGCCGCCCTCTACGGCAAATTGCTGGCGGTGAGCGGCGGCAAAGAGCGGATACGCTATTACCTCGACCGCTTTCGCCGGGATTTTGCCCAACCGTCCGATCTCGATGCATTGATCAAGTCGCTGCATCAAGCCAAGACGCGCCATTACGTCGAGTTGCTGGAGCGCGGCGGCATCCCGCTGCGTCCCGGCGTAAAACGCCTGATTACGGAAGCGCGCAATGCCGGTTTGAGGCTGGCTATCGCCACCACCACGGCTCCCGACAACGTTGCCGCGCTGTTGCGTTGCAGCTTGGCGCCCGATGCGGAAAGCTGGTTCGAAGTAATCGCCGCCGGCGACATCGTTCCCGCCAAAAAACCGGCGCCGGACATTTTCCTGTGGGCGCTCGACAAACTGAAATTGGCGCCGGGCGATTGCCTGGCGTTCGAGGATTCCGAGAACGGCCTGAAATCCAGCCTGGGCGCCGGATTGAAAACCGTGGTGACGGTCAGCGATTATACTGTTGACCAGGATTTTTCCGGCGCCGCCGCCGTGTTGAGCGATCTGGGTGAACCGGCGCAGCCGTTCAAGCTCCTGGCGGGAGAGTTGCAGGGTGAGGGCTGGGTGACGGTCGAATTGCTGATGCGTGATGGAAAACATTCATGAATCCCAGGCAAACTTAGCGCAACGCTGCTCAACTCAATGACGGCAATCCATAAAGACAAAATCTTTTTCACCGCAGAGGACGCGGAGGACGCAGAGGAATAGCATGAGGGTTTTCCTCCGCGTCCTCTGCGGTGAATCGGTTTTTTCCGTGCTGAGCACAAATTTACCTTGGTAATTGTTACACACCCTCTTCTTGGCAAAGGAAATACCAGCTAGAATGCCCCTTTCTTGAATTTACCCTCACGATCGGAGCCTATCCAACATGCCCACTGACGTACAAGCAATCATCCAGGCGCTGGTCAAGGCGCAATTAGTCAATGACACCTACGATCGAGGCGAAAAGCTGCAACCGGTGGTCGCTCTGTCGCGCGGCTACGGCTGCGGCGGCGGAGAAATCGCCCGCGAGTTGGCGAAACGCCTGCAAGTCGGCTTTTTCGACAAGGAAGTCCTCAACGAAATCGTGGCCCAGAGCGGCGGCGACAAGTACCTGCTGGAAAAGCTCGACGAAAACGTGAAAAATCGTTGGGAAGCCTGGATACTTTCGTTCCTGTCGGGCGACAATGTGCTTACCGAAAATTACCAGCGTCTGCTGGTCAACGTATTGCTCGGCATTCTCGACACCGGCGGCGTCATCATGGGGCGCGGCGCTCATATCATCCTGGCCAAACACGAAATATTCCGTGTGCGCATCATCGGGTCGCCGGAGAAAAGCGCCAAGCGGGTGGCTGCAAGCGAAAACCTGTCGTTGGAAGAAGCGCGCAAAAAAGTGGACGAGAAAAACCACGAACGCAGCAAATTCGTATGGGATTACTGGAAACATCGCCTCAGCGACCCAACTGAATTCGATCTGGTAATCAACACCGACCGCTTTAACGACATGTCCCAGGTTGCGGGGCTGATTATCGACGCCATGCACTACGCGGGCATTAAAACCGTCAAGCAGGCTGAAAAATGACTACGAAAACGCATGAATCCCTCACGCTGAAGCTCCATGTCGTCAGTATCGAAGCCGAGATATTCAGCGGCGAAGCCAGCAGGATTTCGGTGCCCGCGCTGATGGGCGAGATCGGCATCCTGCCGCGCCATACTCCGTTGATCTCTCCCCTACGCGCCGGAGAAGTCCGGGTGCATACCACCGACGGCAAACAAGTGCTGATTTACGTCTCGGGCGGAATGCTGGAAATCCAGCCGGAAGTGGTGACCATCCTCGCCGACACCGCCATTCGCGCCGCCGGCGCCGACAAGGCCGCAGCCGCCGAAGCGCGCCGCCTGACCGAGGAAGCGATGAACAAACAGGAACGCTTCGGCGACCTCGACCGCGCCCATACCGAACTGTTGACCGGCATCGCCCAACTCAGCGAACTACAGCGCCTGCACAAGAAAAAACGCAGTTGGTAATTCCCGCGTCGCTTGAAATGATGTAGTTGGCGCTGGCCTCCAGCGCGAGGGCAAGGAACTTATCGTCCTTCGGGTCTCGGCAGTCCGCAACCGGTGGGATGTTCCCAGGGTAAATTTGTTCTCGGCACGGAAAAAACCGATTCACCGCAAAGGACGCGGAGGACGCAGAGGAAAAGCATGAGGGTTTTCTCATCAGTTGCAGCGGTTTTTCGGTGGTGTGTACTTGACCGATGCAACGCAGGCTATTTCCCGACCGGCGCCGCCGGTGCTATTGCCAGCGGCGCCGGCGCCGGCGTCGGTGTCGATGTAGGCGTCGCCGGTGCTGTTTCGGCGCCGGTGGAAAGATCGGCGATCACTTTTTCCTGCCCGGAGGAAAGTATCATGACGATTACGCGCCGGTTGCGCGCCCGGCCTTCGGGGGTGTCGTTGGTATCCACCGGTTTGTTCTCGCCATAGCCTACCACCATCACCCTTACCGGCTGGATGCCGTTTTCGACGAACAGGCGCGCGACGCCGCTGGCGCGCGCGGAGGAAAGCTCCCAGTTGGAGGGGAACATGACACTTTGTATCGGGGCGTTGTCGGAGTAACCCTCGACCTGGAGATGGTTGTCCACATCGACCAACACCTCGGCGACCGCTTTCAGTATCTTGAGCGATTCGCCTTCCAGCGAGGCTTGCCCGGAAGCGAACAGTACGCTGGCGTTGATTTCGACGGCGATGCCGCGGCTGCTCTGCGTCACTCTGACTTTCCCGGCCTTTACCAGGCGTTCCAAGGCTTTCATGATGTCCTTGGCGATGCCTTTCATTTTTTCGGTTTCTTTCTTGAGCAGGACGGCCTGGGCGTCGCTCTTCCTGGGCATGATGGCGTCGGCCTTGGGCGGAGTGGGATTGCTTTTGGGATCGGTGACGATCACGCGCTGCACGGGCAGCGGCGGCGCGGTTGAGGGGTTCTGGAAGGCTTGCAGCAGCGAATCGCTGAGCACTTTGTACTTGCCCTCGTTGATCTGGGAAATGGCGTACATCACCACGAAGAAAGCGAACAGCAAAGTGATGAAGTCGGCGTAGGAAACCAGCCAACGTTCGAGATTTTCGTGTTCTTCGGGCTTGCGCTTTCTGGCCATGGGACGCTCAGACGATGTAGCCCTGCAATTTCGATTCGATCAGCCGCGGATTCTCGCCGTTGGCGATGGAAACCAGCCCTTCGATCAGCATTTCGCGCATGGTCACCTGGGCTTCGACAATGGAACGGATTTTGTTCGACATCGGCAGGAAGAACAGGTTGGCGGAGCCTACGCCGTACACGGTGGCGACGAATGCAACGGCGATACCCGCTCCCAACTTGGAGGGGTCGGACAGGTTTTCCATAACGTGGATCAACCCCATCACCGCGCCGATAATGCCTATGGTCGGCGCGTAGCCGCCCGCAGCCTGCCACACTCTGGCCGCGTCAAGGTAGTGTTTCTCGAATGTGGCGATTTCGACGTTCATCGCGTCGCGGATTTTTTCCGGTTCGGCGCCGTCCACCACCATTTGCAAGCCTTTGTGGGCAAATACATCCTTCAGCGCGTCCACTTGCGATTCAAGCGCCAGCAAGCCGCCTTTGCGCGCCACCGAGCTCCAGCCTATCACTTGGCCGATCAAGCCGTGTTGATCCATCTCCGGCGGAAACAGCACCCATATCGACAGGCGCATCCCCAAAAAGAACACCGGGATCGAGCTTTGCAGCATGGTGGCGCCGAAGGTGCCGCCGAATACGATCACGAACGCGGTGAACTGGAGCAGCGAGCCAACATGGCCGCCTTCCAGCACCTGTCCGCCGAGAATCGCGACAAAGGCAAATACGATGCCGATAATGCTGACGTAATCCATAATGGTCAAGCCAACCCGTGTTTAAAAAGATAGGTAATGGGTAATGGGTGATGAGCAATGGGTGATGGGTGGCAGGCATGGAATTTTCATCGCGCCTCACCCCTCACCCTTTACCCATCACCCATTACCGAAAGATATAAGACATTGACATAAACCGGGCAGTTCATCAACTGGATTTATCCAGCCAGCCTTTCAGAAAGCCGCGCAGTCGCGCCACAGCCTGGCTGTGCAACTGGCACACGCGCGATTCGCTCACCCCCATCACCGCGCCGATTTCCTTCAGGTTCAGTTCTTCGTCGTAATACATCGCCATCAGGAGCTGTTCGCGTTCCGGCAGACGTTTGATGGCTTCGACCAGGCGCGCGTGAAAATCCGCATCCTCCAGGATCGCCAGGGGGTTGCCGGCATCGCCCGCGCTGAAACGTTCGAGAAAATCGTCTCCGTTGTCTTCCTGAAAATCTTCGTAATGGAGCAATTGGCTGCCATGGGCGCTGAACAGCATCTGCTGGTAGTCGTCCAGGCTGACGCCCAATTCCCGCGCCACTTCGTTATCGCTGGGCGTGCGCTTGAGACGCTGTTCCAGCGCACACATCGCCGCTTCGATCTGGCGCATGTTCTTGCGCGCGGAACGCGGCAACCAGTCGGAATGGCGCAATTCATCGAGCATCGCGCCACGGATGCGCTGGGCGGCGTAGGTCTCGAATTGCGCCCCCAGATTGCTGTCGAAATTGTTGGTCGCATCCAGCAGACCTATCATACCGACCTGGATCAGATCGTCCACCTGTACGCTGGCCGGCAGCCGCGCCATCATGTGATAGGCGATCTTCTTGACCAGCGGCGCAAACCGGGTGACATACTGATTCTTGTCCAGTGTTCCGCTCGCAGTGTACATATGCGTCAAACCACACCGGAATTAAAAGCTTCCCGATCGAAAGCTTCTTGATTGAAGACTTCTTCGGTCAACCGGCTGCTGACGATGAGCCGTTCCATGAAGGATTCGATCCGACCGCTGTCGCCCGACGGGTAAGGCCATTGATCGACGGCAGCCGCCATCTCCTTGAAGGGCGATGCGCCCTCGGCGGCGGGGTATGCCTCCGCCATCGAGCGGCACAACATCACGGAGCGCTTGAGCTTCTCGTCGAACGGGACGAAGCCCATGAAATCCAGCGTAACATCAAGGAAACGCCCGGCCACCTGCGCCATGTTGGCATAGACGGCGCGCGCCTCGTGCGCACTTTCCACCTTGTTGACCAGGATATGGAAATGGCGGCGGGAGAAATTGCGGCTGAGCGATTTGATCAATCCGTAGGCATCGGTGATCGAATCGCGGTGTCCCGACACGACGATGACGATCTCCTGGGCAGCCAGGCTGAGCGAGGACTGGGCGCCAGCGGAGCCGGCATCCACCAGCACCACATCGGGCGGGCGCGGCAATTGGCTGAAAGAATGCACCAGCCAGTTCTGGTCGGTGACGGAAAGCCCCGCCAGGGATTTCAACCCGTGCGCCGCCTGGATAATGCCGACGCCGTTCGGCCCCTCGACCATCACCTCTTCCAGCGTGCGTTCGCGCCGGATCACATGCGTCAGGTTGTAGCGCGGCTTGATGCCCAGCAACGTATCCAGATTGCCCCTGCCATGCTGGCTATCCAGCACCAACACCCGTTTTCCGCGACGCGCCAGGGAAATTGCCAAGTTGATCACGACATGAGTTTTGCCGACGCTGGTCCTGCCGCCGGCAACCGTGATGACGCGCACAAAATCGCGCGCAAACAAACGGCGCAGCCCCTCCGCTTGGTCCTGAACGATTTCAGCCACGCAGTTCCCCCAAATCGAACCCGCCCAGCAGTTTTGCGTTGCTTTCGGTGGAAGCGCCGGCCCCTGCCATCAAGGGATATTCGTCTTCCTGCAAGGTGAACGGGGATGCCTCGCCCGCCTGTTTGAACACCCTATCCACCAGGAAGATCGGATTGGCCAGGTGCAGATCCTCGGGCACCCGCTGACCATTGGTCACGAAATGCAGCAACAGGCGGTGGCGTATCATCACGTCCAGCGCGGCGCCGATATTGATCGCCTCGTCGATCTTGGTGAGGATGCAGCCTTCCAGACCGACGCCGCGATAAGCGCGCACCACGTCGTCCAGCGTGCCGCCCTGGGCGTTGCCGGAAAGCAGCAGCAGGCGCTTGACTTCGCGGCTGTTGCCGCACAGGAACGCCACCTGTTCGGCCACGCGCTGGTCACGCTGGCTCATGCCGACGGTGTCGATCAGCACCAGGTGCTTGTCGCGCACATCGGACAAAGTAAACTGTAAATCGCCCTCTTCCTTGACCGCATAGACGGGGATGCCGAGTATCTTGCCGTAGATGCGCAATTGCTCGTGGGCGCCGATACGAAAGCTGTCGGTGGTGATGAGCGCCACCTGATTGGCGCCGAACTTGAGGGTGCAGCGCGCCGCCAGTTTTGCCACGGTGGTGGTTTTCCCCACGCCGGTCGGCCCCACCAGCGCATACACGCCCCCCGCGTTGACCAGGTCGTGATCTCTGGAGACCACGCGCAAATTGTTCACCAAAGTCGAGTTCAGCCACGGCAGGCCTTTGCTGGAATCGAGGTTGGGCGGCAATTTTTCCAGCAACTGACGCGTTAGCACCGGGCTGAACCCGGCTGCCAGCAAGCGGCGCATTAATTCCAGCTTGGCCGGTTGGCGGCGGCCTATCTCGCCCCAGGCGAAGCTCGCCAATTGGCCTTCCAACATGCTGCGCAGGAACTTGATTTCCTGCTCCAGATCGCGCAGATTATCGTTGCCGACATCTTCCTGAACGAGGGGTTCATCGGGAGCCTCCTCCACCTCGAACTTGATGCTGCCCCTTTTCGCCCTGTTGGCGGCGGGCGGCTGCGCCGGCGGCGACTGGCCGGGAAAATAATATGGCTGAGGGGGCGCCGTTTCGAACATCTCAACCGGAGCAGGCGGCGGTGGGGACGCTGGCGGGCGGGCATGGTGCAAGGGCAGCGGAGCGGCTTTGCGACTGGCCATGCCGCCGGTGGAAGCGATGGCGGAAACATCGGCGGCGAGCGCCGCCATGATTTCAATTTTACCACCCACCCGCTGGTTCGACAGGATGACCGCGTCCGGGCCAAGCTCATCCCTCACTTGGCGTAGCGCTTCGCGCGCCGTGTCGGCGTAGAATTTTTTGATATTCATTACTGATTACCCAATACGGCTGTCACCCTGACATTCTTGGAATCCGGCACTTCGGCATGGGAAATCACCTTCAATTGCGGCGCCGCGCGGCGCAGGAAGCGCGCCAACAATATGCGCAACGGCGCCGGCACCAGCAACACCGTCGGCAGTCCAAGCTGCTCCTGCTGCTGCACGACCGCATCCACCTGTCTCAGCAAATTTTCCGCCAGTCCCGGCTCCAGCCCCGCGCCCTCCCCGCCCTGAGTCTGGGTCGCCTGCATGAGCACATTCTCCAGGCGCGGATCAAGCGTAATCACCTGCATATCCTCGCTGCCGGGATAAATTTGCTGGATAATAGCACGCCCCAAAGCGACGCGAACGGCGGCGGTCAGTTCTTCGACGTTCTGGGTGCGCGTTATATGATCGGACAGCGTTTCGATGATGGTGCGCATATCGCGGATATGCACCTCTTCTTCCAACAGGCTCTGCAACACCCTTTGCAACCCGCCCAGGGAAAGCTGCTTGGGCACCAGGTCTTCGGTCAGCTTGGGCGATTCCTTGGAGAGATGGTCGAGCAGTTGCTGGACTTCCTCGCGTCCCAGCAATTCGGCGGCGTGGCTCTGAATGATGTTGGACAAATGCGTCGCCACCACCGTGCTGGCATCGACCACGGTATAACCGAAATTCTGCGCTTGTTCGCGCCGCTCCGTATCGATCCATACCGCCGGCAGGCCGAAAGCCGGATCGCGCGTCGGCGTGCCGTCCAGTTCACCCATCACCCGCCCCGGATTGATCGCCAGATACATGCCGGCGAATGCCTCGCCCTGCCCTATTTCCACCCCTTTCAGGGTGATGCGGTAAGAATTGGGGCGCAACTCCAGATTGTCGCGAATATGCACCGAGGGCACCAGAAAACCCATCTCCTGAGCGAATTTCTTGCGTATACCCTTGATGCGGCGCAACAACTCACCATCCTGCACGCGGTCCACCAGGGGAATCAGCCGATAGCCCACCTCCAGCCCCAGCACATCCACCGGCAGCACATCGTCCCAGCCGACCTCGACCGCATCGGGCTGCCGCTGAGCGGCAGCCGCTGCGGCAGCGGCGGCAACTTCGGGACGCACGAGCGGAGCGCGTTGGCGCTGGTTAATCAGGTAAGCGCTGCCGCCCAGCATCCCCGCCAGGGTGATGAAGGCAAAATGCGGCATACCGGGGATCATCCCCAACATGCCGAGTATCCCGCCGGTCAACGCCAACACCTGAGGGCGGTTGAGCAGTTGGCCTATCATCTGCTCGCTCAGGTTCTGGTCGGTGGAAACCCGGCTCACCACGATACCTGCCGCCGTGGAAATCACCAGCGCCGGAATCTGCGCCACCAGACCGTCGCCGACAGTCAGCAAAGTATAGTTGTTGGCGGCGGTGGCGAAATCCAGATCGTGTTGCAGTATGCCCACGGCGAGGCCGCCGATGATATTGATCAGCATGATCAGGATGCCGGCGATGGCATCGCCGCGCACGAATTTGCTGGCGCCGTCCATCGAACCGTAAAAATCGGCTTCCTGCGACACGGTGGCGCGGCGTAACTTAGCCTCCTCCTCGCCGATCAGGCCGGCGTTGAGATCGGCATCGATCGCCATCTGCTTGCCGGGCATCGCATCCAGCGCGAAACGTGCGCCGACCTCGGCGATACGCCCGGCGCCCTTGGTGATCACCACGAAATTGATCACCACCAGGATAATAAACACCACGATACCGACGGTGTAATTGCCGCCCACCAGGAAATGGCCGAACGCCTCAATCACCTTGCCGGCCGCGCCGGGACCGGTGTGTCCTTCCATCAGCACAATGCGCGCCGAAGCCACATTGAGCGATAGCCGCAACAACGTGGTCACCAGCAGCACCGTTGGAAAAACCGCGAATTCGAGAGGCTTCTGGGTATACAGGCTAACCAGCAGCACAATCATCGACAAGGCGATGTTGAAAGTGAACAACAGATCGAGCAGCAGCGGCGGCAGCGGCAGTATCATCATCCCCAGAATCAGGATGACGAGCACCGGCCCGGCCATCCTGCCGAGATTCAACCCGCCCACAAAGGCCAACGCGTTGGCTTGGGTGCTCATTGCGCCGACCTCGCGACGAGAATATTAAGTGCTGCGTTACGCATTTTCCGTCTGATTTTCCGGGTCCAGTTCCGGCGGCACCGGCAACTCGCGCGGCGCTTCCGGCTTCAAGCCGCCACTGACCTCATATTTGCGCAATTGATAAACATAAGCCAATACTTCAGCAACCGCAGTATACAGGGTTGCGGGAATTTCCTCATCCAATTCAGCATGGTGATACAAGGCGCGCGCCAAGGGCGGCGCACGCAAAATCGGCACATGGTGTTCCTCGCCGAGATCGCGGATGCGTTGCGCCAGCAACGCGGAACCCTTCGCCACCACCTTGGGCGCGCCCATCGCATCGTCCTGGTAACGTAGCGCCACCGCATAATGGGTCGGGTTGGTGACGATCACATCGGCCTTGGGCACTTCCGACATCATCCGCTTGCGCGCCGCCTCGCGCTGCAACTGGCGGATGCGCCCCTTGATCTCCGGCGAACCTTCCGTTTCCTTGTATTCCTGGCGCACCTCTTCCTTGGTCATCTTCAATTTGCTGCTGTGCTGCCACAACTGCAAAGGCACATCCACCGCCACCAGCAACAGCGTCGAACCCGCCACCATCATGAAAGTCGACATCACCAAGCTGCCCACATGCGGAATGCCCTGTTCGAGCGGCTCCATCATCAGCGCGAAAAACGCATCCTTGTTATGCAAAATCACCCACACCGCAATGCCGCCGATCAACGACGACTTGAGCACCGTCTTGCCCAATTCGGCCACGCTGTTCCAGGAAAACATCCGCCCCAGGCCGTTGAGCGGATTGAGCCGACCGAAATCCGGCTCCAGCGCCTCCATCGCGAACAACCAGCCGCCCAATGCCAACGGCGCGGCAATCGCGGCGACCACCATCACCACCATAAAAGGAAAAAAAGCCAGCAGCATATTCCAGGTTTCCTGCTGCAAACGCACCAGCATCAGCGAAGGATCGAACGCCACGGCGCGCTCTATCGTCAGACTGTTGCGCATCAGGGACATCATGCTGTCCATCAATTGCGGCCCCATCGCCAACAACGCCCCGCCCGACGCCATCAGCACCGCAAACGTCGAAAGCTCGCGCGAACGGGCAATCTGCCCCTTCTCGCGAGCCTGTTCTATGCGTCGCTGTGACGCCGGTTCCGATTTTTCGAGATCGCTATCTTCAGCCATGGGCTTCCAGAAGGATTATTCCGCAAAGTGCTGCGCCGACATGACGCAGCCTGCTTGCCGTTGGCATATTATACGGCTTCCCGGGCTGTGTAGGGACGACTGCGCTTGCAAATGCTTGCGTAATTAGCTAGCATTTGTATCATGAAATCCAAACACGCAAAAACGTTGTGCGCCATCTTCACCAAGCCGACATTGGCTTCAATCCTGTTTTCCGATGTGGAAGCACTTGTTATCGCGCTTGGTGGCACAGTGCGGGAAGGGGCGGGTTCTCGCGTCTCGCTTGAATTAAACGGTGTGCGTGTATTTCCGCATCGCCCGCATCCGGGTAAGGAAACGCAAAAATATACAATTGAAGAAATACGCGACTGGCTCGCGGAACTTGGAAAGGAACCAATATGAACACCCTGACCTATAAAGGATATACCGCGAGAATCGAATTTGACGAGCGGGACAACATCCTCGTCGGTCGCGTGCTCGGGTTGCCTGAAAGAATCAGCTTTCATGGTGAAAATGCGGCAGAGCTGCGCTCCGATTTTGAAGCCGCGATAAATTTTTACATTGCGGATTGTGCCACGACGGGGAGAGAGCCGACAAAACCTGCCAGCGGGAAACTCATGCTGCGCGTTCCGCCAGAGGTGCATGGATCAGCCCTGATCGCGGCGCGGGCGGCTGGCAAAAGCCTGAATCAATGGGCGACTGAAGTATTGGCGAATGCGGTGCATGCCTGATTAACCTCGTTCCCACGCAAGGCAAAGGAATGCAATCAATGCCGCGCCGTAGCGAGTGTCTCTGCGGCTTTGGCGATGAAGCACATACGCCGGATTTGGGACGCCGCGTGCCCTGAACTGCATTCCTTTGCTTCGCGTGGGAACGAGCGAATATTTCATACACGTTCCTCAGACAGTTATTGTAGGCTGGGGTGAGGCACGAACCCCAGCATCGTGCAACCCCGTGCAATGCTGGGGTTCGCAAGCTCACCCCAGCCTACGATACTGAAACAATCGCCCAACAAGCTGCTGGACAATGCCAGCAAGTGCGCATTGATTCTGCATACTTGGCGCTCAAATGGCTTCGTGCCAATTCAGCCACTGCAAGCCCCGCACGCGGGAAAATTCGCGCACATTGCGCGTTACCAGCGTGGCCTGATAACGCAATGCCGTGGCGGCTATCAACGTATCGTGGGGGCCGATAGGCGTGCCTGCGGCCTCAAGCTCGGCGCGAATGCGGGCGGCGTGAGCCGCGCATTCGCTATCAAACGGCAAAACCTGCATCGGTCGCAGCAAAGCGGCTAATGCCGCCAGACGGGGATTGGCTGCCTCCGGCGGCAAACGCAAAAGACCGTAATGCAGTTCGTATTCCACAATGGCAGGCACGCCGACATCGGCGGGGGAAAGGGCTTGCAGACACGGCGCCACCTGCGGGTCGCCGCGAAAGTAGTAACTGACGGTATTGCTGTCGAGAATCAGCATGGCAGGCAATCAAAAACCCAGACGCGGAACATCGGCTGCCTGCGAGGCCGGGTTTTCTTCGCGCAGGGGAAAATCGGCAAAACGCCCCGCCAACGACAGGCAATCCTGCGGCCACTCATGGGCAGCGTATTTGCGGATGATCTCCGCCACCCAACGGCTTTTCGACAGGCCATTGGCCTGCGCGGCCTGCGCTACCAATGCCTGCGTTGTATCGTCCAGATATAGCGTGATTTGTGACATGGCGACAACTCCTTCGCCTCTGAACCGCGTGGGCACAAAAAACGTGCCCACCCGACTTTTTGACTCTTCTCGATAAAGCCTGATGCGAATTGGATAAAGGGTAGCGTCCTAGGCTGTCGAAATACAGCGTTTATGACGAATTTAAGTTTTCCGCGTTTTGGATATACAAGATGCCAAAGGGGGGACGGGCGTCTCGCCCGTCAAATATTGGAAAGCATGGTAATGGCGGGCGAGACGCCCGCCCCCCAATCAACGACAAATCGGGTCAATTAATATCCAAAAACCAGTACTGATTTTTTGTCAAAAAATAATAAATTTCGACAGCCTAGTAGCGTCCCCTTTTACTTAATGAGGGTGGAAACGTTTTTTGTGCCCACGCAGTGGTTTCAATGTCTGCACTGCTTGCCATTTTGTTGAACGAGCCGGATGCCGGTATTTCTACTTCCGTAAACCCACCGCAACAGCCCATGTAGAAATATAACCATCCTACTTGGCTGCGGAATGTGCCCTTCTACTGATTCGCAAGAAAGATCAAGGGCTGGGATCTTTGCCGATTTTTTTCAAAAGGTTGTGCAATATTGACTTCTTGCTAGCATACACAGATGTTCCATTTTTCAATAAAGCGCGGCAATTCTGCTCAAGTTTTTCATCACTGAATGCCCGCGAATACCACGCCACCACCAGCGCGATAATTTGCATATCCTCACTGAGTTGCTCGAACGATTTCAAAGCATCGGCAATATCCTCCTTCGGGACGGATGACAGGTATCGCGTGTCATCGCGGGACATCAAGCGCTGACTACGCAACGCCCATCCCGCAAAACGGTTGATGTTCTCATCGCCCTTGCCGTGACGCCAGATCATAAAAAGCCTGCCGAGCACATCAGGTTCTTCAGGCGGTATCCAAAGCCGGCTTTCCCCTAACCAAGCCAATGCCCAAGTTGCACAATATTGTTCCTGCATTTGATCTGAATATAGTATATTCACCAGAGCATCACCGATTTGACTGGTTTGGCTGGTTTGAAAAGTGGGATTTGAGTTCTGTTTGTAAGAATAATAAGCCTGCATACAGCCTAGCGCCCCTTCAAGTCGTGTGGCGCGGTCAGGGCTGAGCAGCATATCGACAAGACGGGCTATATTCTTTCCCTCCGCAGCAACCTTCCAAGTGAATGTGCTCAGAATCGAGGCTGCATTTACGAGAGATGCATACGCTGGCGAGAAAAACTCCCGGCGAACCTCCTCAAGCAAATTCTCGCCATACTTTCCTTTGACAAGCTCGGGAAATGAGGATATATACCTAACTTCGTTGCCAAACCGCACCAATTCGCGCACGGCGGCTTTGATGGTATCAGGACGCGCGGAAGCCTCGTCCGCCAAGCAAGTTGCAAGCAGTGTTGGTATCCCCGTTTCTTCGCTTTGACGTTCCGTAATAGTTGCCAGAGTGCGAACTTGTTCCGTCAACCGACGAATCAATCCCTCGGTTTCCCTGCCGCCCTGCACCGCAGCCAGCGGAATTACCTCCCGCCACGCTTCTTCCTTGAAATGCGGTTCGAGCACACCGGCCAGGGTATCGTCATCTTTTCGTCCGGGATGCCAGCCTTTGACCATGGCTTGGGCGGCAAGGTATTCCTGGAAAGTGAGGTGGCGGAACTCGAAAAATTCCACCAGCCTGCCGTCCTCAATGTCGTGGCCGCTCATCATCAGCAAGCTGCTACGGTCTTCGACGCGGCGGATGAATTGATCGACCGGTTCCTTGACGTAACCAAGCTCCGTCGGTAGGGCATCGCGCGCTTCCTGAAGACAGGCGGCAAGACGCGGGCGGCTGATTTTCTGGATGCCGGCCAGCATCATCGCGGAGGCCACATAACAAAGCTGTGGCAGCGCTTCTTCTTGTGGGATCGGTTCGTGGCCTTCGGTGTTCCAGGTCATCAGCAGCACTTCGACCGCCTTGCCGTAGAGAACGGCGCGCCGGGTGGGAAGCGAGCCGACCCAGCGCTTGACCAGCAGCAAAGTGGTAAGCAGCAGCGGGTTGGATGCCAGACGGCAGATGCGGTCGTTACGGGCGATGGAGTCCGCCAGCGTTTCGGCGTCAATGCGGACTTTTTCCGAGTCATTCACGACTTCTTTGTGCCAAGCCACACTGAGACGACGGATGTCGTCATCGTTGAAGGGCGAGAGCGTGGCACGGGTGCAGATCGGCGCCAGATGCGGAGCGACATGGCGGAATCCGGCTTCGCGTGATGTCACGACCAGCGCGATACCGGGATAGGCCATCAGCGCGGAGCGCAAGGTGCAAACGAAGGCGGCGCGGTCGCCGTCATCGGAAATCTCGTCCAGCCCGTCTACCAGCAGTAACACGCGCCCTGCCAGGAGTTCGCTGTCCGCATGGGCGCGGAATTCGGCGGCATGTAGGCGCACCGGCTCGCGCTGGGATAAGGCATCCAACAGTTCCGCGAACGAGCCGCGCGCCAGTTCGCGCAATTCGCGACAGCGAAAGAACAGCGGCAGCCAAGCGCGTTGTGGCAACTCGTCGTCGGCCTGCCCAAGCCGGGCAAGATCGGCGTAAGCAACGGCGAGGCGCTTGATCAGGGTAGACTTGCCGCCGCCGGGAGCGGCGAGGATCGCCAAGCGCGAATGATCCGCCAACACCTTGCCGGCGGGCTGGCGTTCCACTTTTTGTTCCCCAGTAATGACATCCAGATAGAGCGGGACGAACAGATTTTCCAGGCGGAGACGGCGTGACCCCACGTCACTATCGGCAGGGAGTCCGTCGAGTTGGATATGACCACATTCGTTATCAAGGTATTTCCGGTAGGACTCCAACGCTTCCTTGGCCGTCGATACCTTGGATGGCGCGGGGTTGAGGCAATCCAAGCTGTGTAGATTGCCACCGCAGGTTTTGTCGGCATTGATGATTTCTTCGGCGATTTGCCGGGCAAGCGGCGTGCCGTCGGAATGGATCAGCACAAAATGGCTGCGTTGCATGCCCTGGGCATAATAGAGCGCCCAAATCCACCCTTTTTCATGTGCCAGGAGTTCGGACTCCGTGTTCAGGGTCAAGCAAGCATGAGCAGCACAACATCTGCCCGCTTGTTCGGCGGCATGATCCCGGCTGATGAGGATGCGACCGTTGATCAATTCTTCAACCACCTTCCCACCATCAAGCAGCACGATTTTGCGTGTCCGTTTGTGTTCTTGTTCGATGGCTGTTTCCTTGAAACCGGAGAGGGAAACGAAATAGCCGGTGAGCGGGAGCTTGTCGTCATGCTCGGCATCCAGGACGCCGACGAGCTTGTTCAAATCAGCGCCGCCTATCGCCTCCTGGGTGGCTTTGCATTCACCAATGGCGCGGCGCGTTTCCAGGCGATGCTTGGCATCGAGATCGATTTCCCGTCCCGATTTTTGAATGTTCAGACGGGGTTGCTCATAACCCAGCGCGACGAAGAGATCGCCCATCAGTCTGCCGAACAAGTCCCCCCGGCGATTGTTATCGTGTTCCAGAATACGAATGGCTACAGGCTTGGGCATGGAGTTTTCCTTGAATTCAGGTTGTTGGTGTTTGCCAGGCAGGGCACATTTCAAAGCACATCCTGGTTAGCAAGATTCTTCAGTATGATTTTCCGTTCATGGTTCGACAGGCTCTCAAGAAACAGCTTTTTTAGTCATATATATCAATGGAAAAAATAACCACAATAGCCGCACAAAAATCATTAAACGAGCGCCAAACAGCAACTATAATCCCTGTTTCTTGCCAACGCCTTTCGACCTACGAATAAAGGGGACGCTACTAGGCTGTCGAAATACAGCGTTTTTATCGAAATTTCAGCTTCCCGGTTTTTGGATATGCCCGGAAACGTCACGACCTACCTTATTTTTAATCCGTTCATCCTTCGACAGGCTCAGGACGAACGGATTAAAAATAAGGTAGGTTGTCATGGCGCAACCTCAGCATACGTATCCAGGACAGGGTCAAATTTTCCCGTTCGTGGTGAGTAGAATATTCGCCCGTAGGTCGAAAGGCGTTGGCAAGAAACAGGGGGGCATGGTTGCTGTTTGACGCTCGTTTAATGGCTTTCATTCCGCCATTGTGGTTATATTTGCCATTGATATATATGAATAAAAAAGCTGTTTCTTGAGAGCCTGTCGAACCATGAACGGGAAAATTTGACCCTGTCCGTAAATTGAGAGAAATCCAAAAACCAGTGCTGATCGGTTGTCAAAAAATGATAAATTTCGACAGCCTAGGACGCTACCCTTTTTGACTCATCTCGATAAAGCCTGATACGAATTGGATAAAGGGTAGCGTCCCCTTTCACTTTCATGGGTGCGGCGGAACTCTGCACCCAGGGTAAACAGAACCGCTTTCATATTTTTTTCGATGGCTTGCTGGACATGGAAAATGGCAATGGCTTGGCGAATATGGGGGGTGGCCGCCAGTGCCCGGAATGCAGCAAAATCATCGCTTGCCAGTTTCAAGAAACGCCGCGCTTCGTCAAACGAGGCCGTCATGCAGCACCTTACCTTCCTTGAATGCCCAGTACGGCAAGGTGCCGGGC